>CAMJIL010000060.1 GCA_946405805.1 uncultured Prevotellaceae bacterium | reverse complement strand
CTGAGTCAGTTTCTCAATGGCGTTAGGCAGGTTATTGATCTCGTAGGTTGCCTTGAAAGGGTCTACAATCTGGAAATACAGCAGCGCATTGATCTCTGTCTGCACATTATCCTTGGTAATCACATTCTGCTTCGGGAAGTCATATACCTGCTCACGAAGGTCGATGGTGGTTGAATACTGATAACGGCCATGATTGAGCACTACGATACTCTTTGCACGGTCGATAAAAGGAATGATGATGTTGATACCTGGCTGCAGAGTAGCATAGTAGCGTCCTAAACGCTCTATTATCTTTGTCTCTGACTGAGGGATGATAACAAGGGCCATCTTGGCGAAGATAATCACCAATAACACGATAGCCAGGAAAATGAAAAACATTGTATCCATAATGAAAAATACTATTTAAAGATTATTTAATTCTTAATACTCTCTACTGTAATAATCGTGCTCTCACGTCCAACCACAAGGACATTGGTACCTTCTGGAATATCCTGTGGCTCGTTAGTGACAGCCTTCCAGATGTCGCCGTCAATCTGAACCCTTCCAAAACCATCGGCTTTGATGGTCTCCACGACCCTACCCTGACGCCCCATCAGAGCATCGGCATTACTCACACGATTATCCTCACCCTTGTGAAGATAACGTTTGGCAAAGGGACGAACCCAGAAGAGGCTGATAAGCGAGAAGACAGCAAAGACGAGCAACTGCATATAGATTCCCAACCCACATGCTGCGGCTATGGCAGCAAAGAAGGCTCCTATGGAGAAACAGATAATGAAGAAGTCACCAGCCGTAAGCTCCAGAATCAGACATACGACGGCTATCACCGCCCACATCTGCCATAAGTGTTGTGCCAAGTAATCAATCATACCTAATATTATTTAAAGTGATAAAACAAAATCATCCCAATCCTTCGACGAGCCTTTCTGTCCGAAGACCTTCTGATAAAGCCTGCTTCGAGTAGAGGCAACGCTCTCCTTTGAGTGAGCTGTAAGCAGGGCTATATCCTTCGGCTGGATTCGCACTTTAATAAGTAGGCTCACGTGATAGTCTTGTTCGGTCATACGATAGAGACTGTACAGTTTCTCTGTAAAGCCTGTATATACGCCGTCTACCAACCGGGCCAGATCCAGCCAGTCGTGATAGTTCAGGCTCTTACCGGCCTCCATACATTCCTGCAAGTGGATATATATGTCGGAGGAGAATACGATGGTCTCTGCCTGTTGGCGCTTCTCGTTTTCTATAAGTGCCACCTCATTATTATACGCGAGGGTAGCCTTCTTTTCCTCAAGCTCAAGTCGCAGGAGAGAGTTCTCGTCGCCCAGTTTCTTTAGAAGTACCTCCAGCTCACGAATCTTGGCTTCGTTCTGGGCGACGCTCTGCTGGCTTTGAGCCTGTTGCTGTTGCTGAAGGCTGTGCACCTTGTCAAGGCGGGCCTGCAAGTCCTGCACCTTACGCCGGCTACTCTGCACCGTCACTACAAACAGCACTGCATACACCAGTATTCCTATGACTATTTCGTAAATCATAGTGCAAAGGTAATGCTTTTTCCTGAATCCTCCAAACTTTTACGTTCGCAATAGTTTTCAATCCCTTTTCTAGTTCGCAAAAGTTTGCCGAAGGAACAAAAAAACAAAATAAATGGGATTTTATCTTCAATATATTGGAGAATTTTAGATTCTGCAGAACGGCAGCATCACACGACTTGCGTAAGATAGTTGCCGACCCGAATTCCCACATCACCAACAGGGGCAGTCACTCACATAAGGTGTGGGTCCTGAAATCGGAATGATGACGAATCTGTAAGATTTGCCACAAAGAGCACAATAAATCTGCAACAATGTGCGTTATTTGTAAAAATGAACGCTATATCACATCATACATATATATATAGCTGGCAACAGAGAGTTGCAGCCGTAATGCTTACATTACTGCTAACTGCCGTTTTGCCGATACATGCCGACGACTTTACGCTTAAAGGCAAAGTGGTTGACAATGAAGAGAAGGCTCTCGAACTTGTTACCGTATCCTGCCTGAAACAGGGAAAAGTGACGATGACCGACTTAAAGGGTGAGTTCTCACTCAATCTGCAAAGCGAGGACTCTGTAGAGGTAAGATTCTCGATGGTGGGCTATGCCAGTAGGAAGAGGGTGTTCCGCAAACCCAAGGGCCGGATGACGATAACGCTGGTGATGCAACCTATGGAAGCCCTGCAGGAAGTAACAGTGACAGAGCGCAGACGACAGACATCAGGCACTGAACAGTTGGACATAAAAGACGCAAAACAAGGACCATCTACTACTGGCAATGCCGTAGAGGAACTCATCCAACAGCAGGCAGGTGTATCGACTCATAACGAACTGTCATCGCAATATAACGTACGAGGAGGATCATTCGACGAGAACTCTGTTTATATTAATAATGTGGAGGTCTACAGGCCTATGCTCATAAGTAGTGGACAACAGGAAGGACTGTCTGTCATTAATGCCGACATGGTGGAGAAAATAGGATTCTCATCAGGAGGATTCGAAGCGAAATATGGTGACAAGATGTCATCAGCGCTCGACATCACATACAAGAAGGTAAAAGACTTT
>CAMJIL010000059.1 GCA_946405805.1 uncultured Prevotellaceae bacterium | reverse complement strand
ATGACGATGAAGTTCTTCATACCACGTGCCACACCATATACCATCTCGCCGATAGCTGCGGCATTAGCATCGTTGGTGAGGGCTACGGGGATATTGTTAAGGCGCTCGCTGAACAATTTTGCGAGGGGTACTACTCCATTGTGAGCCCATGGAAGATTTGGCGCAAACTCGATTGTTCCGTTGTAATAGTTACCGTTAGGAGCTCCGATACCCATCGCCTTGATGGTCTCGATGCCGCCAACCTGCTCGATGATTACCTGAAGGGCTTCAACACAAGCGTCGACATAGTCTTCTGCCTTATCATAGCCGCCAGTCTTGATGGCTGTAGTAGCCTTTATATCACCACGGGCGTCTACAATGCCGAATACCGAGTTTGTTCCTCCTAAGTCCAAGCCGATAACATATGGCTTGATTGATGCGTTCTGTTCGTTCATAAATATTGGTCTTTATAATTGTTTTGTTATGTTTTGATTCTTACAAGCTACAAAATTAATAAAAATCTTCATTACATACGACATTTTTACGGAAATTAACCATCTTGGTATCGATTTTTTTATTAACTTTGCCGCCAGAAATAAGAAAAAACAATGATTGATCGTAAACTGGTAAGGTTAATAGGGGGCTTATTAGCACTGACATGTGTCATAATGATTTCTTCTTGTGGACAGACAAGAACCGCCAGAAAGCTCAGAGCTTCGAAGGCTGACAGTCTGATATTCGATATAGGTACTCATAAGGATTATGACCGCATGATTGCTGTTACCGACAGTTTCGAGAAGGTTGGGGATATATCTCCCCTCAATGCCGACAGATGGCGTGGTGCCGCATATTATCACAAGGGACAGTACCAGAAGTCGGAGGAATGCTATCACAGTGCTCTTGAACATGAGATAAAAGACGATAACGACCATGTTAGTTATATTAAGGTGGCTCGTCGTCTTTCGGAACTGTTGCTTGTAAGAGGAGACTTCGAGGGTTCTATGCGAATAGCTGTGCCTGCAGTCAAGAAGATGCAGGAGCGAGGTTTCGGATCGGATATTGACTATGCGATATTGTTAAATAATATCGGGTGTTGTCAAATCAATCTGGGACGTGATGAAGAGGCCAAGGAAAGTTTTCTTATAGCACGAGGACATTATGCTAACCGTTGGCAGACAGATACCACTGGAAGGGGCTTCCAAGAGGCGGTAATAGGCACTGTCTATACGAGTATGGCTTATATCAATACCCGTCGTTATGCAGAGTCTATCTACTGGATTGACCGTACGGAGATGCTTCTGAATAAGTATCGTGAGAAACATGATGCAAGGTTAGAATATTTCGATGAATATCAGGGTAGGATAGAGATTATGCGAGCTGTGGCTCTTCAGGGTCTTGGCAAACCTGCTGAGGCTGCTGAGGCATATAGGGCTTTCTGGGAGACGGAATACTCTAAGACCCCTCGCGGACATATTAATGCCAACGACTATCTCGTTGCAGCAGAGCGTTATGCAGAGGCAGCATATAACTACAGGTATCTTGACAAAATGATTGAAGAGGTAGGCCTGAAACCCTCGCTCGACAATATTCAACTGTATATGCTGCCTAAGTATCATGCCAATGCCGAATCAGGGCGATTGGATTCTGCAAGAGTTGTAGGCGCAAAGATCCTTGACCTGCTCGACAGTGCTATTGTGGCACATAAGAACAGTACTACAGCAGAGCTTGCTACTATCTATGACACCAATGGCAAGAAGTCGGAGATAGCCCGTCAACAGGCAGATATGGCTCGCCAGAGGCTTATAGCAGGAGCGGTGGCAATGGTGCTGATATTGACATTCTTTGTAATATACACACTTCACAAACGTAAGTCGACACATAAACTTGCTGCAGCCCATCAGAAACTGCAGGAGGCATATGATAAGCTTGAGGAGACGACAGCAGCAAAGGAACGTATAGAGAGTGAACTGCGCATTGCACGTGATATACAGCAGTCGATGGTGCCAAGCGTATTCCCAAATAGAGAAGGCTTGGATCTCTTTGGTGCCATGAAGCCTGCAAAGGCTGTGGGAGGTGACCTCTTCGGGTATCTCCTTGAGGGTGACAGCCTGTATTTCTGTCTTGGAGACGTTAGTGGAAAGGGAATACCGGCTTCGCTGTTTATGGCACAGGCCAACAGACTGTTCCGTACATTTGCCACTCAGCAAATGATGCCTGCGGAGATACTTACCCGTATGAATGCCGCACTGACGGAAGATAACGAACAGGGAATGTTCGTAACTATGTTCATCGGACTAGTGGATCTCAAGACGGGACATCTGGATTTCTGTAATGCAGGCCATAATCCACCAGTGATCCTGCCGGAGGGTAAGTTCGTTGACGTATTGCCCAATGCCCCCATAGGCTTATGGCCTGGCCTGGAATATGAAGGCGAGAGTATAGAGAGTATCAAGGGGTGTCCGTTATTCCTTTATTCCGATGGCCTTAATGAGGCAGAGAACAAGGCACAGGAACAGTTCGGCGATGATCATCTGCTTGATTTGCTGTCTAATACAAAGTTCCAGAATGCTCGTCAGGCTGTTGAGGTGATGGAGGATGAGGTAGAGAAGTTCCGTGACGGAGCAGAGCCTAATGACGACCTCACGATGTTGGGTATTAGCATTAAGTAAAATCTGATTATTGCATAGAAAAGTGCAATAAAAGAAAAATAATCGGCTAAAATCTGTGTAG
>CAMJIL010000058.1 GCA_946405805.1 uncultured Prevotellaceae bacterium | reverse complement strand
TTGCCTCTGTAGCAATAGAAGCATGGTCTGTGCCAGGCACCCAACAAGCATTCTTTCCATCAAGACGTGCCTTACGAATAAGGATATCCTGAATCGTATTGTTAAGCATATGTCCCATATGCAGGACACCTGTCACATTTGGTGGTGGAATAACTATAGTGTAAGGCTCCCTGCTATCTGGCTTAGAAGCAAAGAGCTTATTGTCCATCCAATACTGATACCATCTTGACTCCACCTCCTGTGGAGAATACTTAGTTGCTAATTCCATTTATCTTGTTTTCGTTTTCGTTATCGTTTTCGTTTTCTCACTCTTAACTTTTAACTCTTAACTCTTAACTCTTAACTTTAATACACCCTCAACCTATCTCCGGGTCTTGGAACATAGTCCAGAGGAAGTCCATTCTTCTTATATAGATATTTCAGGCGAATACCATAAAGCTGTGCTATATCATACAGGCTTTCATTTGCCCTCACTACATGAGGCTGGTTCTTATACATCTTCTCAGCCTTGGAGCGTTTCTTCTCCATATATATAATATCGCCCTTGCTCAAGACATCTTTCTTGTCTCGCTCATTGTATTTTGCCAACTTGCGATAGCTGACACCTACCTCCTCAGCAAGCGATTTGAATGTCTCTCCGCCATTTGCTACGAGGTAGTAGTTTTTGTTGCGATAGTATATGCGATGGTTTGCGTAATGTCCTGAAGTATTGGCGCCAGAATGTGTAGCAATGAACTTGTCATACTTCTTGGCATAGTCATATTCATAAAGCCCATACAGCTCTATGAGGCCAATCAGTTTGTCAGCATACTGGGGATTTGTGGCATATCCGCAGGCTTTCAAGCCTCTCGCCCACCCTTTATAGTCTGTTGTCTTCAGGCTGAAGAGTGACTGGTATCTTGGACGCAGCAGGAACTTGCTATGGTCCTCGAAACTCTCTCGGGCATTGTCATAAACCCTGAAGCAGTCATCCTTTATGTCATCATCCTTATAGAAGCGCCTTCCTGTCCATTCATTATGGCACTTGATGCCAAAGTGGTTGTTTGACGAAACAGTCAGCAGGCTCTTTCCTGCGCCACTCTCAAGAAGTCCCTGTGCCAAAGTGATAGAAGCAGGAATGTGATGTTTCATCATCTGCTCTATGGCGATGTCCTTATACCTATTTATATAGTCTTCGTAGGCGCTGTTTCTCCTTTGTGCCATAGAAGTAATGGTACAAAGCAGAAGTGCGAAATATAATAATAATCTCTTCATAAACAAAGAAACGGCGCTCAACCGTTGTGGTTGAACACCGTTGTGGTAGTGGGTACGGGAGTCGAACCCGTGTACCCGGCGTGAGAGGCCGGTATCCTAGGCCACTAGATGAACCCACCGTCTTCGCGTGCTTTATAAAAAACAGGCGCGGAAGGTGGGGGATTCGAACCCCCGGTACGGTAACCCGCACGTCAGTTTAGCAAACTGGTGGTTTCAGCCACTCACCCAACCTTCCTCAGCTTGGAATAGGTTGTCAAACCGACACCTTGTTTTTCAAAAGCGAGTGCAAAGGTACAAATAATATTTCACACTAACAAATTTTTTTGCATTTTTTTTCAAATAATCTTCTTAATCCGCAATTTTCAATGTTCAATCTTCAATAAATCCTTCACATCTTTCTCTATGGCTTCCATTTTCTCCATAGGCTCATAGCGCTTCAGCACCCTACCATCGCGAGATATCAGGAATTTCGTAAAATTCCACTTTATATCAGAGTTTTTGTCATAGTCAGGATTTTTCTTTTTCAGCATATTGTCGAGCAGGCCTCCCATCTTGTCACTCTTGTCGAAGCCCTCAAAACCCTTCTGAGCCTTCAGATATTTATAAAGAGGTATCTCGTTTTCTCCATTAACGTCAATCTTGTCAAACTGTGGAAAGTGGATATCAAAGTTTGCAGTACAGAAGGTATGAATCTCCTCTATGGTACCAGGTGCCTGGGCTCCGAACTGGTTGCAGGGGAAGTCAAGAATCTCAAATCCCTCCTTATTATATTTCTCATACAGCGCCTCCAGTTCCTTATACTGAGGAGTAAAGCCACACTTGGTAGCAGTATTCACAATCAACAGAACCTTGCCCTTATACTCAGACAGAGACACCTCTTTACCCAAATCATCCTTCACCTTAAAGTCATAAATTCCCTTTGCAAAACCATTCAGCAAGCACATCATTGCTGCCAAACAAAAAATCAGTCTTTTCATAATTCAATTTGTTTTATGTTATAATTTATATTGTTCCAAGTCTTTAATTGTTAACCATTACTCTAAGCTACTAACCTATTAACTTTTTTATCTGTTTCTCTGTGGCATTGGGTAACAGCTGCAACAAGTGGTTATACATGCGTTGATATGATTCTTCTGGGGATCTGTTACAGAGGCAAGCTTCATGGCCTAACAATTCTTCTGGGGTGGTGAGTAATGCCCAACCAAAGCCATATTCTCTTCCATGTTTATCCACAGGATAGACAAAGTCCTCTGTAATGATATAAGTACCCATCTGCAGACGGCTGACATAGCCATCAAACTTCGAACGCATATTCTTTCCTGTAAAGTTGCAGGCAGCACGCAATTCACGTGTTATCATACTGCCATTCTCACGTAAAATGGTCAGGATAGCATCCTCTATGCCACCCTCCTTTGGAACAGGATTCTTGCTTCGACGCCAGTTGTAGAGGTCGGGCCACCACTCTCGACTGACGAAGCCTGCCTTGCCAGCAAAAAACTTACCATAAACGCAGTTTCCCTCACGCACCACAGAACCCTTCCATTGCCACAGCGGCCATTCCCACGAGCCATCATCAAACTGCGTAAAACGACACTCTTCAGCCATCATACTCTCAGCTGCATACCCCTGTATGCCACTATCCAACAGAGGCAGGAAACCCACCTGCTGAATACATTCCATCAGTTCTGGACAAGAGTGGATATACCCCATCTCGCCACTATCATTATATATATTCTTAAAATAGTCTTCTAATGAATTCATGTACCTGTCAATGTCTATTTTCGCCGCAAATATACAATATTTTTATCAATTATTTTTTTCTTTTATCAAAAAACATTACCTTTGCTCGCAAATTTGTTTTTTTACCTTAAAAATGGCATCAA
>CAMJIL010000057.1 GCA_946405805.1 uncultured Prevotellaceae bacterium | reverse complement strand
TACTCAGCATAAGTATGGCTGTCATCAGACACCAGCTGTATATTCTTGTTTTCATTCTGATTTATCTTATACTATTTTATTTCTTTTTTATTACGAACTCAGCCGGATCGCTATGATACAGGTTTCCGAAATTCTCTGCATTGATGATGCAGGCATGAGAACCCAGCGTGTGTTGAGCACAATACAGGTATAAGTCACGATATGTGATTTGCGGGTTGGCACTCAGTGCGTCAGCCAGGTTACTGGTAAAGCGGTCGCACATCCAGAACTGGCCCGACTTGTTCCAGTGGTCGGCCCAGGACTGTTCCTTGGCATTCGCACCGGTCATGGCAAGCACACCAGGCACGCCTCGGACGGCATTCACTACAGCCTCGGCATAGCATGGTTCGGCAACAATGAGCAACTTACGGAAAGCTCCGGCCTGTTGCATCTGGCTGACCGTCTGCTGCATGAGTTGGCTGGTGAAGCCTTTTCCTGCAGGCTCGTCGCGCCACTCGAATTCATTGAATCCTCCGTCATCTATACTGTGTCCGTGACCGCTCCAGTACAACATCACATTATTGCCGGCATCGGCAGGCAATACTACAGGCAGGCGGTCGCTGCCTTGCCCCTTGAGTATGTCAGCAATGTCAGCAACGGACAGTTTGGAGGCATCATAGTCTATCTGCGCTCCCTGCATCAGGTCCTGACCGCCCACACTCGTACGGACCACACCCGGTTCGGGGTTCCTGTCGCTGTCGGCAACCGAACGGTCGGCAATGAGAATGATATGGTCATCGTCAAATCCGCCACGGCGCAAATGCTGATAGACGTTTAGCACGTCCGACAGATGACGGTAGTTGGCAAATTCGGTGCTGGCATGTACGAGTACTGCATACTGGTCTTTCAGCGTACCGTAGTCTATGCCAACTTCTTCGTCCTTGGCTATGGAGGCGAAACGCTTTGCTGTTTCATTCTCATCGTATAGATAGCGCCATGCCGCTGTCGCATTCCCTACCCGTTCGTTGTCGGCAGAACTGAAATAGTTCAGACACTGCATCTTGCCGTTGATAATTTGCCAATGCATATAGCACGAACCTGTTGCAGGGGTGCACGTCTCAGGGTCGAAACTGATCTTGCCCGAAGCACCTCGGAACTGCGGCTGTCTGCCTTCCCGCAGAGCTGCGAGGTAAAGTTCCATGGACGACGCACTCCAAACCGAAGCACTTACAGCACCTTCCAGATTGGGGAAACACAATTCGTAGATAACTTCATTAAAGGCGCGATTCCTGTCCACGGTTCCAAGGTCATCCTGGCTGTCCTCCAGTGCTTGCTTATAGGAGGCAAAGGCAGTCAGCAGCAGACCGTCATAAAACTTGCATTCCTCGTATGTAGGCTTTACATCGAAACGTCCTTCGTAGCTCATCTCAAATCCTGTAGTGGGGTCAGCATAAGGTGTAAAGCCCTGCAAAGACTCAACTTCCAACTTTTCTCTGTCACTCAGGGCGTTGATTGATTCCTGCGATATGCCGGTGAAAGCAAAATAAACCGGGTAATTGGACTCAAGGTCTCTTCGATACCAGGAATAGGAGGGGTCGGTGAAGGACTGTTCGTATTCGTCCTCATCCAGAAACCGGTCGTAACAAACATCAAAACGCGCACGCTCCACTTCCAACATCTCCTGTGTGTTTTCAACAACACAACACATCCCTTCTGACAGAGGATGGTCTTCTTTGTCCTCGAAGTATTCTGTCATCATGGTTCTCAGTTCTTCAGACGTTATGAACTGCCTGTTGTGCCTGACGCTCAAACCGAGATTCTCGGCCTGGAACGTAACCCAGTTGAAGAATGTCTTGCCATACATGTTTTCGGGTGAGAACATCGAAATGTAGTTGCGGGTCACATCACTGTTGGTGTAGAACTGCGAATAGCTGGCGTATGCCGACAAGCACACTTCGGTGAAGGACACGTCTGTTTCCGTAAGCGACCAGAGGAATGGTTTTGCTTCGTTCCGGCCATTCTGGGTGGGAACAGCATAGCGTCGAATAACTTCCTCGCTGGTTGCCGTTGGGGTAATCAGCGGTTTCTCGGTTTTCTGACATTTTGCAGCAAACACCTCCACGTCCTCGCTGCTGAAGGGGCCCACAATGGCAGCCACGCTGTTGTCGTTTGCCAACAGCTCGGCCAGAGTTTCTGCATTCTCGCTGTCTTCATCATACCACTGCAGGTTCAATCGGATGCACACGTCTCCTGAAAGCTGGGCTTTCTGGAAGTTTTCATGCATCCACTTGGCGGTTCTCTCTAACCTTCCCTTATTGGCAGCATCGCTCAACGGGGCGACCACAGCTATCGTCTTGTCCACCCATCGGTGACTGTCCTGATACACTATAGTGTCTTCCTGCTGCTGACAGGAACTGAAAAGCAGCATGAGCGGCACAAAACGGGCTGCGACTGTCTGCAGCCATCTCTTATCGGCTATCTTAACCATACTCTTCCTCCTTTCTCACGGCATCTGCGTGGATTTGCCTGAGCAACTCGTCAGAAACCAAAATCTCGAAGTAATCCTTTGCCCCGAGAGTGTAATCAAGATTAATCACTGTTTCTGTATATCCTGAGGCAAGACCAAGGGTCTGGTGATGAGGCAGACCATCTGACGAAAGCCATTGTCCTACACAAAGTATCATAGCCCTGTCCAAATGTCTTACGGCAGCCAACGGAGAATTCGTTTTGTGCAAATCTACATCTACCCCCAACACATAATACGCTTCTCCCAAAACATCCATCAGATAGTTCATCTTGTTTGCCGAGCCTCCGCAAACAGGCACATATACCGGCACATCATAAAACGACAATTCCTGGAATGGATAGACCAGCAAATGGGCTGCAGTGGAATCCGGAATATGATAGCCCTCACCCGAATTCTCCCCGAGGTAATGGACGTAGTATCCCCTTTCGGCTAACCAATCGCCTTCAAATTCATAATACTCGGAATCGAAGCCGTCTGTATAACCGTCTATTGCCTCCTTTACAGCTTCATCTACAGGATTTGCACCCACGATAAAAACCTCTTCCTTATTAAAAACTGCAGACGTAAGCGCCCCTGCCTCGTACATCACCCCGTAATAGGGCATATAAAGTGTGGAGCCGCATCCCTCCTCCAGCGGCACGGATGTATTCACATAGAGCAGTTCTGCATTGGGATTCTCAGCAAAGACATGGCTATTCTCTCTGATATACTCATCGTATTCAGTAGCACAGACGATATAAAGCTGACGGGGAGTATCATTCTTCGACGAACTCACATAGTTGAACATGGTGCGAAGATAAGCCATCCCCTCATCATAACTTTCCGGCGAAAACTGCCGGACATCAACGCCATATTGCACGGCCGCCTGCTCCACTCCCTTATAGATTAAGTCATTAGACTGGCGATCGCCAAGTGCTTTAGCACTATATATAACCGTTACTATCGGAGCCTTCACAGCCTGCGGCTCGTCAGGATTGAATTCATAGATAGTCTCACCATCTTTCGAGCATGCATACATGAATAGCATGATGCCTATGACAGACATCGCCAATACAAGTATTCTACCATTATTTTTCATGAAAAGCGTCATTATCATTTTTTATCAAATACACAAAAGGAGTTAGAAGTTAAGCCCCCTCGTTTCCCCCAAGGGGGAAGAACCGCCCGGATGAGACTCCTCCCCTTGGGGAGGTTAGGAGGGGCTTGTGAATTATAAATATCGCACAAAGGTATAAAAAAAAATACAAATACACAAAATATTTTATATATATATGTATGATTATAACTTTAAGTATTGTTATAAATGATACTTGAAGTTTCAAATAATC
>CAMJIL010000056.1 GCA_946405805.1 uncultured Prevotellaceae bacterium | reverse complement strand
GGTTGATTAACCATAATTTTGAACTTTTGGTGTCAACCATATTTAAAATAAGACATATGCTTTCAGCCATCTTAGTCCTTAGCTCTTAGTTTCTAGTTCTTAGTTTTTAGTTCTCACCTCTTCAATCATACATCAGCCATCATACATCAGCCATCTTCCATCTTGTGTCACTCACCTGGCCCTTGGCATCTTGTTTATAGTTATTTAGTTTTTTGTTTGTAATATCTATACGATATTTGACAGAAATCCTGACAACACTTTCCAAACTATTCATGTAGATTTTTATGCAAATAATCAATCAAATCTATGAAATATCTTTTTCTATTATCCTCGTACGCTGGATATTTTGTTAGATTCTTCCTGAACCATGAATAAAGTGTCTTACCCTGAAAAAAGTTGACTCATAAAAAGTCAACAAGATGAAGTATTATCGTTCAGAAAAACAAAGACTGTATTACGAGAAAGTAATCGCTCTTTTTCGTGACCAACACATGGGAAAAACAAGAATTGCGAAAATTATTCTTGTCTCGGATTGGACTATTTCAAATTGGATTCGTACCTTTGTAGCCGAGAAGCAGTTTAACATCTCCATCCGAAAAAAAGCTGGCACCAAGCAGTGACTAACCTGCATGCACAGGACAGGGACAAGTATCCTAATAGAAAGCCTGTGCAGACTGCTTGGTGTATCGAAGCAGGCTTATTTTCAGAGAGACGAGGAAGTTCTGATGAGGAGAATAATCCAGGAAGAGTTTGCCTTGTCATATATTCTTGAGATACGCAAGAAGGATCCAGGTCTTGGCGGCATAAAGTTGTGGCACATGTATAAGCGTGATTTCATAGGCAACAGGCCTATGGGCCGTGACCGTTTTGAAGCCCTTATAAACAGATATGGTCTGAAGCTCAAGCAGCGTATACGCAAACCTCGTACAACAGACTCAAGGCATGGCCTGCCCCTCTATCCGAACCTCATCAAAGACCTTATCCCGACTGCCCCCAATCAGTTGTGGGTAAGTGACATTACCTATATTCCCATCTGGCTGAATGATACCCGTTACAGCTTCTGCTACCTGTCCATGATACTGGATGCTTATACTGAGGAGATTGTTGGCTGGGCAATAGGCCCTACGTTGGATACGGAATATCCTCTGCGTGCCTTCCAGATGGCATTGGAGCGTATAGAAAACACAGATAAGGAGCAGCTTACGCTGATTCATCATTCAGACCGAGGCGTACAGTATGCAAGTGCCCGCTACGTGGAACTTTTGAAGAAACACGGTATCCGTATCAGTATGACAGAGGACGGAAACCCCAAAGAGAATCCTCAGGCAGAAAGAATCAATAACACGATGAAGAACGAACTGTTGAAAGGCATGCGTTTCACATCTCTTGCAGAGGTTATAGAGGCTGTAATACTGGCCGTCTCCTTCTATAACGAGGAACGGCCGCATATGAGTATCGATATGATGACGCCAAAGGAGGCCTGCAATTGTACAGGAGAACTGAAAAAGCACTGGACAAGCTATAGGGAAATGTATATTAAAGAAAAACAAAAAAGGACATATATAGGGAATATAAGAAAAAATATCAACTTTCTCTTGCATAATACCTAGAATATGTTTACTTTTGCATCCAGTCAACTAAGATTAGGGTTATGACAACATCCGTCAACCTATTGCAGGGTTAAAAGATGAGAGTCAACCTAAATAAGTTTTAATGTTTAACCAAGTCAACTAATCTTAGGGTTTGGACATACTGACAGTCAACCTAAATCAGGAAAGGTCACCCTCCCCCTATCGGCTTTCGCCGAAGGCTAAGGTCATCCTCCCATTCTTTTATACCAAATGGTATTTCAAAATAATGCTTTTTCGGTGTAAAAGTAACATTTTTTTGCTGATACCGACAAGAAAAATATTGTTTTTTTCATTTTTGTTTGGTGTTTTGCGCACTTTTTCGTACCTTTGCACGCACGAAAAAAAATTATAAAAAGATATATGGCAATAAAGAATTACAAGAGAACAACAATTACTGCCGCCCTGCCTTATGCTAATGGCGGAGTACACATAGGTCACTTGGCTGGAGTGTATATCCCAGCTGACATCTATGCCCG
This sequence comes from uncultured Prevotellaceae bacterium, assembly GCA_946405805.1. Classification (GTDB taxonomy): domain Bacteria; phylum Bacteroidota; class Bacteroidia; order Bacteroidales; family Bacteroidaceae; genus Prevotella. The sequence continues at coordinate 2,075 of CAMJIL010000056.1, read as the reverse complement.
TTTCCTGAGACTGAAGAACAGAGAGGTGATATTCGTCTGTGGCTCTGACGAGCACGGCGTACCTGTTACCATCCGCGCTAAGCAGGAGGGCATCACCACACAGGAGGTGGTGGACAGATACCACAAAATCATCAAGGATTCGTTTGCGGACTTCGGCATCTCATTCGATATCTTCTCACGTACTACGAGTAAGACACACTATCAGTTTGCCAGCGACTTCTTCAAGACCCTGTATGACAAAGGTGCTCTGGAGGAGATAACAGAAGAGCAGTATTGCGACGAGGTGACAGGCGAATTCCTGACCGACCGTAACATCGTTGGCGAGTGTCCTCGTTGTCACGCTCAGGGAGCCTATGGCGACCAGTGTGAGAAATGTGGTGCTACATTGTCACCAGACGAACTGATAAATCCAACAAACAAGAACAACCCAGGTCACGGACTTGTTAAGCGTCCTACGAAGAACTGGTATCTGCCTCTGGGCCGCTATCAGGAATGGCTGAAGGATTGGATTCTGACTGGCCACAAGGAATGGCGCTCTAACGTCTATGGACAGTGTAAGTCTTGGTTGGATATGGACCTGCAGCCTCGTGCTATGACACGCGACCTCGACTGGGGTATTCCTGTACCTCTGGAGGATGCTAAGGGAAAGGTGCTGTATGTTTGGTTTGATGCACCAATAGGTTATATCTCAAACACCAAGGAACTCTGCGAGAAGGAACCAGAGAAATGGGGTACCTGGCAGAAGTGGTGGCAGGATGAGGATACGAGACTGGTTCACTTCATCGGAAAGGACAATATCGTATTCCATTGCCTCATATTCCCTGTAATGATGAAGGCACACGGCGACTATATTATGCCTGATAATGTGCCTGCAAATGAATTCCTGAACCTTGAGGATGACAAAATCTCTACTTCCAGGAACTGGGCTGTATGGCTGCACGAATATCTCGTCGATTTGCCAGGAAAGCAGGATGTGCTTCGCTATGTGCTGACAGCAAATGCTCCAGAGACAAAGGACAACAACTTCACATGGAGGGATTTCCAGGAGCGTAACAACTCCGAGCTGGTGGCTATCTATGGCAACTTCGTAAACCGTGCCCTGCAGCTGACAAAGAAATACTTCAATGGCGTTGTGCCTGAGTGTGGCGAACTGACAGATACTGACAAGCAGGCCATCGAGGAGTTTAAGAACGTAAAGGCTGACGTAGAGACATACCTGGAGCAGTTTAAGTTCCGTGAGGCACAGAAAGAGGCTATGAACCTTGCCCGCATCGGCAACAGATATATCACAGAATGCGAGCCTTGGAAGGTAGCTAAGGGAGTTAAGAGTGAAGAGTTAAGAGTTAAGAGTGAAGGTCGTAGCGCTGACGCCGACCGTGTGGCAACAATTCTTAATATATGCCTACAGTTGTCTGCCAACCTCGCTATAGCATTCGAGCCTTTCCTGCCTTTCAGCAGCAAGAAACTCAGAGACATGCTGGCATTGGACAGTTTCTCATGGGAGCAGTTAGGTAGCATGGATATACTGGCAGCAGGTAAGCAGCTCAACGAGCCATCACTGCTCTTCGAAAAGATTGAGGACAGCGTGATCGAGGCACAGCTGAAGAAGCTGGAGGACACCAAAAAGGCTAACGAGGCAACAGACTTCGAGCCAGAACCAATAAAGGAGAATGTGGATTTCGACACCTTCGAGAAGCTCGACATCCGCGTAGGTCTCGTGACAGAATGCGAAAAGGTGAAGAAGTCGAAGAAGCTGCTGAAGTTCCACATTGACGATGGCACCCCAGAGGGTCGCACCATCCTCAGCGGCATTGCTGCTTACTACGAGGACCCACAGGTGCTGGTAGGCAAGCAGGTGCTCTTTGTGGCAAACTTCGAGCCTCGCAAGATGATGGGCGAAGAGAGTCAGGGAATGATTCTCTCAGCTGTGAACTTTGACGGTTCGCTGTCAGTAACAACAACATCGACAGAGGTGAAGCCGGGATCAGTAGTTGGCTAACGGTTAGCGGTTAAAGGTTAACGGTTAAAGGTTAACGGTTAAAGGTTAACGGTTAAAGGTTAACGGTTAAAGGTTA
>CAMJIL010000055.1 GCA_946405805.1 uncultured Prevotellaceae bacterium | reverse complement strand
AAACTCCCCTCCTTTTGAAGGCGATTTTGTCCTTAAGCGGACAAAATCTTCAAGCAGGGGTGGTTAAGCAAGCATAAAAGCAGGTTTTTTTAACTGTACACAGAGACACGGAGACACAAAGAATTTTAACGATGACTATGACTTTTAGACTTTGTGTCTTTACTTCCCTTTGGTCAGTGACGCTACGGCTTTGCCGCAGGGGGTTGTGTTCCGTTAAATTAGTTCATAGTCATGGTCATAGTCCTTTAAACAGTTGTGAAGCAACGCTTAAACTTTTATAACACGAGAGTGAGAGCGAGATCAAGGAAATGTTATAAATATGATGTTATAATCCTATCAGTTTGACTTGTGTCTCAAAATCATCCCTTGAGACTAATGCGTCTTTTTTAACCCTCGACCGATAGTTATAAATAGAGTTGGCTGTATAGTCGAGGAATTCAGCTATTTTTGAACTCTCATCAATGCCAAGTCGTACTAAAGCAAAAATACGTAGTAAGGTATTCATGCTCGCTGGTTTCGTAGGATAGAAACGAGCCTCAGGCTTAAGCAGTTGGTTGAAATCGTCGATAAACGTGGGGAATAGGTGAAGAAAAACCGCATCGAAATGATCCATCAGTTCCTGCCGCTCCTCGTTCTTCATCTCTTCCGAGTCGGTCATCTTCATCAAGTCTTTTATCTGATTGGCTTTTAGTTTCCTGTTGATGCGGATGCGATAGTTATCCATCTTGTCGATATAAGTAGAGCACATCTGTAGGAATTCTCTGATATATTCATCCTTTACACGATTTGAGTCTTTCAGTTGCGAGTTGAGTGTGGATAACTGTTCATTCAGTTCAGAGAGTTGTTGGTTACGAAGACTGACCACAGCCCTTGCAGCTACAGCCATCCGTCGTTTACGAAGAGCATAGATCAGTGCCGCAAGAAAGAATACCGCCAATAATCCAATAATCAAGGTAAGAATAAACAGTTGTGAGTTTGCTTTGGTAACTTTCTTCTGATATCCGTTATGAATATCGTTCATAATCGGTGCTATGAACCATGCCCGTTTGTGGGTACTGAATTTTGATATGCTGTTCCATGAGAAATCGATATATCTCATGGCTCTTCCGATATCTCCCTCATCAGATAATATATCAGCCAACCTCCATAGTGCCTGAAGGTTCATGTCGCTGCATGTTATCTCTGAGATGGCTGAGATGGCTAACCAGTATTTTTGTATATTATTCTCATGTCTGCTTCCAAAGATCTCTGCCCTATAGTAAGCCATGGTGGAGTAGTTGATAGTGCCAGGGCTTACTTTCTTCATCCATTCGTTGTTGACAGTCATTGCCTCCTTGTAATTACCATCGGCACAAAGAGCAATACATCGTCGCTGTAAAAAAAGCACGGAATGTGGATCACTCACCTGTTCAAGAGAATCACGATAAAGTAACGACAGTCGGTGATATTCTTCATGCATCGCCGGGTCGATGGTAAACATCTCTAATTCACGATACAGGTGCGCATGGTAGTGATAATATGTTGGGAGAAATGATTTAGGAAGAAGTCCGGGGCGTACCTCTTGAAAGTATAACTGTGCTTCGGGGTAGTAACCAGTCACCACATATTGATGTGCCAGACGTAGTAATGTCACCATCTTTTTTTCAGTATCGTGATTCTCTTCAGCCAGTTTCTTGCATAGATGAAGATAATGCAGAGCTGAATCGTTGTTAAAATAGCGGTACTCATCATAAAGATCGCTCAGTGCTTTATAACGTTTGGCTGCGTTATTGGCATATTGATATTTTTCATATAATTGCCGTATCGTATCCTGTTTCTTTTTCAGAAAGCTATCAGCATGTCTGATGGTGTTGTCTAATGCCAAATATACGGAGTCTATATTTGTGACTGTCGGTTGATTTTGTGCTTTGATGCTTGTGGCACTGATGATCATCAGACATGATATTAGTCGGATTATAGTATGAAAAGGAGGCGTCATATTCATAAGTTAGATAATGAGGTTGAAAAACTTCACAAATATATGATTATTCCCGAATATTGACAAATAATCCCCACATATTTAACATAACTTTATCTATATTTATCCCCTTATATATCTTTGCAATTCGTAAGGTGCATTTTAAAGCAAAGGATTGAATATAAGATATTTATAAGTATTTGATTTTAAAAATTATCTATATTTTTGTCTTTGTGAAAACATACCTGCTCGAAAAATGAACTAATTTTACACCATCAAAATCGAAAAACAAATATATGACAGAATGAAAAAAAACCTAAACTTTTTCAGATTTATCAGACTTATGATGGTCATGATAATTGCGTTCGTCGGTATGAATAGTTGTACTACCGATGATGTTGCTGCTGTGGAAGAACAAGAAGATAATCTTGTTGTATTCGACTTTACTTCAGCCTCTGAGTTAACTGCATGGGGGGTGGATATTCCGGCCAATGGTAGTGGAACAAATATCAGTTCACTATCTAAATTATCCGCAACCGTCACTGCAACGAATGCTGAAGGCGCTAATCCGGTTCGTGTATGGGCAACCAATAGCGGTGTCCTCGACCTACGTATATATAATGGTGATGCGTTGACGTTCAGTGTGCCTGATAACTATATTATCACACAGATATCCTGGACATCGGCAAATACCGAAACGATGGATTCATGGACTCCTAATGCAGGAACCATCAGTGGTGGTGTATGGACAGCCCCGGAAGGAAAGACATACAATAGTATTACTTTCAAAGCTACAGCTACTACAAGAATAAATGTGCTTACTTTCGGTTATGAACTGGGCACAGCCAATTCCGTGGCTGAAGAAATTCCTGAACCTGAACCGGATCCGGAGGCCGTTACCTTCGACTTTACTTCTGGCACAGACATTACTGCGTGGGGAGTGTCTATACCAGCTAACGGTTCTGGAACCAACATCAATGAGCTTACTAATTCGCTGGTTACTCTCAGTACACAAAATGCGGAGGGGGCAAATCCTATACGTATTTGGGCATCTAACAGTGGTGTGCTCGACCTGCGTGCATATACAGATGATATACTGAAGATCAGTGTTCCTGATGGCTATATTATCACACAGATATCTTGGACATCTGCTAATGAGTCGACGATGGATTCATGGACTCCTAATGCAGGAACTATCAGTGGAGGAGTATGGTCGGCTCCTGAGGGTAAGACATATAAGAGTATCTCGTTTAAAGCTACAGGAACAACACGTATGAACGTGCTGACGGTGGGTTATCAGAAAGGTACAGCAAATGCTGTTGCCGAAGATTTCCCTGAATCACCAGCGGTAACTACTGAACCTGTAGAGGTTACCTTAGACTTCACCTCCGGAGATGCAGTGAAAGCCATGGGTCTTGCCATCCCTGACAATGGTGCAGGTACTCCACTCGGTGATCCTATCAAAGTTCAGGATTTCACATTAAAAGCAGAAAATGCTGAAGGCGCCAATCCTGTCAGAGTATGGGCAACGAATAGTGGTGTACTCGACTTGCGCAGTTACAATGGTGACAAAATAATATGCTCTGTTCCTGACGGCTATTATATCTCTGCCCTTTCATGGACAACAGCCAATGCCTCAAGCATAGACTTATGGACTCCTTCTGCAGGAACTATCAGTCAGGGTGTGTGGACAGCTCCCGAAGGAGAGAAACTCAGCTCGATAACTTTAACAGCTACAGGTACGGCGCGTATCAATGTGTTGAAGGCTACCTACGAGAAACGTTAGAAATTGATAGATAAAAAAAAGAGAAACCTATGATTTATCTTGGAATGGCTATCGCGCTATGTTTTATCATTGTCGTTGCATATGCCCTTACTCATAAATATAATCCACAGGCTGTCTTGTTGATCTCTGGGATACTGATGGTGTGCATCAGCTTGGCTATAGGTACGTACAGTCTTAATGTGGAGACAGATCTTGGTGGTACTTCAACAGGCTGGATAGGGTTTGATATCTTCAGTGTGGTAAAGCAGACAATGAAGACAAATGCTTTACGTGTAGGACTGATGATTATGACCATTGGCGGTTATGTTGCTTATATGAAACAGATCCACGCTTCTGATGCGCTGGTATATGTCAGTATGCGACCGCTGATGCTCTTCAAGCGGTTTCCCGATATTGCCGCCATACTGATGTTGCCCATCGGACAGATGCTGTTTGTCTGTACACCCAGTGCTGCCGGTTTGGGACTGTTGCTCGTAGCAAGTATTTTTCCTATCTTAGTGAATCTGGGTGTAAGTAAGCTTACCGCAGTAAGTATTATCTCTGCCTGTACCATCTTCGACATGGGACCCGGTTCAGCTAATACGGCCCGTGCCTCAGAGTTGGCTGGCATGACAAACATGGAGTATTTTATAGAGCATCAGTTACCTTTGGCAATACCTATCACCTTATTATTAATGGTGCTGTATTATTTTACCAACCGTTATTTCGATCGTCAGGACCGTATCAAGGGAAAGGTTGTAAGTACAACTGTGGAAGCTAAGGATATGAAGGTAGATGCTCCGCTTATCTATGCTATTTTGCCGGCTTTGCCGCTGATTCTGCTGATCATCTTCTCCAGTTATTTCCAATTGTTTGGTCGGCCGATAGTGCTCGATACAACAACGGCAATGATTATCTCGCTCTTTGTAGCTATTCTTTTTGAGGTTATCCGTTGGAGATCTGTCAGTAAGACATTTGCCAATATCAAGATCTTCTGGCAGGGTATGGGTAACGTATTTGCAAATGTCGTTACACTGATTATCTGTGCTGAGATCTTCAGTAAGGGACTTATCTCTCTGGGTTTTATCGATGCCTTGGTAGAAGGTTGTACCAGTCTGGGTTTCACCGGCGTCTTGATCAGCGTCGTTATTATTGCCATTATCTTCTTGGCTGCAATCCTTATGGGTAGTGGTAATGCCTCCTTCTTCTCTTTTGGGCCGCTTGTCCCTGATATAGCAGGTAAGGTAGGGATGAATCCTGTAGAGATGATCCTTCCGATGCAGTTGTCTTCATCCATGGGACGTGCCATCTCTCCTATTGCAGGAGTTATCGTTGCCATTGCAGAAGTAGCAGGTGTATCTACAAACGAGTTGGTAAAACGGAATGTCATACCACTTACTGTCGGATTGATTGCAATGGTTCTTGTACATTATATTTAATTATTGGGAAATATGCTTACACTGATAAAGAATATTCATTTGCATACACCGGAAGATAAAGGTTTGCAACAACTGCTAATCTCTGGTGAGAAGGTAATCGCTATTGGCGAGGAGTTGCATGTTTCAGGTATGAAGCTGAATGTTGTTGATGCACAAGGATTACATGCTATGCCCGGACTGATTGACCA
>CAMJIL010000054.1 GCA_946405805.1 uncultured Prevotellaceae bacterium | reverse complement strand
CGGCCTCCTTCATCTGCTCGAAGGTAGGATCAATCACATACTCACCGTTGACACGTGCAACGCGGACTTCCGAGATAGGGCACTCGAAAGGTATATCCGAGCAAGCCAGAGCTGCAGAGGCTGCAAAACCGGCCAGAGCATCGGGCTGATCAACACCATCGGCACTGAGCAGCATAACGTTTACGAATACTTCTGCGTGATAGTTACTTGGGAACAGTGGACGAAGAACACGGTCCACCAGTCGTGATGTAAGGATTTCATTGTCTGAGGCTTTGCCTTCGCGCTTTGTGAATCCGCCTGGGAAACGACCTGCAGCACTGTACTGCTCACGATAGTCAACCTGCAGAGGCATGAAATCTGTTCCGGGAACTGCATCTTTTGCGGCACAAACAGTGGCCAGCAATACGGTGTTGTTCATCTTCAACATGACAGCACCATCGGTCTGTTTTGCCACTTTCCCGGTTTCAATGGTGATGGTTCTTCCATCAGCCAATTGAAGGGTTTTTGTAATTACATTCATCTTGTTTAAAACATCTAAAAATAATAAAATCGGAGCGACCCAAAAGGGATAGGTCGCTAAAAATCGGGGCAAAGTTACACATTAATAAATAAATAAACGAAGAAAAAGCGAATATTTTTCGTTTTTTTTGGTTTTTTGATTGCTAATTTGTACCTTTGCAGGCGCAAAATAAGAAAAGACAGATAATATGAAACATATCAAACTGATTATCGCAGCGATGACTGCACTCACTGTTGCATCATGCAGCAACAACAAGTTTAAGGTAGAGGGAGAGATTGCCAACGCAGCCGATTCTGTGCTGTATTTCGAGAATGTTGGTCTCGAGGGTATCAACACTCTCGACTCAGTGAAACTGTCAGACGGTGGTAGTTTCTCATTCAGCCAGGAAGCTCCGGAAGCACCTGAGTTCTATCGTCTGAGAATCGCTGACCAGATTATCAATGTTAGCATTGACTCCACAGAGACGGTGACAGTAAAGGCAAAATATCCTCAGATGGCTACTGAATATGAGATTAGTGGTTCTGATAACTGTCTGAAGATTAAGGAACTGGCCCTCAAGCAGATAGACCTCCACAAGAAGGCTATGGCCATCCAAGAGAATCAGTCATTGGGAGTTGATGCTGCCAACGACAGTATTCTGAAACTTATTGACGCATACAAGAATGATGTTAAGTCAAATTATATTTTCAAAGAGCCTATGAAGGCCTACAGCTATTTCGCTTTGTTCCAGACTCTTGGCAACTGGCTGCTATTTAATCCCCGCACCAATAAAGACGACATAAAGGTCTTTGCTGCAGTAGCAACAAGTTGGGACACTTACTATCCTCATGCCGAGAGAGGTCAGAACCTTCATAACATCGCTATCGAGGGTATGAAGAACCAGCGTATCGCAGAGGCTAATAATGCCGATATACAGATTGATGCCAGCAAGGTTAGTGAAGCGGGAGTACTCGACATTGCCCTGAGAGACAATAAGGGTGCAGAGCGTCATCTCACCGACCTCAAGGGAAAGGTGGTGCTTCTCGACTTCCACATCTTCGCAATGGACGAGAGTCCTGCACGTATCCTGATGCTTCGTGAGCTTTATAATAAGTATCAGGCACAGGGCTTCGAGATCTATCAGGTAAGCCTCGACAGCGACGAGCATTTCTGGAAACAGCAGACTGCTGCATTGCCTTGGATAAGCGTAAGAGATGCCGACGGCTTGAACTCACAGCGCCTGATGATGTATAACATTCAGGCTGTGCCCGATTTCTTTGTAATCGACAGAGGCAACAACCTCGTTAAGCGTGCAGCGATGATTAAAGATATAGAGGCAGAAATTCAGAAGCTTCTTTAAGCATATTACAACCATCTAAAATAAGTGGCACTTATCGCTCGATAAATGCCACTTATTTTTTATTAAGAGCCTCTTAATTCCGAATAAATGCCTAGAAACTTTCGAGCCATGCTTTGAGCTCAAAGACCATCTGATAATGGAAGGCAAAACTCTCGCGGTATCCCCATCCGTGACCTCCTGTGGGATAGATATGTATTGATGCAGGGACATCGTGACGATAACACTCTGAATAATAGTTGAAACCATTCGATGCCGGCACAGCATGATCATCATCACTTAGGGCGAGGAACACACGAGGAGTAGTGCGGTTAACCTGAATATCATTCGAATACTCATGCTCCAGCTTCTTCATCTCCTTCTTAGAGCGGTCCGTGCCCAGGAAATTATCGTGTGAACCTTTATGTGTGAATGCAGGGTCCATCGTGATGACAGGATAGAAAAGAATCTGGAAATTCGGAGCCGCATCAGCCTTAGAATGAGTAGCAATGGTTGACGCAAGATGACCTCCGGCAGAGAATCCCATGATACCCACGTTGTTACGGTCAATATGCCATTCGACGGCATTACGCCTAACAGTCTTCATAGCCTCCTCTGCATCAGAGATGGGAATCTTATAGTTCCCGTGAGGCATACGATACTTCACCACGATGAGGGCGATACCCTGATTATTGAAGAATGCGGCCCACTGATGACCCTCGTGATCCATAGCCAGATGAGAGTATCCACCACCAGGACAGCACACCACTGCCCTACCCGTTGCCTTCTTAGCATCAGGCAGGTAGACTGTGAGCTCAGCCTTGTCCTTCTCATCACCATTGTTGTTGGGTGCGCCTTTCGGCCACAGATCCATTTTCGTTCCCTTTTGAGCAAAACCTGCTACACACATCATAAGTAGCATTACAGTTAGTATTTTCCGAGTTTTCATAAATTATTTGTTAATTATGGCTGCAAAATTACTAAAAATCTCAGACTTTTTGTAACTTTGCAAGCAAAATATTAATAAACCAATCAAAAATGGATAAACGAATCTTTGTATTTTCTGTCCTCACAACACTTTGTATCGGTGTTCAGGCAAAGGTAAAACTACCACATATCATTTGCGATAACATGGTATTACAACAGCAGACAGAAGCCCGCCTCTGGGGATGGGACAAGCCTGGCAAGACCATTAAGGTAACAACCTCATGGAGCAATGAGGCAGTAAGCACCAAGACCGGCAAGGACGGCAAATGGCTCGTTAAGGTGAAGACCCCGAAAGCATCATACGAACCACTGAGCATCACTTTCGATGATGGTGAGACTGTAACAATCAATAATGTCGTGTCCGGAGAGGTCTGGGTATGTGCAGGACAGTCGAATATGGAGATGCCGGTAAAAGGATTCGGAATGTGTCCTGTAAAGGATTACAACCATCATGTCCTTGATGCCGCCAACTCAAAGGGTGTGCGTAGCGTGAAGATTCCAAGCATCATGCGTGCTACCCCACAGGAAGACGCCCAGTGCGAATGGAGAGTATGTTCACCGAAGACGGTAAGCGAGTTTTCTGCCACCGGATATTTCTTCGCACGCCTGCTTAGCCGCACCCTCGATATCCCTGTTGGCATCATTGAAGCTAATAAAGGAGGTTCGCGCGTGGAGAGCTGGCTCACAAAGGAGAATCTGCAAAAATACACCAACGACCCCACCGACTCTGTAGAGATATGTAAGAAATGGTCGCAGTGGGACTATCACCGTTCACTGCTTTGGGGCAACGGCACATTCAATCCTATCCTGAACTACACCGTTAAGGGAATCGTCTACTATCAGGGATGCTCGAATGTGGGAGACCCAGGCGACCAATACTCTCAGAGAATGAAACTCCTGGTAGATCAGTGGAGAGCACAGTTCGGTCTTGGTGAGATACCTTTCTACTTTGTCCAGATTGCCCCGTTCCGCTATGATGACAATGATAATGCCACCAGCGGAGCCTTACTCCGCGAACAGCAATACAAAGCGGCTCAGATAATTCCAAACAGCAGTCTTGTATGTATCAATGACCTTGTTTATCCTTACGAGACCACTCAGATTCACCCTACCCAGAAACAACCTGTAGGCGAGCGACTTGCATTCACCGCACTTAATCGCGACTATGGTTTTGAGACTATCCAATATAAGAGTTCATCATATAAGGATATGACCATCAAGGGCGATACCATTCTTATCCATACACAGGATAACTACTGGTGTGATGCGCCTTTCGAAGACATGCAGGGATTTGAGATTGCCGGCGAAGACAAAGTGTTCCATCCTGCAACAGCTAGACACTTCTGGCAACCCGGTGGCGGCTATTGGGACGAAGCCATCATGATTACCTCTCCGGAAGTAAAGAAGCCTGTAGCCGTAAGATACTGTTTTAAGAATTTCCAGATTGGTAATGTGAAGAATGGTGGTAACCTGCCATTATTCCCATTTAGAACGGACAATTGGGAGAAATGAGTATGAGCCACCCATTAGAAGTATTTAAGTTCTGCCCAAAGTGTGGCAGCGAGAATTTTGAGATCAACAATGCCCTTAGCAGACATTGTAGCGACTGTGGCTTTACATACTATCAGAATCCCAGAGCATCAACAGCTGGCTTTATCCTTAACAGTAAAGGTGAGCTGCTCGTTGTCCGCAGGGCAAAAGAGCCTCAGAAAGGCACCCTAGATCTCCCTGGCGGTTTCGTTGACAATGAGGAGACTGCTGAAGAGGGAATGATACGTGAGATAAAGGAAGAGACTGGACTCGAGATAAAAGAAGTAAAGTATCTCTTCTCTGTCCCCAACATATATCGTTATTCAGGAATGGACATTCACACCCTCGACCTCTTCTTCCTTTGTCACGCAGAAGACGACGCTCTCCCTGAGGCCGCTGACGATGCCGCAGAATGCAACTGGGTTCCACTAAGAGAGGTGTATGTTGAACGCTTCGGATTACGTTCTATCCGTAAGGCTGTACACACATTCTTGCAGCAAAACTGTTAATAAATTAAAAAATTCTATATATATATAAGGTGTAAGAGACTTTTTTGCGTACTTTTGCAGCCCAAAGTGAATTAAACGACTCAAAATATGCAGAAAAATCTCGTTATAGTAGAGTCTCCCGCAAAGGCGAAGACGATTGAGAAATTCCTGGGTAGCGACTTCAAGGTGATGTCGAGCTATGGACATATCCGGGACCTGAAAAAGAGAGAGCTGAGCATCGACGATACCACTCTCGTACCAGAATATGAAATTCCCGAAGACAAGAAGAAGCTTGTCGGAGAACTGAAACAGAATGCCAAGAAAGCCGAGAAGGTTTGGTTGGCATCCGATGAAGACCGTGAGGGAGAAGCTATATCCTGGCATCTGTGCGAGGTGCTGGGGCTCGATGAGGAGAAGACCAACCGTATCGTATTCCATGAAATTACAAAGTCAGCTATATTAGAAGCTATTGAACACCCGCGCCATCTGGACATGAATCTTGTCAATGCCCAACAGGCCCGTCGTGTGCTCGACCGTCTGGTGGGTTTCAAACTCTCACCTGTATTGTGGCGTAAGGTTAAGCCAGCCCTCTCGGCAGGACGTGTACAGAGTGTGGCAGTACGCCTTATCGTAGAACGTGAGCGTGAGA
>CAMJIL010000053.1 GCA_946405805.1 uncultured Prevotellaceae bacterium | reverse complement strand
GCAACTCACCATCGATAGGAAGGTCGGGATAACGCTCTTGCATATATTCAGCAGCTCGCTTTACCTTGAGGGCTCCATCGCTTTGGCTACTTCCGAAGTTAGAGTGGCTAATCATACCCACAACAGGTTTCTCGTTGAAGAACTTAACGCTCTTCGAGGCGAGCTTGGCAATGTCGATGAGTGTTTCTGTATCGGGATTCTCGTTGACAAGTGTATCGGCGATATAGAGGGTGCCACGGCTGGAGTTAATGATGTGCATGGCAGCAAAGTTCTTGTATTCGGGACGGATGCCAATGACTTCCTTGACAACCTTGACGGTGTTGGAATACTTGGTGTACAGACCCGTGATGAAGGCATCAGCTTCACCAGTTTCTACCATCATCATGCCGAAATAGTTGCGCTCGAACATCTTATCGTTAGCCTCCTGGAAAGTATAACCTTCACGCTGGCGCTTCTCGGTGAGGATACGGGCATAGCGCTCACGACGCTCCTGCTCATTGGGATGGCGCAGGTTGACAATCTCGATACCCTCAATATTGAGGTCGAGTTGTGCTGCCAACTTCTGGATAACCTCGTCGTTACCTAACAGAATGGGGTCGCAGATACCTTCGGCCTTGGCCTGTACAGCTGCCTTCAGCATCGTAGGATGGATAGCCTCTGCAAAGACAATGCGCTGAGGATGAGCAGCTGCAGTAGCATAGAGCTTCTGAGTGAGTTTTGTCTCCTGACCAAGCATTACGGACAGCGAGCGTTTGTAAGCATCCCAATCCTCGATGTTACGACGAGCTACGCCACTATCAATAGCAGCCTTTGCTACAGCTGCACTAACTTCAGTAATGAGTCGTGGGTCAACAGGCTTCGGAATGAAGTAATCACGTCCGAAGGTAAGGTTGTTCACCTTATAGACATCGTTCACCACATCAGGTACAGGCTGCTTAGCCAAATCGGCAATGGCGTGAACAGCAGCCAACTTCATCTCCTCGTTGATGGCGCTGGCGTGAACATCAAGAGCACCACGGAAGATGTAGGGGAATCCGATGACGTTGTTAATCTGGTTAGGATAGTCGGTACGACCTGTAGACATCAGCGTGTCAGGACGAGCTTCCATAGCATCCTCGTAGCTGATTTCAGGAACGGGGTTAGCCAGTGCAAAGATAACAGGATCCTTAGCCATTGACTTCACCATATCCTTGGTCAGTACATTACCCTTTGAAAGACCTACGAAGACATCAGCATCCTTGACAGCTTCTTCCAATGTGTGGATATCTGTACGCGTGGTGGCAAAGAACTTCTTCTGGTCGTTCAAGTCTGTACGACTGGTTGAGATGACACCCTTGGAGTCGAGCATGACGATGTTCTCCTTCTGGGCGCCGATAGCCATATATAATTTGGTACACGAGATGGCTGCAGCACCAGCTCCGTTAACTACAATCTTCACTTTCTTGATGTCCTTGCCATTCACTTCAAGGGCATTCTTCAAACCAGCAGCTGAGATAATGGCAGTACCATGCTGGTCGTCGTGCATAACGGGAATGTCGAGCGTGCGCTTCAGACGTTCCTCAATATAGAAACACTCAGGGGCTTTGATGTCCTCAAGGTTGATGCCTCCAAAAGTTGGGGCAATCTTCTCAACAGCCTCGCAGAACTTCTCTGGGTCTTTCTCAGCAACTTCAATATCGAATACATCGATACCACCATATATCTTGAAAAGCAGACCTTTACCCTCCATCACGGGTTTTCCACTCATGGCACCGATATCGCCCAAACCGAGTACTGCAGTACCATTTGAGATAACAGCTACCAAGTTACCTTTATCTGTATATTTATATGCATCATCAGGATTCTGCTGGATTTCAAGACAAGGGTAGGCCACACCTGGCGAATAAGCCAGTGATAGGTCGGTTTGTGTACGATAAGCCTTTGTTGGCTTTACTTCGATTTTACCAGGGCGGCCAGACTCGTGATACTCCAGAGCAGCCTCTTTTGAGATTTTTACCATATTAAGTGTATTATTATTTGAGTTGGATTTCTTTTTCGGACGCAAAAATACAAAAAACTCGTGTAAAACAAACCGTTTTTTATATTTTTTTGTAACTTTGCCGCCGGAAATAGATATTTATGCAATAATATGCAAGAAATTAAAGAAACGAACAGCTACAGACTTGCACTGAAGGACAAGATATTGGATGCAGCTATGAATGCATTCATGAAGCATGGTATTCGTGCGGTTAAGATGGACGACATAGCTCAGCAGTTAACCATCTCTAAGCGAACGTTGTATGAAATCTATGAGGATAAAGAAGAATTGCTCTATCGTAGTATTATTAAATATGATAAACTGAGACTAGAGCGCTTGACACAATATGCCGAAGAGGGCCACCATGTGATTGATGTGATATTGGAGGCTTATCGAATTAAGATGAATGAGGTGCGTACAGTCAATCCTTCATTCTATGAAGATATCATGAAATATCCGAAAGTGGAGAAATATATCAAGGAGGCCAAAAAGCAATCGAGAGGAAAGTTCCTGGATTTTATGCAACTGGGTGTGAATCAGGGCTTATTGCGTAAGGAGATAGACTATAATATGGTGCCTCACATGTTTGATGCCATAGGAAAACACATCATGGACAACCACCTGTTACAACGCTATACGGTGGAACAGTTGTTTGTGAACTTCTTCTTGGTATCGCTTCGTGGACTATGCACACCACAGGGTGTGAAAGTGCTGGATGAAGCGGTGACTAAAATTCAGTAAATGAGAGAGGCATCAGTTCTTTGATGCTATTAATGACAAAGGTGCGTTTGCGCCCGTAGAGCAGGATGCGTACGGGGTGCTTGAAACGTGTCTCTGTCTCGATGAGTACTTGGCGACAAGGACCGCAAGGACTTGCAGGTTCGTCAATCAACTCACCCTTTGTGTTGCGAGCCGTAATGGCCAGTGCTATCACAGGCTGGTCAGGATATTGGGCGCCAGCTGCAAAGATAGCTGCACGTTCGGCACAAATGCCTGCAGGGAATGCTGCGTTTTCCTGATTGCAACCAATAATCATTTTGCCATTGGCCAAGAGAAGAGCAGCACCCACACAGAAGTGAGAGTAGGGGGCATAGGATCGGTTAGTTCCTTCAATAGCCATGTCGATTAATTGACGATCTGTTTCAGTGAGTTCTGATAGTTGAGCGACCTGTATGGCGCTTTTTAGTGTCATTTCTTCCATAATATTTCGATTTTTGTTGCAAATATAATTCTTTTTCTATAATTTTGCATCAAATTTCGGAAGAAAATTAATGAAACGACAAATATTTATCCTATTTTTGCTGTTTTCAGTACTTGGAACAGCCTCTGCACAACTTAAACGTAACAGGGCCTACGAAGATTATTTCAATCAGTGGGCTGAGGTTGCTATGCAGCAGATGATTCAATATCGCATACCTGCCAGCATCACTTTGGCACAAGGTGTGCTCGAGTCTGCTGCAGGTAAAAGTGAACTGGCGCTCAGGGCGAACAATCATTTTGGTATCAAGTGTAACGGATGGACGGGGCGCAGGTCGTATCATGATGACGACGAGCGTGGAGAATGTTTCCGTGCCTACGACAATGCTTATCAGAGCTACGTTGACCACTCCGTGTTTTTGAGCACCAGTCAGCGCTATCGCAGACTTTTCGACTTGAAGCGCACCGACTATGTAGGATGGGCAAAGGGATTGAAGGCGTGCGGATATGCTACGAGCCCAACCTATGCCACCAAGCTGATAGAGATTATTGAAACGTATCAACTGCATCAATATGATACGGGTAAAGAATTTAACAAACGTGAGACCGTTTTGCTGCAACAAGGCGATCTGCGTAACATATATACCTTCAATCAGAACTACTATATCCGGGCAAGACGTGGTGATACGTTCCGCAGAATAGCTGAAGATGTGGACATCTCCTATAGGAAACTGGCTAAATACAACGAGAGAGATAAGAACGATGTGTTGCAGGAAGGTGAGATTATATGGTTGCAGAAAAAGGCTAAAAAGGCTCCTAAGACATTCAAGAACAGACCCCATAGAGTGGAGCCGGGTGAGTCGATGTATACCATTTCTCAACGCTATGGTATCAGGCTGAAATATCTCTATAAGATGAATAAACTGAGCCCTGATTATGTTATCAAGTCGGGCGATTTGTTAAGAGTAAGATAATTAATAGTATTAAATATAGGAAAGGATGAAAAAATTATTGTTTGTAGCTATTGGGCTGGTAGCACTCTCAGCTTGTTCCGTACGAAGCGATCACAGTCAGAAACAGGCAGGACAATATGCCGAACCAGACAGTGTGCCACCGGTAGACTCGGTGATAGCGATAAACCCAGAGGACACTGCTTCATGGTTGGAAGAAGAGGTTATTGACGTTCCTGAGATACCAGAAGAGGCCTCGTCGGAAGTTGACGAGAAGGCAATGGAAGATTATGAACGTATGTTCCAAGGAAAAGAGTAGGGCAGCAACCCTACTCTTATTGTTATCATTTGCCCCAAACTCATAGGGGCTTTATTTTTGCATCCAGCTTTTATTCTTTCAGGAGCTTGTCAAGGAAGTCATCCAAATCCTTGTCAAGGTCAGCCATCAGTTCGTCATTCAGTATCACGATATCATCGTCAACCAGATAAAGCTCTTCGATAGCTTCGCGGTCGTCATCTTCCAACACAAAGGAATATGGTTTCAGAACAGACATCTGCTCAATAAGGTCCTTGCGATTGTTCAGAATGGAGCGTAAGGTAGTGGCTACACCCTCATAGAAATCATCATCCTTGTTGTCAATCCATTGCTCTACGACACAACGGTTTATCTCGTTGTCATCATCGTCGAATGCCAACATCTCACCCGTATCCTGAGAAACACGGATATGAATATCCGTCAGTTGGGTTGCTTCCTCTGTAGGAGGGAATTTCTCGGCTATCTTGCGGATGGCACGTTCAGCCTCTTGCAATGTTTGTTCTGTAGGTTTCATCTTGTTTGCTCTTAATTTGACGTTACAAAATTACATATTTTACAGCATAATTGCAAACGATTACGGCTTTTTTTCAAAAAAATCTTCGCATGCGCGTGTGTAATTCATATTTTTATAGTACCTTTGCACGTGTTAAAGACTACTTGAGATACTAATGAGTAACAAAATAAAGCATTCGGGGGTTGTTGAAAATATCCTGGGCGATAGCGTTCAAGTGCGCATTGTCCAAACTTCTGCATGTGCAGCCTGTAAGGTGGCTGGCTATTGTAATGCCTCTGAGTCAAAAGAAAAACTCGTGGATGTATATCATGCCGATACTCGCAATCTCAGGGTGGGCGATGTGGTGACGGTGACGGCCTCAACGCAAGTGGCTGCACAAGCATTGCTGTTAGGTTTTGGACTGCCTTTTGTCGTATTGGTTGCGGTGCTGATAGCTGTGTTGCTGATTACGGGCAACGAGGGCGCAGCTGCGCTGAGTGGACTGGGTGCATTGGTTCCTTACTATGCAGTGCTTTTCCTGTTTCGTAACCGCATTCGTGATAAGCTTTCTTTTTCGATAGAATAAATATATAACAAACTAAAACAAATAACAGTTTAGATTATGAATTTTATTATGATTGCAGTATTAGTGCTTGGCGCTATCGGTCTGATAGCTGCTCTTGTGCTGTAT
>CAMJIL010000052.1 GCA_946405805.1 uncultured Prevotellaceae bacterium | reverse complement strand
CCTGGATGTTGTACCACTGTTTGGGAATCTCACTCTCCTGAAGGATGAATTTCTTCTGTTTCATAACTCTTAATTTTTTTAGAAGTTCTTTATATTTTTATTTAAACGCATGCATTTATATTAAAAGAGGCCTGTCGCAAGAACGGCAGACCTCTTTGTGATTTTATGTTGTTACTCTACACGGGTTGCGCCTCACGACTGTTATTGTCTTGAGCACCACCACCAATATGCGAAGTTACAATTTGTCATCTTTTTAATGTTTACGGCTGCAAAATTAAAGGTTTTCCTTGGAACAACCAAATAAAATGAAAGAAAAATGCACTTTGGCGCCTATTTTTTTGTGTTTGGCGGTTGTAAGCCCTCGAGGAACTCCTTGGGCTGGATACCGAACTGCTTCTTGAAACAGGTGGAGAAATACTTCGGGTCCTGGAAGCCCACACGATAGGCGAGATCGCTGACACGGATGTTGGGATTGGCCTCTGCCAGACGTTTCGCCTCTTTCATGCGGGCATCACGGATAAAGGTGCTCACATTCATGCCGGTGATGGCACGGAGCTTGTTGTAGAGGCTGGAGGCGCTGGCTCCCATGTCGGCAGCGAAGGTGTCGCGGTCGTAGTCGGCATCGTCGAGATGTTCGCGCAGACAGTCGAGGGCTCTCTTCAGGAATTCCTGTTCTGGAGTGGGGGGGAGGTCGGCAATCGACTCTGTCATCTGACCTTGGGATTCCTGGAGGGCACGCTTGCGGTTGGCGATGATATTCTCGATGCGCAACTTGAGGTCGCCAAGACGGAAGGGTTTGGTGAGATACTCGTCGGCACCGATACGGAGAGCCTCTTCACGGGATTCTTCCTGAGTGTTGGCAGTAATGAGGATGATGGGCAGGTAACTGTAGACGGGGTCGCTCTTTATTGTCTCTGTAAGCTGAAGTCCGTCCATATCTGCCATCATGATATCTGATACGATGAGGTGGATCCGGGTCTTATGGATAATGTCGAGAGCCTGCTTACCGCTCTGGGCCACAAACACGTGGTACTGGCTTTTCAGTGCCTGATACATTAGCATAAGGAGCTCGGGATTGTCCTCAGAGATAAGGATATTGTATTTTTCGTCATCATCGGTGGCACTTACAAAGGTGCTCTTGTTGATGTCGGGAACCTCGGTCTTGATGTCGACAATGGCATTTTTGGCGATGTTGAGGTCGATCCTGTGCTCTTCGTCACGTTCCTTAGGACTGAAAGCCTCCTTGGTGATGGGGAGGATGACAGTGAATGTGGTACCTTTGTCTTTCTCGCTATTGAAAGTTATATTGCCATGATGGAGTACCACCAGGTCGCGGGTGAGGGCAAGTCCCAGACCTGTACCTATGTTATTATAGTGGCGGTATTCTCCGTCGTAGAAACGCTGGAAGAGGTGTTTCTGTTTGTCTTGAGGAATGCCGCATCCGGTATCGCGTACATTAATAAATATAAAGTCGTAGTTACGGCTTGTCTGCACCTCGAGTGATATTTCGCCTTCGCTGGTGTATTTTGCTGCGTTGGAGATGAGATTGTAGATGATCTTGTCGAGTTTATCGGTGTCTATCCATCCCATCATGCTTTCTGGGGTACATTTGATGTTGAAGTCGATGCCCTTTTTAGTCATCAGCGGCTGTAGACAGAGGGCTGTGTCGTAGATGTATTTCATTACATCGCCATAGGCCACCTGAAGCTTCAGTTCTCCAGCCTGCGACTTGCTGGTCTCGAGGATCTGTTGCAGTAGACGTACCATACGCTGGATGTTCATCTGCATCATGTCGTACTGATCATCATGTTCGGGGGATTCCTCACGCAGCTGGTCTACTGAGGCAGAGACAACCGTTAGTGGGGTAAGGAGCTCATGGGTGATATTCGTGAATACCTTTTCCATCTGAAGGCGCTGTCTTACCCTCACACTTTTCAGGTACAGCTCTCTTCCGATGAGAAAAAGTGCCGCCAGAATGATTAGAATCAATATGTTTAGAATGGTATAAACACCCATAGCGATTAATTTTCTTGGGGCAAAAATAAGAAAAAATATCGAAAAAGCGATAAAAATGTCGAAGAAAGTGATATTTTTGGTGCTATTTTAGTTGAAAATCCGTGATTTTGTGGTGAAAATGCGTGAAATAACGCATTTTAAACCTATTATAATGAAAACTCAACCCATGTTTTATTAATAACTACTATCTTTGCACCAGAAAAGATTTTTAATGGTTAAGGTTTATGGTTGATTAATTTTTTAAATTAGAAATTAACACACGAAAAAGGCCCGTTGTGAAACGAGCCTTTTTCTTGTTATATAGGGTAATGGTTTACCTGTTGAGGAGATATCTCTCTGCCTCGATGGCAGCCTGGCAACCAGAACCGGCTGCAGAGATAGCCTGACGGTAAACGGGGTCGGCACAATCGCCGGCAACGAAGATTCCAGGAATCTTTGTCTTTGGTGTACCATCAATCTTCTTAAGATATCCCACCTCGTCGGTATCGAGCCACTCCTTGAAGATATCAGTGTTGGGCTTGTGGCCTATGGCGAGGAAGAATCCGTCGATAGCGATGTCTACAAGCTCTTCGTCGGGCTCGCCCTTACGTTTTACCAGATGGGCTCCTTCAACACCGTTCTCGCCAAAAAGACCAATGGTGTTGTGTTCAAAGAGTATCTCGATGTTCTCAGCCGACTTGACACGCTGCTGCATCACCTGAGAGGCACGGAGGAATGGTTTGCGAACGATGAGGTAAACTTTCTTTGCCAGGCTGGAGAGATAAAGGGCATCCTCGCAGGCTGTATCTCCGCCTCCGACAACGGCTACAGTCTTCTTACGATAGAAGAATCCGTCGCAGGTGGCACAGGCTGACACTCCCTGACCGTTGTATTTGCGCTCATCGTCGAGACCCAGATACTTTGCTGACGCTCCTGTGGCGATGATAACGGTATCGGCCTCGATCTCTGTGCCATCATCGGCTGTACAGAGATATGGGGCCTTGGAGAAGTCTACCTTGACAATCTCTCCGTCGCGGATGTCTGTTCCGAAACGCTCTGCCTGTTCCCTGAGGTCCATCATCATCTGATTACCATCGACTCCCTGGGGATAGCCGGGGAAATTCTCCACCTCAGTGGTCTGGGTGAGTTGGCCGCCTGGCTGCATGCCGCAATACTCTATAGGACTGAGGTTTGCGCGACTAGAATAAATGGCAGCGGTATATCCTGCAGGACCGCTGCCTATAATCAAACATTTTGTATGCTCCATTACTTTAAAAGCTCTTCTATTTGCTTTTCGATGTTCTCAATCTTCTCGGTAGGCTCAAAACGAGCTACTACCTGACCCTTCTTGTTGATGAGGAATTTGGTGAAGTTCCACTTGATATCGGAATTATCCTTGTAGTTGGGGTCTGCCTTTGAGAGCATATCGTCGAGGATGTGTGCGATAGGATGCTCCATATCCCAGCCGGCAAAGCCTTTCTCTTCCTTAAGCATCTTGAAGAGAGGCTCGGCATCGTCGCCATTTACCTTTACCTTCTTGAAACGGGGGAACTCTGTACCGAAGTTGAGCTTACAGAACTCATGGATGCTCTCGTCTGTGCCAGGTGCCTGCTGTCCGAACTGGTTGCAGGGGAAGTCGAGGATCTCGAAACCCTGGGCGTGAAATTTCTCGTAGAGCTTCTCGAGTTCGTCGTACTGAGGGGTGAAACCACACTTTGTGGCGGTATTCACGATGAGCAACACTTCGTTGGCGTACTCCTTGAGGGATACGTCCTTGCCTTTTCTGTCCTTGACAGAGAATTCATAAATAGTCTTCATTATCTATATATTAAATATATGTGTAGATTCGTGGGTACAAATTTACAAAATAAATGATAAACGAAAAATGATAAATGATAAATTTTTCCGGCTCTTGGTATTTTTTAACTATTTTACTCCCCAGGAGGTGATGATATTCTTCGGGTCGAGAGTCTCTACGTGTTCCTCTGTCTCGTCGTCGAGGTTACAGAAGAAGTCGATGCCTGTGAGGGTCTCCAGTTCACGGATATTCTTTACGTAAGTGCTGAGCTTGAGGTTCTCAACAGGAGTGTTTGAATGATCAAACCAGAAGGCGATGGCCTTATATCCCAGGCTGTTTTTCAGTAAAGCAGCAGAGAAGAAATACTTGGGCACGATGAGCTGGTCCTTTATACGCATGAGAATATTGTCATTGTCGATAGTGCCGCCTCTGCACACGTAAAGTGTATCAGTAGTTCTCAACTTTCCTACAAGACCATGAATGAAGTTCTCCATCTGAAGCCACAGACTCTGGTTCTGTAAGCCATCTGCGCTACCGTTAAAGACACTATACTGAGGTTGCATATTGGTGAGATAGAACGTCTGATAGTTAGTCTGTTCTGAGAATCTGCGATCATTTGAAGGGCAGATATGTCCATGATCAAAGCCGGAGCCGTAGAAAAGGTCTGTGTCGAAATATGCACCTGAGGGCAGTTCCGGGTCGAAGGGATATTGGGGGGTGCCATAATAGCGGTTTGCATTCTGCTTGTTAGAGTTCTGGGTCATCTGGTAACAAGACCAGCGCTGGGATTTCTTTTCCTTATCCCACTCTACGCAGTAGTTTATTCCGTCAGGATCATATTTGTCGTTGGTCTTATGAACCAGCAGTATGCTCTGTCCTCCCTTCAGCTTGGGCATTTCCATACGTGAGGCCTCAGGATAAATACTAGTGGAGTTCTTATTATCGTTTTTCTTGATGCCTGACGGCTGTGAATCGCTCTCGTCTTTTCCACAGGAAACGATGAGAAGGAGCAATGTGATGGTGAATAAGGATTTTAGTAATTTCATATATATATTTAGTTTTTAATAAAAAAGGTGCGGCGATGGCATATGCAACTACCATTGACGCACCTTCTGAATCTTGCGGTTATAATCTTACTTCTTCGCAGCCTTACCGTAGCGGCTCATGAA
The DNA here is from genome assembly GCA_946405805.1 of uncultured Prevotellaceae bacterium. Taxonomy (GTDB): domain Bacteria; phylum Bacteroidota; class Bacteroidia; order Bacteroidales; family Bacteroidaceae; genus Prevotella. The sequence goes on along the minus strand of CAMJIL010000052.1, from coordinate 870 downwards.
CTTATCAACACGTCCTGCAGTGTCAACGAGCTTGCTCTTACCTGTATAGAATGGGTGAGAGGTGCTAGAGATTTCGACTTTTACCACTGGGTAAGTTTCGCCTTCGAATTCTACTGTATCGTTCGTCTTTGCTGTAGACTTCGAGAGGAACATATCGCCGTTGGACATGTCCTTAAACACGACGGGGCGATAGTTTTCTGGATGAATACCTTTTTTCATTTTGAGTTTAAAATATTAATGTTTAAAAATAAATTTCACGCTTTTGGGCTGCAAAGGTACGAAGATTTTTCGAATCTCGCAAACTTTTCAGCATATTTTTTGTTTTTAGACTATTATTAGTTGCCTTTAAACTCAAAGTGCTGATAATCTTTCATCGTTTTCCAGGCTCCACCCCACGAAAAACCGTTTTCAATGAACAGGCGATAGCAGAGGTCCTGATTGTCGATCTTATATGGGAAATTGCCATTGCGATTGCAGTATTTTGCGGCATTGGAGGGTTGGATGAGCACTTTCGAGCCTCGTTTCTTGTAATAGGGGTTATAGAGGGGGTTGATGTCAACGGCAAGTCCAAGGGAGTGTTTGGAGAGTTTCGTGCTTCCTGCCACAGGACGATAACAGAAGCATGAGGTATTGTTGGCTCTCATCTGCTTCTCGTCGTCGGCATCGTACTCGTCGGGGAGCACCATCCGTTGTATAGGATACTTGGCCTCGTAGAGCTTACGGAAGATGCTCACAAGCCTGGAGGCAATCTTCTTGTTGCATATCATCTCGCCCTCATGCGTCTTGCCGTCATAATCCCAGTGGAGGACTCGGAGATATCGTAAGTCCTCACGTCCGATATGGGGATTGGGCTTATAGCTCTTCCCCTGC
>CAMJIL010000051.1 GCA_946405805.1 uncultured Prevotellaceae bacterium | reverse complement strand
CCGTTCTGGTCGAGAACCTGGAATGGGTCAACCTTCAGAATCTTCTTCTCCAAGTATACTGGCAAGAAGCTTGCGATGTCGTCACGAGAGTAACCGAATGTCATCTGTGTCAAGTCGTTAGTACCGAATGAGAAGTACTCTGCCTCTGTAGCGATACGATCAGCTGTCAGGGCAGCACGTGGAATCTCAATCATAGTACCGATTTCAAATGGAATTTCAATACCCTCCTCAGCAAAGACTTCCTGTGCAGTCTTCTGGATGATAGCCTTCTGCTGCTTCAGCTCGTAGAGGATACCAATCAGAGGAACCATGATTTCAGGATGTGGGTCATAGCCTTCCTTCTTCAGCTGACAAGCAGCACCGAGGATAGCACGTGTCTGCATAGCAGTGATTTCTGGGAATGTGATACCCAGACGGCAACCACGGTGGCCGAGCATTGGGTTGTTCTCAGCGAGGCTGTTGACACGCTTCTGTATTTCCTCTACAGATACGCCCATCTCCTTCGCCATAGTCTGCTGACCAGCGAGATCGTGTGGCACGAACTCATGAAGTGGTGGATCGAGCAGACGGATGTTTACATGCAGACCATCCATAGCCTTCAGGATGCCGTAGAAGTCAGCCTTCTGGTAAGGCAGCAGCTTAGCGAGAGCCTTCTCACGACCAGCTGTATCGCTTGCGAGAATCATCTCACGCATAGCAACAATCTTCTGGTCCTCGAAGAACATGTGCTCTGTACGTGTCAGACCGATACCCTTAGCACCGAAAGCACGAGCTACCTCAGCGTCCTTTGGTGTATCAGCATTGGTACGAATCTCCATCTTTGTATATTTGTCGCAGAGATCCATCAGAGCCTTGAAGTCACCACTCAGCTCAGCAGCCTTTGTAGCAATCTCGCCAGCATAAACCTGACCTGTTGTACCATTCAGAGAGATATAGTCACCCTCCTTATATGTAACACCTTCGATTTCGACAGTCTTACTCTTGTAGTCAACATTGATAGCACCAGCACCAGATACGCAGCACTTACCCATACCACGAGCAACAACGGCAGCGTGAGATGTCATACCGCCACGGGCTGTCAGGATACCCTCAGCACTTGCCATACCTGCAAGGTCTTCAGGAGATGTCTCGATACGAACCATGATAACCTTGTGACCGTTAGCAGCCCACTCCTGTGCATCATCAGCATGGAACACAATCTGTCCGCAAGCAGCACCAGGAGATGCTGGCAGACCTTGTGTAATAACCTTTGCCTTTGACAGAGCATCCTTATCGAATACTGGGTGGAGCAGTTCGTCGAGCTTCTGTGGCTCACAACGCATAATAGCAGTCTTCTCATCGATGAGGCCTTCCTTAACGAGGTCCATAGCAATCTTCACCATTGCAGTACCTGTACGCTTACCGTTACGTGTCTGGAGGAACCAAAGCTTACCCTCCTGAACGGTGAACTCCATATCCTGCATATCGTGATAGTGCTTCTCCAGCTTGTCCTGAAGAGCATCCAGCTCCTTATACAGCTCTGGCATAGCCTCTTCCATAGAAGGATACTTAGCTACGCGCTCCTCCTCAGAGATACCAGCACGCTGTGCCCAACGCTGTGAGCCAATCTTTGTAATCTGCTGTGGTGTGCGGATACCAGCAACAACGTCCTCACCCTGTGCATTGATAAGGTACTCACCATTGAAGAGGTTCTCACCATTACCAGCATCACGAGAGAAGCAAACACCTGTAGCAGATGTGTCGCCCATGTTACCGAATACCATTGCCATAACAGAAACAGCTGTACCCCACTCGTCAGGAATTCCTTCCATCTTACGATACAGGATAGCACGCTCGTTCATCCAAGAACGGAACACTGCACAGATAGCACCCCACAACTGTGTGATTGGGTCCTCTGGGAAATCAGAACCTGTCTGTGACTTGATAGCACTCTTGAAGAGAGCAACAAGCTTCTTCAGAGACTCTACGCTCAGGTCCTTATCGAGTGTTACGCCCTGCTCTTTCTTAACCTCTTCGATAATCTTCTCGAATGGGTCGATATCCTCTTTGTTTACTGGCTTCATACCGAGAACGACGTCACCATACATCTGTACGAAACGACGATATGAGTCATAAACGAAGTGAGGGTTATTTGTCTTCTTACACATTCCCTCTGCAACAACGTCGTTAAGACCGAGGTTGAGGATAGTATCCATCATACCAGGCATTGATGCACGAGCACCAGAACGTACGCTGACAAGCAGTGGATTTGCAGGATCGCCGAATTTGCAGTTCATCAATGTCTCGACATGCTTTACAGCTGCCATAACATCGTCATTGAGCAATTCTACGATTTTGTCCTGACCAACTTCATAATACTCGTTACAAGTATCAGTTGTGATAGTGAAACCTGGAGGCACTGGCACACCGATGAGGTTCATCTCTGCCAAGTTCGCACCCTTACCACCAAGTGCTTCGCGCATCTGCGCATTACCCTCTGCCTGTCCGTTGCCGAAGGTATAAACTCTTTTTTGTGACATAAATTTTGGTGTTGTTTAGATTAAACAATTATTAATTAACTAAATTTTGTTGTATTATATTGATTTTTGTGACGTTTTACCGCCATTGTTGCAAAGGTAGTAAAAATATCTCAAACAAGAACGTCTTCTGCACTGTTTACCAAAATTATTAAGTTTTTTTTGCATTTTTCCCTATTCATATTCTTCACTCCGTTTCTTTTTTGTACCTTTGCACGCTGAAAATGTTACTGAGCGAACTATCGTCTCTTTATGCCAAAGGAGCTTCGGGTAAGGCTTTGGCATCTCTGCTAAAGAAAAACAATGTACGCAAGGCGGCTATAAGCGGTCTTACGCAGAGTTCTATAGCCCTGCATTTTGCCAAGCAGCAGAACAACATTCTCTTTATCATGAGAGATGCTGACGAGGCTGGCTACCTCTACCAAGACCTGAAGAATATGAATGACAGCAATGTCATATTCTTTCCCTCGTCATATAAGCGCGCAGTAAAATTCGGACAACGTGATGCTTCTTCTTCCATATTGAGAACAGAAGTGCTCACCCGTTTATCGGAAGAGGCAAAAGTTCCGCTGAAGATTATAACCTACCCTGCTGCATTGTCCGAACTCGTTATCAGCCAGCAGGATCTCGACAGCCGCCACATTGCCCTTCGGAAGGGACAGGAGATACCACCGACAGAGTTGGAGAAGCAGCTGCAGGAACTGGGCTTTCAGATGCAGGATTATGTCTATGAACCCGGCCAGTATGCTGTCAGAGGCAGTATCATCGATATCTATTCCTACAGCAATGACGACCCTTTCCGCATAGACTTCTTTGACAACGAGATTGACACCCTGCGCACCTTCAATGTTGAGAGTCAACTATCTATTGAGCAGTTGGACAAGATTGATGTCGTACCAGAGATTTCCCGTTCCCAGTCGCCAAAGATTCCTTTCCTCAATCTGCTTCCCGATGATACCATCATCGTCACTCATGACATGGGGTATGTGACAGATGCCATTGACTACATCTATAAAGATGGTTTTTCAAAGCAGGCTCTTTCTGACAGGCTTACTGCCGCTCCGGAAGCGGACAAAGCAGAGATTATGCGAGAGCTGACAGCAGAACTGAATCTCATCCGTGCGACAGAATTTGAAAAGAATGTCGAGAAATTCCGATGGATAGAACTGTCAGCAAAGACAGAAGAGTCAGCAAACATTTCTTTCTCCTGCCAGCCGCAACCGCTGTTTCACAAGAATTTCGAACTGTTGGCAGAAACCATAAACGAATATCAGGTAAAGGGATACAAGACCTACATCCTATCCGACAGCGACAAGCAGCAGGAACGTCTTTCGGAGATACTCAAGAATTCCATTGTCGCCGCCACCCTTCCTACTCCCGTCAAGGGAACCATTCATGAGGGATATATTGACGACAGCATGAAGATGGTCTTCCTTACCGACCACCAGATATTCGAGCGCTTCCATAAATACCAGCTTCAGGGTCAGAGTGCCAAGAGAGGAAAGATGGCTCTCACCATGAAAGAGCTACAAGAGATGGAACCTGGCGATTTCATAGTACATGTAGATTTTGGTATCGGTAAGTTTGCAGGTCTTGTCCGCGTTCCTACCACCACCCGCAATGCCGACGGCACCGTTACGCAGGGATATCAGGAGGTCATCCGCATCATCTACCAGAAGAATGACAAGGTGGATGTCTCCATACATTCTTTATATAAGATAAGCAAATACAGGCGTTCCGACACTGGTGAGCCGCCTCGTCTGAGCGCCCTCGGTACTGGAGCCTGGGAACGCATCAAGGAACGTGCAAAAACACGAATAAAAGACATTGCCCGAGACCTCATAAAACTCTATGCAAAACGTCGTCACGAGAAGGGCTTTGCATTCTCTGCCGACACTTATCTGCAACATGAACTGGAGGGCTCTTTCCTCTATGAAGATACCCCTGACCAGATGAAGGCAACACAGGAGGTAAAGCAGGATATGGAGAAGGCTCGTCCTATGGACAGGCTCATCTGTGGCGATGTAGGTTTTGGCAAGACGGAAGTGGCTATCCGTGCTTCTTTCAAAGCTGCCAATGACGGCAAGCAGGTGGCGGTATTGGTGCCTACAACAGTACTTGCCCTGCAGCACTACAAGACATTCTCCAAGAGGTTGCAGAATATGCCTGTAAAGGTGGACTATCTCTCCAGAGCCCGCACCACGAAACAGACGAAGGAGTTACTTGAAAAGCTCGAGAGTGGCGAGATTGATATTCTCATAGGCACCCATCGCATGCTGACAAAGAATGTGAAGTGGAAAGACCTCGGATTGCTCATCATAGACGAGGAACAGAAATTTGGTGTTTCGACAAAAGAGAAACTGCGTCAGTTGAAGAGTAATGTCGATACTCTTACAATGTCAGCGACCCCAATTCCGCGAACCCTGCAGTTCTCACTCATGGGAGCCCGCGATATGAGTATTATGCGTACTCCCCCACCCAATCGTCAGCCTATCGATACTCAGGTGGCCACATTCTCTGCCGAATTGGTTACGGAGGCTATCAATTTCGAAATGTCGCGAGACGGACAGGTTTATTTCGTCTGCAATCGCATCGCCACTCTCGACAAGATGCGTGAGATAATAGAACGTCATATCCCCGACTGCCGCATTGCTGTCGGACATGGACAGATGAAGCCAGAGGAATTAGAGAAAATTATAGTGGGTTTCATAAACTACGAATACGACGTTCTCCTCTCCACCACCATAGTAGAAAATGGTATCGACATCCCGAATGCCAACACCATCATCATTAATGATGCAAATCACTTCGGCCTCAGCGACCTCCACCAGATGCGTGGCCGCGTGGGACGCAGCAACAGGAAGGCTTTCTGCTATCTCCTCGCTCCACCTTTGGCATATCTGCCGACAGAGAGCCGCAGACGCTTGGAGGCTCTTGAGACCTTTGCCGACCTTGGTAGCGGATTCTCGTTGGCAATGCAGGATTTGGACATTCGCGGAGCAGGTAATCTGCTGGGTGCAGAGCAATCGGGTTTTATGGAGGATTTGGGGTATGAGACATATCAGAAAATCCTCTCACAGGCTGTCAACGAACTGAAGAATGACGAGTTCCAAGACCTCTATAAAGAGCAGCTTGAAGAGGGTGAGAATCTCTCTGGTGAGGACTTTGTTGATGACTGCACCATTGAGAGTGACCTGCAGATGTATTTCCCTGATTATTATGTTCCGGGAAGTAGCGAGAGGATGATATTATACAGAGAGTTGGACAATATCGAAACCGATAGTGACCTTGAGGCTTATCGAAAACGTATGGAAGACCGTTTTGGTCCTATGCCGCCAGAAGGAGAAGAGTTGTTGATGGTAGTATTGTTAAGGCGTTTAGGAAGAAAACTCGGATGCGAGAAACTCATCCTCAAGCAGCATCTCATGCAGATGCAATTTGTCAGCAATGAGAGTAGTGTCTTCTACCAGAGTCGTTTCTTTGACGCCATCCTGAACTATGTCGGCAGGCATCCGCAGCAATGCGACTTCAAGAAAGTTGGCAACAATAACCGCCTCGTAATAAAATGCATTCCAAACGTTACCGAAGCCGTCAAACTGCTCAAGAAGATAATGCCGCAATAAAGTTTAAAGTTTAAAGTTTAAAGTTTAGAGTTGAGAGTTTAGAGTTTAGAGTTGAGAGTTTAGAGTTGAGAGTTTAGAGTTGAGAGTTTAGAGTT
>CAMJIL010000050.1 GCA_946405805.1 uncultured Prevotellaceae bacterium | reverse complement strand
CGAACTTCATACCGATGATGTCGCTAGAAACGAGCTTCTCCTCAGTGTAACCGAAAGACTCGTTGGTAGCAGCCTTCATAGCAGCGTTGATACCCTCAACAGTTACCTCACCCTTAACAACAGCGTGCAGGATAGTGGTAGAACCTGTAGGAGTCGGAACGCGCTGGGCAGCACCGATCAGCTTACCGTTCAGCTCGGGGATAACGAGACCGATAGCCTTAGCAGCACCAGTAGAGTTAGGAACGATGTTCTGAGCACCAGCACGAGCGCGCTGAACATCACCCTTGCGCTGAGGACCGTCGAGAATCATCTGGTCACCTGTGTAAGCGTGTACAGTTGTCATGATACCACTCTGGATTGGAGCGAAATCATTCAGAGCCTTTGTCATAGGAGCCAAACAGTTAGTGGTGCAAGATGCAGCAGAGATAACTGTGTCAGCAGGAGTCAGAGTCTTGTGGTTTACATTGTAAACGATAGTAGGCAGATCGTTACCAGCAGGAGCAGAGATAACAACCTTCTTAGCACCAGCGGTCAGGTGAGCAGAAGCCTTCTCCTTAGAAGTATAGAAACCTGTGCACTCGAGAACTACGTCAACGCCGAGTTCACCCCAAGGAAGTTCAGCTGCGTTAGGAATAGCGTAGATAGTAATCTCCTTACCATCAACAATGATAGAGTTCTCTGTGCAGTCAACTGTGTGCTTGTTCTCACCGAACTTACCACAGAAACCACCCTGTGCTGTGTCATACTTCAGCAGGTGAGCGAGCATCTTAGGACTTGTCAAGTCGTTGATAGCTACTACTTCATAACCTTCAGCCTCGAACATCTGACGGAATGCGAGACGACCAATACGGCCAAAACCGTTAATTGCTACTTTTGTCATGTTTGTTTGAATTTAATTAATTAAATGAAAGGTTTTTACCCTAAAATTATCTATTGTGACCGCAAAGTTACATAATTTTTTCGACAAATTGCTTTCTTTAGGCAAAAATATTTGCCTTTAAGTAACAAATTATAAAAATTTCACTTTTTTTGTAATGTAGAGTGTTCATTTCGCCACATCTACACCAACACCAAAGAGTGCAAAGTCCCCTTTCAGGGGGTCATCAGGAAAAACTTCCTTCAACTTGGCTGTCAGTTTCATTGCAGATGACATAGAGGCTGTCTTGCTGTTTATCAGGCCAAGCCTATTGGCTTCCTGCATCACATGGGTATCCATTGGGATGATGAGAGTCCGTTTGTCGATAATATCTTTCCACAGACCCAAATCAACAGGGGAATCGTCTCGAACCATCCAACGCATAAACATACACAAGCGTTTGCACGAGGATTGGGTATTCTTGGGGATAATGACTTCCACACCTCTTGCAGAGAAGAATGCCACTATCTTTTCTATAGCCTCATAGCAGGTACTCTTGCCAACATAATTCTTCAAGGAGCCATAGGAAGATATCAATTCCTGCAAGGCACACAACATCTTCTGCATTGTTGAGCAGGTATAGAGGCGATAGAAGCATTTTTGTGAATCGGGGATATCTTTCTTGAACTGTCCACTCAGGAGCCATTCTCTCACTTCTCCTTTGCTGCTGTCAAGGATAAACTGTATTTTTGGCAGGAATTGTTTTCTGGAGCCATAACTGAGGCTCGCAGCAATAAAAGCGAGGAGTTCCTGGTTGGACTCTCCCACTACCTGGTGCATAAACCAAGACGGGTCGCCAATCAGGAACTCTTCAGTTTCGTATTTATTTGATAAGTATGTAAGGTATTCCTTCAACTTACAGTATAGACTTAACGGTTTCGAGCATTCCCTTTGACTGTATGTCGTTGAGGAATCCTACTACCATATCTGTCAGACCAGGAATCTTGTTAAGGTCACCATGCTCACCCCAAATCCAGTCAGCAGCAAGAACGCCTTCTGCAACCTTCTTGGTATCGCCAGTAGCCCACAACTGTGTCAGCAGGTCCATAATCTTCTGGTCGTCATTTGGAGTAATTGGAGCACCATCTGCACGAGTACCACCCTTGTAGTATGTGATGATAGCAGCAAGACCAAGTACAAGACCCTTTGGCAGCTCACCCTTACGCTCCAGATATACCTTGACTCCTGGGAGGTCACGTGCCTGGAATTTAGGGAATGAGTTAAGCATGATACTTGTAACCTGATGGTCAACATATGGGTTGTCGAAACGCTCCAAAACGTCAGCAGCAAACTTCTGCAACTCGTCCATTGGGAGGTTAAGAGTCTGCATGAGTTCGTCATACTGTACCTTCTTGATGTATGGACCAACAACCTCATGGTGCAGAGCATCACGTACGATATTGATGCCAGACAGATATGCTACTGGAGAGAGAACTGTGTGAGGACCATTGAGCAGAGTAACCTTTCTCTCATGATAAGGAGCCTCAGACTCAGCAATCAGCACATGCAGACCAGCCTGGTCAGCAGGAAATTCCTGACGCAACTCTTCACAAGACATATTCTCTGGTCTCTCGATAACCCATAGGTGGAATATCTCAGCCTGAACAACGAGGTTGTCCTTGTAGCCAATCTTCTGCTGTATTTCAGCAATGTCCTTACGTGGGAATCCAGGAACGATACGGTCAACAAGAGTAGCACAAACATAGTTATACTTCTCAAACCACTCCTTGAAGCCCTGATAGTCAGCTCCGAAGTCATCCTTCCAAAGCTCGATATACTTGCGTATGCAATCCTTCAGATGGTGACCATTGAGGAAGATGAGCTCACAAGGCATGATGATGAGACCCTTTGAAGGATCACCATTGAATGTCTGATAGCGGCGATAGAGCAGCTGCACGAGCTTACCAGGGTAAGAAGAAGCAGGAGCATCAGACAACTTACATGCTGGGTCGAATGCAATACCGGCCTCTGTAGTGTTAGAGATTACAAAACGTATCTCTGGCTGCTCAGCAAGTGCCATATATGCCCAATTCTGTGCATATGGGTCTATGCCACGAGAGATAACGTCGATACGATCCAACTGGTTAACAGCCTCACCATTGAGACGTCCCTGAAGGTTTACATGATAGAGGCAGTCCTGTCCATTGAGCCAAGGTACCATACCCTTGTCAATTGGCTGAACAACAACTACAGAGCCATTGAAATTGGTCTTTGCATTCATGTTCCATACAATCCAGTCAACAAATGCACGTAGGAAGTTACCTTCACCAAACTGAATAATTCTCTCAGGTGCTACACTCTTAGGAGCTGTAAGCTTGTTTAATGATTTTAATGCCATTTTGGTTAGTATTTGTAGTTAATTTTATTGATGAGATTCACCCTGCAAAGGTAACAAAAAAAAGTGAAACAGGAAAAGTATGTCCTTGTTTCACTTGATATTTATCATTTTTTAACTCTACAGGGTTCCTTTTGTAGAAGGAAGCTGGTAGTGATAGATGTCTCTTTTCACTGCCATTCTGATGCTTCTTGCAAAGGCTTTGAAGATACCTTCTATCTTATGATGCTCATTGTCTCCTTCTGCCTTTATGTTAAGATTCATCTTGGCAGCATCGCTGACACTCTTGAAGAAATGCAGGAACATCTCTGTTGGCATTTCACCAATCTTCTCACGCTTGAATTCTGCATCCCAAACGAGCCAAGGGCGTCCTCCGAAGTCGAGAGCCACCTGACACAGGCAGTCATCCATTGGAAGAGAATAGCCATAACGTTCTATGCCACGCTTCTCACCAAGAGCCTTCAGGAGACATTCTCCAAGCACTATGCCTGTATCTTCTATAGAATGGTGTTCATCAACATTCAGGTCGCCATTGCAGCGAACATAGAGGTCCATCATTCCATGTTTGCCAATCTGCTCAAGCATATGGTCAAAGAAGCCCAGTCCTGTCTGGATATCACATTTTCCTGTGCCATCAAGATTCAGGCGGACAGTGATATCTGTCTCCTTTGTCTTTCGAGAAATCTCCACAATGCGTTCTCCGGCAAAGAGCAGTTCTGCTGCCTTTTCCCATGATGTCTCATCCTTTATGCAAAGGAACTTACATCCGAGGTTTTGTGCCAATTTCTCGTCACTTTCCCTATCGCCAATGACAAAGGAGTTTGCAAGGTCGTACTCTGGGTTGTTGATATATTTTCCAAGCAAACCCGTTCCAGGCTTTCTGTTAGGATGGTTGTCCTCTGGGAAATGGTTGTCTATCAGGATATCGTCAAACTCTATTCCTTCACCCTTGAGAGTCTTGAGGATAAAGTTATGAACAGGCCAGAAGGTGTTTTCTGGGAAAGACTCTGTGCCGAGTCCATCCTGATTGCTTACCATAACAAATTCGAAATCGAGGTTCTTGCGTATGAAGGAAAGGTTTCTGAACACCCCTTCTACAAATTCCAGTTTCTCGAAGCTGTCTATCTGCTCGTCAGCAGGTTCTTTTATCAGAGTACCATCTCTGTCTATGAATAAAACTCTTTTCATTTCTCTCTTGTCTTCAAGTCTCCGTAGAGGTATAACAATGTTGTCTGATGGGCAATGGAAATCAGCATCATAACAGCATAGCACAATGTGCAGACAGCAAGCATAGTGGCATATCCGGAATCAGGAATGAGAGCCTGGTCGCCAAAGTTTATCTTACCCTCTATGCTGCTGAGATATGCTGATGTTGCAACTGTGTAAGGCATCATGAGCAGAATATTTACCACGCAGAGTATCAATCCGCTCAACAGCACTACACCAAGTATCTTGCCCCAATGGTTCCAGCCTTTCTTAATGGTCTGCTTAAAGGATATCTTCTCTCCCTTGTCCTTCATAATCCATGAATAGATTGGGAAGAAGAATGGTGTCCACACAAGCCAGAAGAAGAGAGAACTCTTAAGTCCCAAAACAACTATGTTCGAGGTCTTGCTCTTCTCTTTTCCTGACATTCGGCAGAACATCAGGTACAGACGTCCTTGTGCAAGAATTGACAACAAGATGACAAGGCCGAATGCTGTAAGCCCTACATATACATAATCCATCTGCGCCTCAGTTTTTGCCTGCTCAGCGACATTGAGGTATATAGAACATGCATTGACTATAGCATACAGGAAGGCACACACCACATACCAAGGAGACATTATCTTTATCACCTTCCAGAGGTTCTTGCCCAGGAATCCCCATCCTTCAGCAATACATCTTGCGTACGAACGTTCTCTATACAGTTCCATAGTTCTTAGTTCCTAGTTCTACCCTCCCTTTAAGGGAGGCTGGGAGGGTCTTTACTTCTTAAGAGCCGCTATCGTTTCTTTCAGAGTTGCAATCTTTTCGTTAGAGTCAGAGAGTTTCTTTCTCTCGAGAGCCACAACCTGCTCTGGTGCATTGGCAACAAATCTCTCATTGCTGAGTTTCTTCTGAATGCCAATAACAAATCCTTCGAGGTGCTTCAGCTCTGCCTCTGCCTTTGCTATCTCAGCCTCAACATCGATAAGGTCGCCAACAGGAATAGCAAATTCACGAGTACCAATCATGAATGATGATGTAGCATCACTCTTCTGTGCCACATACTTCACCTCCTTCAGACCAGCCATCTTCTTGATGATAGCTCCGAGGGCTTCATTCTTGGTAACAACAGCATCGTCATCGCCACTGACAACTACTTCGAGAGTCAGGAGTTCACGCTGTCCGATATTCTTTGTCTGACGAACGCCACGAACGCCAGAGATTATCTGCTTTGCATCCTCAAAGAGTGGCAGGAGTGCTTCCTCTTCCTTGCTCATAGCATCGAGGTTGAAGACATCAACCATCAATGACTCACCATCCTTGCGCTCAGCGATATGCTGCCACAGTTCTTCTGTGATGAATGGCATGAAAGGATGTATGATATGCAGCAGTTTGTCGAATATCTGCAGAGTCTCATCATAGGTAGTCTTGTCGATAGGCTGCTGGTATGCTGGCTTAATCATCTCAAGATACCATCCTGAGAAGTCGTCTGTGAAGAGTTTGAAGGCACACATCAGGGCATCATTGAGACGATACTTTGAGAAGTGGTCATTTATCTCTGCATAGACAGCCTTTATCCTTGCATTCATCCATACTACAGACTTAGCATTGCTCTCTTCCTGCTTTGCATCAGTTGTTTCCCATCCTTGAACAAGGCGGAAAGCATTCCACATCTTGTTACAGAAGGCCATACCCTGAGCACAGAGGGCATCATCATAGAGGATGTCATTTCCTGCTGGTGCAGCAAGCATCATACCCATACGGACACCATCTGCACCATACTTGGCAATGAGGTCGAGAGGGTCAGGAGAGTTGCCCAGTGACTTACTCATCTTACGTCCGAGTTTGTCACGTACTATACCTGTGAAATAAACATTCTTGAAAGGTATCTCATGCTGATATTCACAGCCTGCCATTATCATTCTTGCTACCCAGAAGAAGATGATATCAGGACCTGTTACGAGGTCGCTGGTTGGATAGTAGTAATTTATCTCTTCATTGCCTGGATTGTTGATACCGTCAAAGAGAGATATAGGCCACAGCCATGATGAGAACCATGTATCGAGGGCATCCTCGTCACGATGCAGCATATCCATTGTTATGTCCTTACCATATTTCTCCTGTGCCTTCTTCAAAGCATCCTCTGGTGTCAGGGCAACAACGAACTTCTCCTCATCGTTTTGGTTTTGGTTTTCGTTTTGGTTTTCGTTGACAAAGTATGCAGGAATACGATGTCCCCACCACAGCTGACGAGAGATACACCAGTCCTGAATGT
>CAMJIL010000049.1 GCA_946405805.1 uncultured Prevotellaceae bacterium | reverse complement strand
CTCTTCAAACGGTAATGGCTCAATGTAACAGATGGGCTGATGATGAAGGGAACTTCCAACCTGTCATAAATCTAACCATTAATAATAATTTTAATGGCCCAATAGGTTCAAACAAAGCGATGGAATTGAGGCTTGTTCCAGAAGGCTCGGTATTGACAGAGATTCTTCCTGATACGGATGAGCGTCGCCTGATACATAATATGATGGCACTTGATGAAGGAACAACAATACTGAAGATTGTTGCAGAATGTCAGAAAGAATTTCAGGAGAAGTATTTCAGCATGAAGCAGATAGAATGGCTGCATCTGATAAGAGACTATGTAAGAAACATCACACAACGTCCAGACCTTCAAGATAACGAAGTCTTCACGTTTAAAGTGGCATAAAAATAGGGCTCACCCTTCGGGGTGGGCCTGACTCAGTTAAGAGTTAAAAGATAAAAGTTAATAGTGAGACAGGCACATTTCTTACCCTTAAAAATGCTGTTGGCTCCTCCTAGCCTCCTTGCAGGCTCCTCCTAAGCTCCTCCTAAGCTGCTCTGCGGAGGAGCTTAGAGGCTGGGTAGGGTGGGGATATGATGGCTGATGTATGATGGATGATGGCTGAGGTATGAGGGATGATATCTGATGTATGATGTCTGATGGATGATGTAAGGTAAAAAAATGAAGAAAGGAAAGAGGTAAGAGGGCTGATGTAAGAGGGAAGATGGAAGATGGAAGATGGAAGAGGTAAGAGGGCTGATGTAAGAGGGAAGATGGATGATGGATGATGGATGAGGGATGAGGGAAGAGGGGAGAAAAAAAAGAAAGAAAGTTTGATGCTTTCTTTCTCTTTCGGTGATCTCGCGGGGATTCGAACCCCGGACCCACAGCTTAGAAGGCTGTTGCTCTATCCAGCTGAGCTACGAGACCATCATATTTTCTCAAATTCGGCTGCAATGTTGCGATTAAGCGAGAACAAAAGAAAATGAATTTTCATTTTGTCGAGCGTGAGCAACTTCGCACGCGTTAAAAATCTCTTTAAGATTTTCTGGCGAACGCTTTCGCCAGCATGAGGAAAACCCCGTTTTTCTCAAATTCGCGTGCAAAGGTACTACTTTTTTTTGAAATGTGCAAATTTTTCTATACCAACTCCACGAATTTTATGTCTTGCTCCTTGTCGCAATAGTGACATCTTACTGTTCCTAACTGCTTGTTTACTACACGAAAGACTGTTTGCATGGGTTCGTTGTTGGTGATGCATTTAGGGTTGTTGCAGCGTATGATACCCTTCAGTTCGTCTGGTGTCTCTACTGTTTTCTTCTCTACTACCTCATAACCTTTTATGTTGCTCAGCACTACTTTGGGAGCAACAACAGAGAGTCGTGAAATCTCTTCATTAGTGAAGAATCTGTCGAATACCTTTATGAGGCCTTTTTTGCCTACTTTTTCTGAACTGTAGTTTTGTCCGATGGTGAAAGGGGTTTCCATCTTATCGAGTTCCAGGAGCGATACTACCTGAAAAGTCTTCTCAGCTGGAATATGGTCTATTACTGTGCCGTTTTCAATTGCGGCAACCAGTAGTTGTTTCTGTGGTGTATGCATTTATAATTGGGAGTTAAAAAGGGAGTTAAAGGGGGAGTTAAATTATTGTCTTGTCGTTTTTGATTTCCTCAAGGGTTATTCCTAAGCAGTGAGCAAAGATTGCTTCACGGGCATACAGGCCGTTTTGTGCCTGTTGTATGTAGTATGCATGTGGATCGTCATCTACGTCGTATGCTATTTCGTTGACACGAGGCAGTGGATGAAGAATCTTCATGTTGTCCTTTGTCTTTTGGAGCATCTCGCGATTGAGAACATATACATTCTTTACCTTCTCGTATTCCATGAGGTCAGAGAAACGTTCCTTCTGCACGCGTGTCATATATATAATGTCTGCATCAGCAATAACGTCTTCATTGAAGTCGGTATGCTCAATATATCTTATTCCGTGCTCCTGGCAATATAACTTGTACTCTTGTGGCATAGCCAACTCCTCTGGCGCAACGAAATGGAACGTTGGGTTGAAATGACGCATCGCTGTTATCAGCGAGTGTACTGTTCTGCCATATTTAAGGTCGCCAACAAGATATATGTTCAGATTCTCCAATGTCCCTTGTGTCTTATATATGGAATACAGGTCCAACAGACATTGTGAGGGATGCTCGTGAGCACCATCTCCAGCATTTACAATAGGCACCGGGGCTATTTCTGAGGCGTATTGTGCAGCACCTTCTATATAATGACGCATGGCGATGATGTCAGCATAGTTGGACACCATGAGCAGTGTGTCTTTTAGCGTTTCGCCTTTTGTGCCGCTTGTGATTTTTGGGTCAGCAAAGCCTATTACACGAGCTCCAAGCCTGTTTGCTGCTGTCTCGAAAGACAAACGTGTACGGGTACTGGGCTCGAAAAAGAGGGTAGCGACAATCTTGCCTTTTAGTAATTCACGATTAGGATGTTTTTCAAACTCCTCTGCCATACTAATCAGATGGAGGAGTTCTTCTTTGGTAAAGTTTGAAATGGTTACAAAGTCCATGTTGTTGTCATAAATTTCGTGCAAAAATAGTAAAAGATTAAGGAAATAGGATTGGGGCTGCCATCTTTTTAGTTTTTTTAACAGGAAAAGTGGGGTGAAAGTGGTACTTGACTTATGTCATTCTTCATTTTTTATTATCTTTGCAACAAAATAATTTTTCAAAAATTGATGAGACGTAAATTCGTTATAACTCTTTGGTCAATACTGGCAAGCATTGTATGTTTTGTCGGTGTTGTCGTTTTTTTGATATGGAACGGTATTATAGGATATATGCCTGATATGGAAGACCTGCAGAATCCTGTTGACCGTTTTGCTTCTCAGGTATATACCGCTGATGGCAGGTTGATGGGAATGTGGAATGTGGGAAACCAAAATCGCATACATGTTGATTTCAATAAGATAAGTCCTTATGTCATAGAAGCCTTGGTAGCTACTGAGGATGCCCGTTTCTATGAACATTCCGGTGTCGATTTTGTTGCCATAGGCAGAGCATTGGTAAAGCGTGGTATTATGGGCCAGCAGAGTGCTGGTGGTGGTTCTACCATTACGCAGCAGTTGGCAAAGCAGTTGTATTCATCAAGGGCTCATAGCACTAAGGAACGTCTGATGCAGAAGCCTATAGAATGGATTATAGCAATAAAACTGGAGCGTAACTTCACTAAGGAGGAAATCGTTACGATGTATCTCGACCAGTTTGATTTCCTGCATAATGCTGTTGGTATTAAGAATGCAGCCAATACATATTTCTCTAAGGAGCCAAAAGACCTGACTCTTGAAGAGTCGGCCATGTTGGTGGGATTGTGTAAGAATCCTTCATATTTCAATCCAAGACGTTATGAAGAGCGTTGTAGAGAGCGTCGTAATGTGGTACTCCAACAGATGGAGAAAGCAGGATATATATCCCATGCACAGTATCGTGAAAGTTCAGAAAAACCTCTCGGACTTAAATTCAAACAAAAGGAGGTTACAGCCGGTATTGCACCATATTTCAGAGAGTACCTGCGTAAGTATATGATGATGGAACATCCACGCAGAGAGAACTATCCTTCGTGGAATTATACTAAGTTCTACATCGACTCTGTGGCATGGGCTAATGACCCATTGGCAGGATGGTGTAACAAGAATCTTAAGAAAGACGGCACACCTTATGATGTTCATAAGGATGGCTTGAAGATATATACAACTATCGACAGTCGTATGCAGAAGTATGCAGAGCAGGCTATGCTTGAGCATCTTGCAAAATATCTGCAGCCAGCCTTTACGAGTGCTAACAGATCGAAGCCAAATGCTCCTTTCTCAAGCTATACTTCCCAGGCACAGGTTGATGCCATCCTGGAGCGAAGCATAAGAAACAGTCCGCGTTGGTACAGAATGAGGGATGCCGGATATAGCGAGAAGGAGATACGCGAATCGTTCTATAAGAAGACAGAGACATCGCTATTCTCTTACAAGGGAATGATAGACACTACGATAACTCCTTTCGACTCTATCAGATATATCAAGTCCTTCCTGCGTTCGGGTTTCTGCTCTATGGAGACAAAGACAGGACAGGTAAAGGCTTATGTAGGTGGTGTTGACTTCTTTAACTTCGAGTATGATATGGTAGGAGAGGGAAGACGTCAGGTAGGTTCTACCATCAAGCCTTATCTTTATTCTCTTGCTATGGAGAATGGTTTGACGCCATGCGACCCTATATCCAATTCATCTGCTTATGCTAACTGGCATGTTAAGGGAGCCGGTGGTGGCACATTGCCTTTACGAAACGCTCTGAAGAGGTCTCTTAATGGTGCTTCTACACAGTTGATGAAACGCTTCTCTTATGATGGAAGAGTATTCAAGGAATTCCTAACAAGAAACTATGGCATAAACCTTCCTGGTGTAGATCCAACTCCTACATTGTGTCTTGGATCATGTGAGATATCTCTTCTTGAGATGGTCAGTGCCTATACAGCATTTGCCAATCAGGGAATACGTTGTGCTCCATTAATGGTAACACGCATAGAAGACAGGACAGGACAGGTCTTGGCTCGTTTCGAACCTCGTGTCAACGAAGCTATTTCTGCAGAGTCGTCATATAAGATGCTCGATATGCTTCAGGGTGTTATAGACGGCGGTACAGGTAGCCGTCTGAGATATGCTCACGGCATCAAGGCAGCATTGGCAGGAAAGACTGGTACTACAAACCTTCAGTCCGACGGATGGTTTATGGGTATTACCCCAAGCCTCGTGTCTGGATGTTGGGTTGGTGGTGAGGATCGTGATATCCACTTTGATAGTACTGCAATGGGACAGGGTGCTACAATGGCATTGCCAATATTTGCGTACTATATTAAGAAGATATTTGCAGATACCACATTGCCATACCGGCCAGAAGAACAATTCGAAATACCTGAATTCTTTAATCCGTGTGCCAAAGATACTGACATAGGTTTTGAAGAAGATGACTTCAGTATAGAAGATGTGTTTGAGTAAATTAACGGTTAAAGGTTAACGGTTAAAGGTCTAAGGTAAAATGTAAAAGGTGAAAGGTGAAAGGTGAAAGGTGAGACTTGAAACTTGAATGCACGCAAAGCGACCAGTGATGTCAAGCCGATGTTGCCCCTGCGGGGAGGCTTAGACAAAACGGGGAGTCTTACGGGTATCGACGAAGTCAAACTTGAAACTAAATATTTTAATGTTTAATATAAATTTAATACTAACCTATTATGATTAAATCATTCAATGACAAGAATTTCCTGCTTGAGACAGAAACTGCGCAGGATTTGTATCACAACCATGCGGCAAAGATGCCGATTATCGACTACCACTGCCATTTGATTCCTCAGATGGTGGCAGAGAATAAGCGTTTTGAATCAATAGCACAGATATGGCTCATGGGCGACCACTATAAGTGGCGCGCTATGCGTTCCAATGGTGTTGATGAACGTTTCTGTACAGGTAAGGATACCAGCGATTGGGAGAAGTTTGAGAAGTGGGCAGAAACTGTGCCATATACCTTCCGTAATCCTCTCTATCATTGGACACACCTTGAGCTCAAGACAGCTTTCGGTATTACTGAGACATTGAATCCAGAGAATGCTCGTGCTATCTTTGATAAGTGTAATGACATGATAAAGAATGATCCAAAGTTCACTCCACGTGGACTTATGGAGCATTATAACGTTGAGACAGTATGTACTACTGACGACCCTGTTGATACTCTTGAGTGGCACGATATAGTTGCTGCTGATGCTTCTTGCAAGACACGTATGATTCCTGCATGGCGTCCTGATGCAGCTATGAATATTGAGGCTGCTACATGGAAGGGTTATATCGAAAAACTCGAGCAGGTTTCTGGTGTAGAGATAAAGAAGTTTGCCGATATGGTAGATGCTCTCCAGAAGCGTCATGACTTCTTTGCTTCAAAGGGTTGTAAGTTGTCTGATCATGGTATCGAGGAGTTCTATGACGAGCCATATACCGATGCTGAGATTGATGCTATCATGCAGAAGGCTCTCTCTGGCAAGACACCAACTGTTGCTGAGCAGCGTCAGTTCAAACATGCCTTCCTGAAAGAAATGGCTATCATGGACTATAATGCTGGCTGGACACAGCAGTTCCACTATGGTGCTATTCGTAACAACAATACCAAGATGTTCAACCAACTGGGTGCTGATACTGGTTTCGACTCTATTGGTGAGTTCACTACAGCAAAGGCTTGTTCACACTTCCTCGATGAACTGAATGTTCAAGGAAAACTCACAAAGACTATCCTTTATAACCTCAACCCATGTGCTAATGAAGTACTTGCTACTATGCTCGGTAACTTCCAGGACGGCTCTTGCCCAGGTAAGATACAGTGGGGTTCAGGATGGTGGTTCCTCGACCAGAAGGATGGTATGGAGAAGCAGATGAATGCTCTCTCATTGCTTGGTCTGCTCAGTCGTTTCGTTGGCATGTTGACAGACTCTCGCTCATTCCTGTCATATCCTCGTCACGAGTACTTCCGCAGAACCTTCTGTAACCTCCTCGGTAACGACATCGAGAAGGGTATGGTACCATTCACAGGTTATGAGGAGAAACGCGTCCGCCAGATGGTAGAGGATGTTAGCTACAATAACGCAAAGAATTATTTCAATTTTTAAATAACGGTTAACGGTTAACGGTTATCGGTTATAGAATCTTTAAACTTTAATCTTTAAACTTTAAACTTTAAGTAATGGTAGATATAGAATTTGTTCGTTCGCGTTTCATCAAACATTTTGATGGACAGACAGGTAATATTTATTTCTCTCCAGGACGTATCAATCTCATAGGTGAGCATACCGACTATAATGGCGGTTATGTGTTCCCTGGAGCTGTTGATACAGGTGTTATGGCAGAACTCCGTCCTAACGGCACTAACAAGGTTATGGCATATTCCATCGACCTCAAGGATCGTGTAGAGTTTGATGTCAATGACCCTAAGGGTCCTAACGCTACATGGGCTCGTTTCATCTATGGTATGGTGAAGGAATTCCAACTTCTTGGCGTTGACGTAAAGGGCTTCAATATAGCATTTGCTGGAGACGTTCCTCTCGGTGCTGGTATGTCTTCTTCTGCTGCTATGGAGAGCTGCTTTGGCTGTGCGCTGAACGACCTTTTTGCTAATAATAAGGTGTCAAAGTGGGACATCGTTCTCGCTGGTCAGGCAACAGAGCATAAGTATATAGGCTGCAACTGCGGCATCATGGACCAGTTTGCTTCTGTCTTCGGAGAAGAGGGTAAGCTGATGCGTCTTGACTGCAACTCTCGCGAGTTTGAATACTTCCCATTCAAGCCTGTTGGCTATAGACTGGTGTTGCTCAATAGTTGCGTAAAGCATGAACTTGCTGGTTCTCCTTATAATGACCGTCGTAATAGTTGCGAGAATGTAGCAAAGGCTGTTCAGGCAAAGCATCCTGAACGTTCTATAAATACTCTTCGCGACTGCACATGGGAAGACCTTGAGGAAGTGAAGGGTGATGTTTCTGCAGAAGATATTCAGCGTGCTACCTTCGTACTTGGTGAGAAAGATCGCGTACTCGGTGTCTGCGATGCTCTCAATGCTGGTGACTATGAGAAGGTTGGCGAACTGATGTATGCTACCCATAAGGGACTCTCAAAGGATTATGAGGTGAGTTGTGAAGAACTCGACTATCTCAACGATATTGCTAAGGAGTGTGGCGTGACAGGTTCACGTATTATGGGTGGTGGCTTCGGTGGCTGCACCATCAACCTCGTTAAGGATGAACTTTACGATAATTTCATCAAGACTGCAAAAGAGAAATTCAATGCCAAGTATGGTCACGAACCAAAGGTCTATGATGTAGTAATCGGACAGGGTTCTCGCAAAATTTGCTAAGTAAAGTTGACAGATATCAAGGAAAGTGGTAATTTGAAATAAAATTACCACTTTTCTTTTTAAAATATTTGTTTATATCAGAAAAACTTTGTACCTTTGCATCCGCATTTGAGAAAAAGTGCACCGGGGTGTAGCGCAGTTGGTAGCGTTCCTGGTTTGGGACCAGGCTGTCGCAGGT
>CAMJIL010000048.1 GCA_946405805.1 uncultured Prevotellaceae bacterium | reverse complement strand
TATTCCGTGCAGATAGACTTTGGCAAGGCATACCTTAGCGGCATCGGCATCATGGCATGTGTTGACGGAGAAGTGCTTGGATCTGTCTTCAACGAATTCGGAGTGTCGGCATTGTCATTTTCGTATAATCCGCAGAAAGACAAGGTGAAGATTCTCAGCATTATCGGCAAGCTAAACAAGTGGTATATCCGCCGTGTCATAAAGAAAGACATGAAGAAGGTGATAGCCGTACTCAAAGAAGGCGGTACTACTTATACGAACCAAAAATATCATATAACATACACATTTCAACAACTGAAATTTGAAACTGCTGAATAATCTATATAGTATCGACACCGTCTCTCAATCGGACGAAGGAATCATTTGCACCATTCGTCTGATTGCAGAAAGCCCTATCTATAGCGCACACTTCCCCATGCAGCCTATTACCCCAGGGGCGTGTATTGTTCAGATGGCGGTGGAGATGTATGAGGAGTTTCAGGTTTCTTCGACTAGCGAAGCGGCAGAGCCGATTACTCCTCTTAAAAACATTGACATCGTAAAAGTAAAGAGTGCGAAATTTCTTCATGCTATGATACCTGGTGGTGACAGGGAGTTCAGATACCTTATAACCCCAAAAGCAACCGATCAGGGGGGGATACAGCTGCAGGTGGTGGTGACATCTGATGATGTGACATATGCAAAGTTATCTTTGGTATGCAAAGAGATTTGACAGACATAGAGCAACAACGGCGCATGCTTCATGAGAGGGGCATCTGCGTGGTGATTCCGACATATAACAATGCCGGTACCATTGTTGATGTGGTGAGGCGTACCAAAGAGCAGTGTGATGACGTTATCGTGGTATGTGACGGATGTACTGATGGCACAATAGAGCTGTTGCAGGAGGTGACGGACATTACGATAGTCTTTTGTCCTGATAATGGTGGCAAGGGCGTAGCATTGAAGAAAGGCTTCCAGAAGGCTATCAAAGAAGGCTTTTCGTATGCCATTACCCTTGATGCTGACGGACAGCATTTTCCTGAAGACATACACGTCTTTCTAGAGGCTAATATCGAACACCCTGATGCGATAATAGTAGGTCAGCGCAAGGGTATGGATGGTGTGGAGCGTACGTCTGGAAGTGATTTTGCCAATGCCTTCAGTAATTTCTGGTTTTGTGTGCAGACAGGTCATCACCTGGCCGATACACAGACGGGATATAGGCTTTATCCCCTGAAGAAACTCTCTTCTCTCAGCCTGCTGACATCGCGCTATGAGGCAGAACTGGAACTGATGGTGTTTAGTAGTTGGCAGGGGGTAGAAATAGTTTCCAGGGAGGTGAATGTGTTCTATCCTCCGAAAGAAGAACGGGTGTCGCATTTTCGGCCGATAAAAGATTTTTCGAGGATTTTTGTTCTTAACACCTGTCTTAGCATCCTCGCAATAGTATATGCTTACCCACTGAAACTGTTTCGTCTGCTGATGACAATTGTCAGAACACTGTATTCGCTACTATTGTATCTCATTGCTTGTTTCTGTATACTGCTACCATATACGGCCCTCCTGAATCTGCTTTGTCACGACAAAAACAAGAAAGCGGAGAGGTTGCGTAGTCTGCTTTATCATCTGACGCAATTTGTCGTGTTTCAACATGGCATACCAGGGGTGAAATGTATAGTGGAAAGGGGTGGGGAGACCTTCACGAAACCAGCCGTCATAATATGTAATCACCAGTCGCATCTGGACCTGATGTTGATGTTGTCGCAGACGCCGAAGATGATAGTGCTCACCAATGACTGGGTGTGGAATAGCCCATTCTTTGGAAAGGTGTTACAGAATGCGGAATATTATCCTGTTTCTATGGGTATAGATAGTATGTTGCCAAAGTTGAAAGACCTTGTTGAGAGGGGATATTCCATTGCCGTATATCCAGAGGGAACACGCTCAAAGGATTGTCGTATAGGACGCTTTCATAAGGGGGCTTTTCATATTGCCAGTACCCTGAAACTGGACATACTGCCTTTTGTGGAATATGGTGCGGGAAAGGTGTTGCCCAAAGGAGGAAAATATCTCCGTAGGGGATGCATCCGACTCCAGATAAACAAGAGGATTCCTTATGAGGAATATAGCCAATACGGCACCAGTCAGGAAATAGCCTCAAGATTTAGGAAATACTATAAAGGAGAGATTAGAGTTTAGTGTGTAGAGTTTAGAGTCAGTTGAAAGTTTATAGTCAGTTGAAAGTTTATAGTTGAAATTAAGAATTATGCATTATGCATTATGCATTATAATATTTCTTGCACATCTGGTGTGTTTCGCTCAGCATTCGCCTGTTGATATATGGGCTGGTACTGAGGTGAAGAAGCATGTGATGCTGACACCATATATCGCTGAGGGTGAGAAGAACCCTTGTGTGATAGTGTGTCCTGGAGGAAGCTATTTCTGGCACGATACAGAGAATGAGGGCATAAAGGTTGCGGAATGGTTGCAGCAGAATGGCATCTCAGCCTTTGTCCTGAACTATAGAACCGCCTATGTTCCGGCTTTTATATTTCGGACGAGATTGGTGGTGAGAGGTAACCAGTATCCTGATCCGCAGAAAGACCTGCAGCAGGCAATAAGATTAATTAAAGACCACGCCACCCTCTATGGAATAGATACCACAAAAGTGGGTGCTATGGGCTTCTCGGCAGGAGGACATCTGGTAATGTCTGTGGCAGAGGAATTTGACACCCCTCGCAGCCGACCTGCTTTCGTTGCCCCTATCTATCCTGTTGTGTCATTTACGGCTGACTGTACCCACAAACGCTCTAGAAGGGGCCTGTTGGGAGAATATCGTAAGCGGAAAACAAAGTATAGGGAGGCGTTGTCATTGGAAAAACATGTTCCAAGCGATTGCCCGCCTGTCTTTCTCGTAAACTGTGTTGATGACCCGATAGTAGATTACAGAAACTCCGTGCTCCTTGATTCGGCTTTGACGGCGCAGGGGGTGAAACATAAATACATACAATATGCCACTGGCGGACATGGCTTTGGCGCCTCAGATGACAAAGGAACGCCTGAATGCCGGAGGTGGAAAGAGGAATTCCTGAAATGGATGAAGTCAATGATGAATTAGTTTATGATTATTCGATTGTTTGATTATTTCCGTACACATTCTGTGATAAGGTGGGGACTGCTCTCTATCCTGACGATAGTATTGGTTTTCCTCGTATCAGGACTGTCGTATAAAGAGGATATCTCAGACTTTCTGCCATTGGGCACTCATGACAGGGATGCGCTGACTATCTATCAGGATATATCTGGCGCGTCACAGATAATCGTGATATTTGATAACCCCGATGATGCTGATGTAACAGTCGAGGCGATAGAAGGGTTCTGCCAGAGATTTCAGGACTCGGGTTTAACCTTTATTTCCAAGTTCGATATCGAGGAACTCTCGCGTATTACGGACTTTGTATATTCAAACATACCATACTTCCTTACTGATGCGGATTATGACAGGATTGACAGCCTGCTGAGTATGCCTGGATATATCTCGGAACAGCTGAGGTCTGATCATGAGCTGCTGATGTTTCCGTCAGGTGGCCTGCTGTCGCAAAACATTTCACGTGATCCACTGAATCTCTTTACGCCAGTTGTCAGCAGGCTGAGCAAAATGCAAAAGACCTCTCACTTTGAGAGCTATGAGGGCTATATCTTCTCCCCAGACATGAAGAGGGCATTCGTGATGGTCCATTCTCCTTATGGCAATAGCGAGACAGAGAATAATGCCAAGATATTATCTCTTCTCGAAGAA
This sequence comes from uncultured Prevotellaceae bacterium, assembly GCA_946405805.1. Lineage (GTDB taxonomy): Bacteria > Bacteroidota > Bacteroidia > Bacteroidales > Bacteroidaceae > Prevotella. Next base: position 5,028 of record CAMJIL010000048.1, on the reverse strand, counting down.
TCGGTTCAGCAGGTAGAGAAGTCTTACCCGTCAGTAAAGATACACCTTACCGGCGGACCATGTATAGCTGTCGATAATGCGAGTCAGATAAAGCATGACAGCATACTTGCCATAACAATTGCAGTAGTGCTGATTGTAATGTTGCTGGTATATGCCTTCAGGTCTGTCAGAAACATCTTCCTCATTGTTGTTTCTATAGCATGGGGAGCGCTATTCGCTTTAGGGGGCCTCTCTGTGATACACGATGATATCTCTATTATCGTTATAGGAATATCGAGCATCATCATTGGCATTGCCGTCAACTATCCCTTGCATCTCATAGACCACACAAATCATGAGCCTGACATACGAAGTTGTCTCAAGGAAATAGTGACTCCGTTGGTTGTTGGTAATATCACGACAATAGGTGCCTTTATGGCATTAGTGCCACTGAAGTCGATAGCCTTGCGTGACCTGGGCCTGTTCGCATCGTTGCTGTTATTGGGAACCATACTGTTTGTTCTCATCTTCCTGCCTCACATGGTGAAAGTCCAAGGTCCAAGGTCAAAGGTTCAAGGCTTTTTCCGTCTTGTAACAGAGTCGCGAATTGAGGGTAAGCGATGGCTGATGGTAGCAGTGGCGTTGCTGACGATGGTATTCGCATACTTCAGCCTCGATACGGAGTTTGACGCCAATATGTCGAACATCAACTACCTCACGGGACAGCAGAAGGAGGATATGGCATATTTCCAGTCGTTACTATCTTCTGACAGTAAGGATTATACAGAAACACTCTATATCGTCTCGTCTGCCGCTACAATGGATGAGGCTCTCGACGGGTGCCGCAGTAATGGGGCGGTGGTTGATTCGCTGATGGCTTGTGGCATTATAACGAATAGGGAGAATACAGCTGCCTTTATCACTTCCAAGGCGGAGCAGCAGAGGCGGCTCGAAAGATGGCAGGAATTGGTGGGGAAACACTTCGGCATCCTCCGGAATGAATTGCAGAAGGAAGCTGCTGCTGCGGGATTCAGCAATGATGCTTTTGATGATTTCTTCCAGATAATATCGCACCAATATAAGCTGAGGTCTTTTGACTATTTCTCGACGTTGACGAATACCGTTTTCATGCAGAATATAAGCATCGACGCGTTGCAGCAAAGATATTCTGTCGTTGATAGGGTGAGGGTAAAGAAGAATCATCTGCATGATACCCAAAAACTCTTCTCCGGCAGCTTTGATGTGAAGAGTATGAATAGTGCCATTGCCAACAGTCTCTCCGATGATTTTAACTATATAGGAATAGCATGTTCCGCTATAGTATTCGTATTCCTTTGGCTCTCTTTCGGACGTATCGAACTTGCCATAATTTCTTTCCTGCCGATGGCGGTCAGCTGGATATGGATATTGGGACTCATGGCTCTCTTTGGCATAAAATTCAACATAGTGAATGTCATCCTTGCCACCTTCATCTTTGGTCAGGGTGATGATTATACCATCTTTATGACAGAAGGGTGTTCCCATGAATATGCCTATCGTAAACCTATGCTGGCATCCTATAAGAACAGCATCATTCTCTCGGCACTGATAATGTTTATAGGCATCGGGTCGCTGATAGTTGCCAAACATCCTGCTCTTCTTTCTTTGGCAGAGGTTACCATCATCGGTATGTTCAGCGTGGTGTTGATGGCATATCTTATACCACCTTTCCTTTTCAACTGGATTACCAAGAGTGGTGGACAATATCGTAAGCGTCCATTGACACTTGGGGCATTGGCAAGGGCATGGTTCTGCGGAATATGGTGGCTGACACAACTGTGTATAGGCTACCTTATCGGGTTCGTGTTGTTCACATTCTTTGGAAAGAGAGAATGGACGAAAAACCTCCTTCACAGGATTGCCACGGCAAGCCATCGCCTTGATTTGCGACTGTTTCCGGGACTGAAGAACAAAATCATAAACCGGCACAATGAAACATTCGAGAAACCCTGTGTCATAATATGCAATCATCAGTCGATGATAGACCCGGCCTACCTGATGGCCCTCAGCCCACGCATCATCATTGTGGCAAATAAACACTCAAGTTGGAATCCGATAGTGCGCAGAATGTTCGGATGGCTGGATTTCTATACTGTCATAGAAGACCAGTTTGAGGATGATCTCCCTCTTTTCGAAAGATATGTGAAAGAGGGCTACAGCATAGCAATATATGCTGAGGGGGAACGCAACCCTGATTCTACGGTATTGCGATTCCATAAGGGCGCTTTTATGCTTGCCAGCAGGCTGAACCTCGACATTTTGCCAATCTATCTGCATGGATTGAATAATGCTATGCCGCCACGGAGTTTTGCTATCAATCCCTCTATTGCAACCGTGATAGTGGGGGAGCGCATTACATCGGCTTCACCTCTGTGGGGAGAGGATTATCAGGAGACAACACGCAGAATCCACAGGCATTTCCTTACGGAATATAACAGGATAAAACGTAACCTGGAAACGACGTCATATTTCTTGCCTCTCGTAAAGGAACGCTATCTCTATAAGGGTAGGGAAGTGTATGCAGAGGCTTGCAGGGCCCTCAGTAAAGAGAATCTCGCCGGTATAGACAATGCCGGTGACAGTCCTACGATGATCATAAAGAATAGCGGCTGCGGAGCACTGGCATTGATGGCAGCATTGGTACATCCTGACAAAACGATATATGCCATCGAAGAGGATAAAGACAAAAAACTCCTGGCACAATACTGTGCCAAAGGGTTGGTGAAGAATGTGTGTTTTAGTGAAAAGTGAAAGGTAAAAAGTAAAAAGAAGAAATGAAAGAAGAGATACTACATTTACTGGAAGAAGCCCTTCCGTTAGTCGATTTTAATAGCGACTTCCTCCTTGGTGAGTTGGATTCTTTGGGGGTAACAACCATTATCATGCTCCTCTCAGAGAAGTATGGCATAAAATTGGATGCCTCTGATATAACACCAAGAAATCTGAAAGATATAGACAGTCTCGTGAAATTAGTGCAATTGAAGATTGAAAATTGAAGATTTTCTCATAAGGAACGCCAACAGGCTGGCTTTCGTCTGTGGTAAGGAACAGATAACCTATGGCGAACTGTACTCTGCTGTCCTCAGCAGGGCAGCGGAGTTGGCTGCTGCAGGGATGTCCGAAGGGGATATAATACCCCTCAGGGCAGTCCCCTCAATAGATTATTTCGTCAGCTATTTCGCCATCCATATCAATCGCGGCATCGTTGTTCCCCTGGCAAGTGATATCTCGGAAGAGATTTTTTGGCAATACAAGGAATATCTTAAAACGTCGAGTGTGCCAGAAGGTACAGCCGACATCCTTTTTACCACAGGAACAACGGGCAAGTCGAAGGGCGCCATCATAAGTTATGAAACCATTATCGCCAATTCCGAAAACCTCATAGCAGCACACGGATATAATGAAAATCTGTCATTTATCATCTGCAGTCCGCTGAATCATTACGGCGCATGGTCAAAAGTGTTTCCATGCATCATGCAGGGCATGACAATTTACCTGCTGGAGGGCCTGAAGGCGATGGACAGATTCTTCGAAGTGATAGACTCTTCTGCCACTAAGATTGCCACCTTCATGGTACCATCGAGCATTAAGATGCTTATGCAGTTGTGTAGTGACAGGTTGTCAAACTATGCTGACAGGATTGCCTTCCTTGAAACAGGTGGCGCTCCAATGTCCGAAGGCGATATGAAACGCCTGTGCCAACTGTTGCCTAATGCCAGTCTTTTTAATACCTATGCTTCAACAGAAAGTGGCATCATAACGACCTACAACTATCAGGAAGGATGCATCTCAGGATGTGTCGGACGACCGCTGAAAAACTCTTCTGTCGCCATCTCCTTGCAGGGACATATCCTTTGTAGCGGAAAGACTCTTATGACGGGATACCTTGACGAACCCCTGCTGACAAGTAAGATACTCAGGGGTGGGGTAGTGGAGATGTCCGACAGGGGCATGATAGACGAAGAGGGACGGTTACATATCCTCGGACGTGATGATGACGTGATAAATACAGGAGCATACAAGGTGAATCCGCTGGAGGTGGAAGATGCTGCAAACGAATATGCCGGCATAAGGGAGTGCATCTGCATCGCAGCACCTCATATCATCCTCGGAACAGCCTTGAAACTGTTATATACCACACACGATGGCAAGGAAATAAGCAAGAAAGACCTTGCCCGCTATCTTCTGACAAAACTTGAAAAATACAAAGTCCCACTCCTCTACGAGCAAGTCCCGTCAATACAGATGACCTTCAACGGCAAAAAAGACCGTAAACACTATCGGCATTAAAGAAAAAACTGGAAGTTTTTACGCTTCCAGTTTTTTCATTTTGTCCATCGTTCATTGTTCATTTTACAGACCGAACTTGTAACCTACTGTCAGGGTGAATACGCTGTTCTTGCTGTCCTTGATACCATCGTAGCTATACTTGTTCAGTTTGGTGAGACCAATCTGATAACGTGCATCAATAACGATAGGCACCTTGAACTGGTAAGAAACACCTACAGGAATTGAGAAGTCGAACTTCTTGTACTGGTCTTTCATGTCAACATAACCGTAAAGGTCTACTGCTCTCTTAACGCCATCTCCAAATAGGTCATAGTCGGCTTCTCCATGCGCAAAGAATTTAGAGGAAACCATGAAACCGAACTGAACACCTGCCTTAACAGCAAAACCCTTGAAAATATAGTAGTTTGCCACAATAGGAATCTTGATGTAGCCCAGAATGTCACTCTGGTCTTTAATCTTGATTTTGGCACCTCCATCAAAATAATCAATGTCTTTCCATCCGCAACCCTGAGTGGTGTAGTTAATACCTGCTGCAACGCTGAATTTGTTGGCAAACTGATATTCTGCCTCACCACCGATGATATAACCTACACGCATTCTCTTCTTCAGTTCTATACCATCATCAATGTCAAAAGAGCCTACATTTGTAATTGATGAAATACTACCACCAAGGAATGGCTGCAATGACCATGTGCCTTTCTCAAACTGTGCATTTGCTGC
>CAMJIL010000047.1 GCA_946405805.1 uncultured Prevotellaceae bacterium | reverse complement strand
GCGTTCCTTCTAAGGATATCGACGTTATCATGGTAGCTCCTAAGGGTTCTGGTACTTCTCTCCGTACTATGTTCCTCGAGGGTCGTGGCCTGAACTCTTCATACGCAGTATATAACGATGCTACAGGTAAGGCTCTTGACCGTACTCTGGCTCTTGGTATCGGTATCGGTTCAGGTTATCTCTTCGAGACAACATTCCAGCGTGAGGCTACTTCTGACCTTACTGGTGAGCGTGGTTCTCTGATGGGTGCTATCCAGGGTCTGCTTCTTGCTCAGTATGAGGTTCTCCGTGAGAATGGTCACACTCCTTCTGAGGCTTTCAACGAGACAGTAGAAGAGCTGACACAGTCACTCATGCCTCTCTTCGCTGCTAAGGGTATGGACTGGATGTATGCTAACTGTTCTACAACAGCACAGCGCGGTGCCCTTGACTGGTATCCTCGTTTCCACGATGCTATCAAGCCTGTTGTTCAGCAGCTCTACGATTCAGTAAAGTGCGGTAACGAGGCTCAGATTTCTATCGACGCTAACTCAAAGCCAGACTATCGTGTAGGTCTTGAGAAGGAACTTGCTGCTCTGCATGACTCTGAGATGTGGCGTACAGCTGAGACAGTACGTCAGCTGCGTCCTGAAAACAACTAAATAAAAGGGGCCTTTATCTTTTCGTTATATCGTCATTACGATATGACGTTATGTCGAAAGGCCCAGAATTTAGACTAAATAATGGCCCCCGTTGACTGATGTCAATGGGGGTTATTGATTATAATCAAAAAATGTGTGCGTGCACAAAGAAAAGAGCAGAATTGTTTGCAAAGACGTTGGAATAGTCATATCTTTGCACTCGTAAAGTTAGAGTAAAGACGAATTTGACGGGATGCTCCGGCGTCCCGATCTCAATAGGATACTTTTTTTAAGGTGGGTAGTCCGCTTCAGTTCTTACGGTAGCATTTGTTACAGTGGTTCTGGGCGGACTTTTTTTGCTTGTTATGTTTAATAATATATATATTTATTTTCTTGCATTTCTCATAACTTAATCATACCTTTGACCTTGTCGAAGGTACTTTCGTTCGAAAATATAAACCAAAAATGAAAATAATTTCTTTTTTGTTTGCTATTTTGCTCACTTAATCGTACCTTTGCACCCATGAACAAATATTACATACTTGATTACAAACTGTTCTCTGTTAAGAATGGAGAGCGTAAGCTGGAGGAAGAGACCAGCGCTGCAGAACCTTTTGTGTTTATTTCGGGTTTCGGCACGACAATTCCTGGTTTTGAGAAGAATATAGAAAACCTTTCTCAGGGTGATACATTCGATTTCGTTGTTCCCGCTGATGAGGCATACGGAGAGTATGTGGCAGAGCGTGTGGTATCACTGCCCCGTCCGGAGGATGAGAGTCAGTTTGACTTGAGGATTGGCGCCATAATACCTTTGCAGAATGAAGACGGCAATCGCTTCCTGGCCCGTATCGTCGGCTTCGAGGGCGACCAGGTAAAGCTGGACCTCAATCATCCCCTTGCCGGTTGCGACCTTAACTTCCAAGGTACCGTGAAGGAATGTCGCGAGGCTACGAACGAAGAGATAACGCAGCTCATCAACAGCATTTCCGGCAGTGGCTGCGGCGGTTGTGGAGGCGGTGGCTGCAAGGGCGGATGCAAAGGCGGCGATTGCGACAAGGAAGACAAGTGCGGAGAGGGCAACTGCGGAGGCGGTTGCGGTAACTGTAATTCATAAATGACTTAGTCTAACTTTAAAATATAATTATGCATTGTGCATTATGCATTATGCATTAAAAATACGATGAATACGTTTGGAACCATATATCGATTGACCAGTTTTGGGGAAAGTCACGGGCCTGCCATCGGTGGTGTCATTGACGGTATGCCGGCAGGCATAGAGGTGGATATGGGCTTTATCCAGAGTGAGCTTGCACGCAGGCGTCCGGGACAGTCTGACCTTACCACACCACGAAAGGAAATGGATGAGGTGGAGATACTGAGCGGCGTCTTTGAGGGTAAGACAACAGGCACACCGATAGGTTTTATCGTACGAAATACAAATCAGCACTCAAGCGATTACGAAGACTTGCGGAATGTCTTCAGACCCTCACATGCCGATTATACCTATCACATGAAATATGGCATCAGGGACCATCGCGGCGGCGGCAGAAGCAGTGCCCGTATTACTATTTCCCGTGTAGTGGCCGGTGCTTTCGCAAAACTGGCCTTAAAGCAGATAGGCGTCGATATAACCGCCCGTATCACACAGGTCGGCGACATAGTAGGGGAGAGCCTTACTCCGGAGATGGAGAATCTGATAAGACAGGTGAAGGCTGATGGCGATACTATCGGTGGCGTCATAACATGTAATATACAAGGATGCCCTGTAGGAGTAGGGGAGCCGGAGTTCGGAAAGCTGCACCAACAGCTGGCTTCTGCTATGATGTCAATCAATGCCGCACACGGATTCGACTACGGAGCAGGATTCGGAGGATTGCATCAGAAGGGCAGTGAGCAGAATGACATAATGACTCCCGAAGGTTTTACGACAAACAACTCTGGCGGCATACAGGGAGGCATCAGCAACGGGGAAGACATATATTTCCGCGTAGCCTTCAAGCCAATAGCAACGCAATTGCGTGAACAGAATACCGTGGATGTTGATAAAAATCCTACTACCTTGAAGGTAAAAGGACGTCACGACCCATGTGTCTTGCCGCGTGCAGTGCCTATCGTTGAGGCTATGGCGGCAATAACGATACTCGATAATTACTTGTTAAGCAAAACAACAAGGATGTGATACGAAAATGGTCCTTAGGAAAAAACCTAAAGACCATTTTTCTTTTTCCATTCGAGATAGAAATCCGGTTCCTCAAGCAATTGATTCCCCTGCGGGTCAATAAACAGCTGTGTGGTGGAACCTGTGCAGCATAAAACGCCGTCGTTTTCCCGATATATTTCGTATTTGTAATCTAACCGTGCACCTTGTTTCGGAACGTAGGTAGTATGAATAATAGCGTAATCATTCATGCTGAGAGGTGCAAGATATTTTATCTTTAAATCATATATAGGAGCAGTGATGCCTGTCTGCATCATGATGCCGTAATCGCATCCGGGAAACTCTTTTCCGAAAGCCTCACGGCCGTCTTCAAAGTATTTCACATAATTTCCGTGCCAAACCCTGAACATAGGGTCAAGCTCAGAGAATTTGACAAGGATGCGGGTGGTGTTTTTCATTTGAAGACTTTATCGTCAATTGTTGCGCCGGTCTTGTAATCGGAGAACTCATATACCGTATATTGTCCGTTGCTCCTGTTGAGACGTATAGACTTCAGTTCTTTGCCGGAAGCTGTAAGCACAAAGGATGTGAACATCATCTTTTTGTTGCCAGCGCTGGGAGTGATGGTATATACAGTATTCCCGCTGGATTTGGTGATTTTCGTATCAGAATATTTTGACACGTCAGTATTTCCTCCAAGCAGGATGTTGTTTAGAACATCGTGGAAAGTCCTGTACTGCATATCTTTCGTGGCATCTGTCTTAGCTTTCAGAGGGCCCTTCTTCATTGTGAAGGCTGTGCCGTTCATGATGAGGGCATCCTTGCCTGTTATGATAGCAACCTTTGAAGCCTTCTTGGCAAACAGGGTACCGGTAGTAGTTGTTGACTTCTGGCCCTTATATACAGTTCTCGTTGCTGTTGCTGTTGTCTGAGCAAAAGAGATTGATGCAGCAAAGACAAATATGGAAAGAATAAAAAACAGTTTCTTCATGATTCCTTTTTATTTAGCGTATGCAACAGAACGTGTTTCGCGGATGACAGTAATCTTTACCTGACCAGGATATGTCATCTCATTCTGAATCTTTGTAGCGATGTCGTTAGAGAGAGTTTCTATTTCTGCATCTGTAATCTTGTCTGCACCGACAATGACACGCAGCTCACGACCTGCCTGAATAGCATAAGTCTTCTGTACACCTGGGTAAGACATAGCGATAGCCTCAAGGTCATTGAGACGCTTGATGTATGCCTCTACGATTTCACGACGTGCACCAGGACGTGCTCCGCTTATGGCATCACAAATCTGTACGATAGGAGCAATAAGGGTTTCCATCTCCATTTCATCATGGTGAGCACCGATAGCATTGCAAATCTCAGGCTTCTCCTTATACTGTGCAGCAATCTTAGCACCATAGAGAGCGTGTGGCATTTCGAGATCCTCATCAGGCACCTTACCGATATCGTGTAACAGACCGGCACGTTTTGCTTTCTTGGCATTAAGACCTAATTCTGCTGCCATCACAGCACAGAGATTTGCTGTTTCACGGGCATGCTGAAGAAGATTCTGTCCATAGGAAGAACGATATTTCATCTTACCGATGATGCGCACCAGTTCTGGGTGTAGGCCATGTATTCCGAGGTCAATGGCTGTACGCTTACCTGTCTCTATAACCTCTTGTTCCAATTGCTTCTTTACCTTTGCAACAACTTCCTCAATGCGTGCAGGATGGATACGTCCGTCTGCAACAAGTTGGTGGAGAGAAAGACGGCAGGTCTCACGACGGATTGGGTCGAATGCTGAGATGACAATAGCCTCTGGGGTGTCATCTACAACGATTTCAACTCCGCAGGCAGCTTCAAGAGCACGGATATTGCGTCCCTCACGTCCGATAATACGACCCTTTACATCATCATTCTCAATATGGAAAACAGAAACAGAATTCTCAACGGCTGCTTCTGTAGCAACTCTTTGGATAGTCTTGATGACAATCTTGCGTGCTTCGTTGTTGGCATTTATCTTTGCCTCATCCATTATTTCATTGATGTAAGACTGGGCATTGGTGCGAGCCTCATCTTTCATGCTTTCGATAAGGTGATTCTTTGCCTCTTCTGCAGACAGACCAGAAAGTTGCTCCAGTTTTTCACGCTCTTTGTGAATCATAGTCTCCAGTTCCTGCTCCTTTACGGCCAGAGCATTACGCTGGGTGTCGAGACGGCTCTGTAACTGTGAAAGTTCTTGTTTGTGTTTGTTGTTTTCTTCTTGACGTTGGTTGAGATTCATTTCACGCTGCTTCAGCTGGTTCTCAGTCTGTTGCATCTTTTGGTTGCGTTGTTGTATCTCCTGCTCCAGTTCTGCTTTCTTGTTAATAAACTTCTCCTTTACCTCAAGGAGTTTCTTTTCCTTTATAACTTCTGATGCCTTTTCTGCATTTGCAAGCATCTCGTTATACTTAAACTTGATAACATATCTGAAAATCAAGTATCCGCATAGTCCGCCTATTATCAGCGCTGCGAGTATTACTAACGTAAGTATCATTTTGTATAATCTAAGTGTTTTACTTTAAACTTTCTTCTATTTCTTTGTTGAGTTCTTCTAAAACGTTTAATATTGGTTTTGTGTCATTTCTTTTTGATTCATTTATATATTTGAGTGCAATGTCAATCATTGCGTAAAAATAAATCTCCTTGTTGCTTTTGACATCCTTATAGTAGTTGAAGTAGGTGTTCAGCCTTTCATTTATGAGGACGCCAGCTTCACGATATTTGGCCTCATCTTCCTGTGGGACCATAATTGAGATTACTGTGTCGTGTATGTTTAATGTTATGTGTTGTTTCACTTTTCACTCAATATTGTGATACATCTGTCAACAGTGCGTATCATGTTGTTTATACGTTGCTTGGATGTTTCAAGATCGTTATCGGTAATATGGAGCATCTTTCCCATTACGAGAGAATTATATTCCACTTGCATAGCTTTTAACTTCTGAGTGGCTTGAACATTCTCTTCCTTCAGTTTTTGTACCATTGCCTCAAGATCAGCATTCTGTTGCTTCAACTTACGTAGCTGAAGTATCAGTTGGCGTACTTGTGAGGCAAAGATCTTGATGTTCATTTACTCCTGTGGCTTTTCTTTTTTAGCCAGCATTACAACCTGATAAACAAAATCTGTTATCCACTGTTGTGTAAAGCCTAAACGTTGGTTGTACTTGCGTACAGCAGCAACAGTCTTCAGAGTACCAGCATCTGAATAATCGTTCTTGGTGAATATCTCAGCCACAGTCTTTTCTGTCATAGCGTAAATAGCTTTCCTAAAGAACGAAGGCAGACGCATCTTGAATTTCATGAGGTTTCCCATAAGCATCATGATGTCCTGAGTAAATCCCTGGAACTGATACATATAGGTCTGCACATCTTGAATCTTGTGACAGTTCTTTGATATGCTCTTGTCGATTTCCTTGAAGAAATCGTCATTCATGTTATACATGTTCTTGAGCATCTTTTTGCATGCTGTCTTTTCACCGATACCCAACTTGTTGTGCTCTGTACGCACCTTGAATGTTGATTTGAAAACACGAAGGTCGGGGAGCATCGCAAGATTGTTGATGCCTACTTGAGATGCTATTGCAGATTGGAAATATACACGGACTAACATCATATAATCCTGCATACCACCGACTTTTATATTGTCTTCTTTCTTCTTAAAAAATGAAAATATTCCCATAATTGGCCACAAAGATAGCAAAATTATGTGGAAAAACACACTTTGTGACAAAAAAAGTGATATTTTTTTAATAAAGATACCTTTGTTTTAATAATTATTTGTAAAAATAATTCACTTTTGAAGCCAATTATCCTATAAAAAACATATAATGTTACAGTTATAAGAACAATCCGAAGTAAAGACTAATTATTCTTCAACATCTCTTACAACGGAGATAATACCTGAGAAACGATGACAGAGAGTTTCAAAAGCAGCAAGGTGCATGCATGTCAATAAAGGCGTACGTTGCTTGTGGAAGGTGTGTTCTAATGTTTGAGTGAAAATTTTTTCAGAACTTTTTACAGAAGTTCTCATAAAAGGAAGTTCATCTTGTGAAAAGTCGAAGAATTCTATCAGGATAGTTCCCAGTAATTCAGCCATTGAGACCATCTTTGTCTTTGCAAGCCAATTATTGAGTTTTGTGTAATCAATAGCTTTTTTGTTTTCGCGTATAAATCGTCCGAATAATAATAATCCTTCTAGGCTGACTGTGGAGTCTATGACATAGTCAGCATTCATGATTATTATGTCAAGAAGTTGCAGCGTTTCGTCGGAGATATTATGTATATCACTCATCTCTTCTTCACGCAGTTCTTCCCATCTTCTTTTTGAGAGGTTGTATGAGAGATATGCTTTTGAGGCATTGAAATTTTCATTGACCTCTTCTGCAGATTTCTCAGGCTTCTCTATTATATCAATGTCTGGCAGGTCGGGATTGTGTGATTCTTTGATGTGTTTTATTCCGTCAGACAGAAAATCCTGAACATGATGCTCTTTAGCCATTCTTCCCAATACGTGCCACTTGTGCAACGACATTGGTATAATCTCGTTATCCTTACTCCTAAAAGCCCCAGCGCGTAATATAGTGATGTAATTTTCTAATATTATAGGGTTCATCAAGAAATGTGTTCTGTGTTTAATCGTTTTATTGCTGCTTCTAAATCTTCTGGTGTGTCAATACCTATAGTTTCCTGTGTTGTCTCTCCAACCTTTATTTTGTATCCGTTTTGCAGCCAACGCAGTTGTTCCAAACTTTCTGCTATTTCAAGAGATGACTGTGGAAGTTCCGTAACCTCTTTTAATATCATTCTGCGGTAAGCATACATTCCGATATGCTTCAGGAAATTGAATGATTGTAGCCATTCAGTCTCCTCCTTGCCGCGAATAAATGGGATAACAGACCTGCTGAAATACATAGCAAATCCCATGTTGTCAAGAATTATCTTCGGTGAATTGGGGTTCTTTACAGCATCAAAGGTTTTGAATTTGATACCCAAGGTAGCAATGTCTGTTGTCTTGTCATTGAAACACTCGCAAAGAGTCTTTATCTGTTCTGGCTGAATAAATGGCTCGTCGCCCTGTACGTTTACAATGACTGTGTCGTCAGAGATATTCAGTTCTTTTGTTGAGCAGAGTTTCTCTACAGCCTCTTCTATTCTGTCTGTACCACTCTTGTGGTCAGTACGAGTCATTACAACGTTACCTCCGAATGATTTAACGTGTTCAAATATACGTTCATCATCAGTTGCCACACATGCTGGCAGTTGTTTCGTTACCTGTTCGTAAACTCGTTGTATCACACTTTTATCGCCAAGCATAGCCAATGGTTTGCCTGGAAAACGTGTTGATGCATATCTTGCTGGAATAATTGCTACAAAATTCATGCTGCAAAGTTAATAAAACTTTTTCCCTATTACTCATTTTGTTGTATTATTTTCTAAAAAAACACTAAAAAAAATGATGTATGATATTTTATTCTATAATATTTTTGTATCTTTGGCACATGAAATTTGAAAAAATAGCTATAATATATCTGCAGAACATCCTTCTGCTTATGCTTTTTTTGCTGATTCCATCCATAAGTTTGCGAGCTCAGGATGAAGATTCTGATCAAAGCTTTACTATGGAGCAGGGCACATATCAAGGGCACAGGTCTCGTGGGGTTCCTCATGGTAAAGGCGTTATGTCATATAATAATGGTGACCAATATGTAGGCTCTTATGTCAAGGGCAAACGTCAGGGAAATGGTATATATACCTACGTTACAGGCGAATACTACGATGGCGAATGGAAAAATGACATGAAGAACGGACGTGGTGTCTTTGTGTGGAAAGACCGTAGCAGATATGATGGTTTCTGGACAGATAACAAGCGCATCGGCAAGGGTGAATACAAATACGCTAATGGGGACGTCTATTTTGGTATGTGGCGTGAGGACTTGCAGAATGGCAAGGGAATATATCGTTTCAGCAATGGTGATACCTATGAAGGTGACTACCTTAATGGTGAACGAACGGGAGAGGGCGTTTTCAAATATGCTAATGGAGATAAATATGTAGGACATTTCAAAAATGGCGAAAAAAATGGTCAGGGCACTTTCGTGTGGGCCAATAATGATGTCTATGTCGGCCAGTGGAAAGATGATAAACAGAACGGAAAAGGACAG
>CAMJIL010000046.1 GCA_946405805.1 uncultured Prevotellaceae bacterium | reverse complement strand
TCAAGACTGTTGATGGCAAGGAGTTCAATGCTATTGGTGGCCGCACAAAGTAAAAATCAAGGCAAATAAGCCAACGGCAAATATTAGTTCCCCTCGCTCATATCTCGGGCGGGGGGTTTTTATCAAAGTCGTGAAGGCTATGTTGATGGGTATCAACACTAAATTAATTAACAATGACAATAGTTAAATGTCCAAAGTGTAAAAAAGAAGTAGTAATTAAAATTCAGAATTCTATATCCGAAGATGGTGAAGTTTATAGATGTCATCATTGTGGTTGGGATTTCAGATATGTAGATAATTAAAAGATGAAAGGGTATAGAAATCTATCAGATTTTCGACCCGGATTTCGAAAACGAATCGGCATAGTTCCCCATCTTTCCACTTGTGAAGGATTATTTAAGTGTTAAAATAAATATATAATGAAACTTCCTATATTGATGGGGGCTATGCTTTTTAAGTAGTGACATAGTTATTGCCCAATAAAGGAGTATTGATAATTCCAAGAAGATACTGCACAATGTTATTTACATATTTCATATCATAGGTTGGATGTTGTGTTTGTGCATTAGGACAAGCTGGCTATGGTGAGGGTATAACAACAACGCTTTTTTTGTTCGATAAAACAGACCAAGGATTATAAAAACAAGCCCCAGGAGATCGCTCTTGGGGCTTGTTTATGTGTGTGATATGAGTTTTGCTTACTCTGCTGTAAGTTTTGAATGTCTGATGTAAGAAGTAAGATGTATAATGGATGATGTCTGATGTAAGAAGGCTGATGTATGATGTCTGAGGGCTGATGTATGATGTCCTCTTGTTACTACTTGTTTGGGAATTTTCCGTTGAGGATATAGTTTACAATAAACATTATGTCAGGCATGCCTATTTCTCCGTCGCCATTAACATCTGCTGCTTTTTCATCGAATCCATCGGGAGTATTTCCAAGAAGATATTGCACGATGTCGTTTACGTCGTTCATATCAACTACGCCGTCGCCATTGACATCTCCAATGATGGGTTGCATGTCTTCCTTAATGGCTTCGAAAACAGGAAGTGCCTTGCCTTCGTAGTCAAACAATGTGGTGTTGCCTACCATATTCCCGTCTTCGTACCATTTGCTTCCGCTCTTCTTGAAAGCCCAGGTTGACTTTATCCACGAATTCTTTACCTTCTGCTCAACCATTACAGGATCCCAATACAGATATCCAAGAATATGGCTATTGTTTTTGATAACAGTCTGCAATTCCTGCATAAAACTCTTCTGACCTGCTTCCGTAGCTTCGTTATATGGAGTTCCGTTGAGGTGCAGCTGACCTTCGTAGTTGCCGCCATAACGTCCGCTGGGACGATATTGTGTCCATGAATAACCAACCTCCATAATCAGCGTTTCCTTGCCATAACGGCTGTACATGGTGTTAGCTAGAGAGGTGAGCATTGTGGGTTTTTTGTTGGTCCAATAGGGATAATATGATGTTCCAATGATGTCGTAGTCGAGGTTATTGGAACGCATAGCATCAAAAAACCATTTGTATGTTTCAGTATTTATGTTCTCACTCAGTGTGAGGTGCATTATTACCTTTGCCTTGGGACAGGCAGCACGAACGGCGGTACTACCCTGATTGAGAAGAGCTGCTACATTTGCCATATTATTGTTTGAGGCATAGCCGTTGACTTCATCAATGTTGTTGCTATGACCAAAGAGAAATCCTGCCTGTATCTCGTTGCCGATGCTGACATAATCAGGTGCTGTGCCTTGAGCATTCATCTTCTGGAGAAAGTCGTATGTGTAGTCATAAACAGCTGTCTTGAGTTGTTCAAAAGAGAGGTTCTTCCATGCACTGGGTTTGAACTGTGTTTCGCCATTCGTCCAAAAATCACTATAGTGGAAAGTCAACTCTATCTTCATGCCCTTGTCCTTGGCACGACGGGCAAGGTTGAGAACATCGGCTTCATTGAGATAGTTGGCTGGCAGTTTGTAGGTATATGTGGTGGCATCTACGGTGTAACTGATCTCGTTGCCAGGGTTGTTATACAGGCGTAGGCGTACGATGTTTACGCCATTCTCCTTCATTATGTCGAGAGGGTCTTTTTGCGTACCAGAGGCAGTATAAAACTTTGCTCCCATGTCTTCAACATAATTCAACATAGAGATATCTCCACCACGCAGATAGTCTCTTGCCTCTGGTGTTACCTGGTCAAAGCGTATTGTGCAGGAAGTAGAGTTAAAAGTAATATTATAGGTTCCTGCCTCTATTCCTATCCAGCCGCTGGCAGAAGTAGTAAGACCCAATGGAATATCTATGCCATATTCCTTTACAATACCCTCTTCACCTTTTGACCAACCATACGAGGTGCTCCACGATTGGTTGTGGATGCAGAAGTTTATTCCTGATTTCTCTACCAGACAATTCTCCAGAATAAAAACATCAGGTGTTTCAGTTTCCACGAATTGTCCGATATCACCATTTATATCGTATTGTTCGGAATAACAATATAAATACCAGTCAACGGCATCACTTGCTAAAGCATTAGCATTTATTATGCCGATAAATGATAAAAAGAAGGTAAAGAAAAGTTTTTGTCTCATGCTATTATGATAATTTTATTTTACAAAAGTTTCTCTTGTTAAGATGTTTATGCTGTTAAGTTGCAGAAGGGCTGCTTTGCTGTTGTCAAGTATCTCCTTTTGTTCCTTCTGCAGGTATATTGGTGCATCTTTACGAAGTGGCAGGATGCGCAGTTCCACTTTCTTGCCTGCAAGGTCTGACATCCTGACGAGCATTGGCTTGCCGTTCCAAAAGTTGTCCATTACAAGCTTTCCGTCTGCATAAACCCTTGCGCAGTCGCCAGCGTATGAAATCTTCAGGAAAGAGACCCCCTCCCTTGAATCCCTCCCCGAGAGGGAGGGAGATATATTCAGAGTCCAAACTGCTGCATTCTCGAAGTCTTCGTTGGTAGGCATTGCTGCAACTTTCTGCGATCCCATTGGAATGATTCGGGGTTCTGCGGCATCCTTCGTTTTCGTTATGGTTATCGTTTTCGTCTTGCTCTCCTTCCATTCTTCTTCAATAATCTTATCCCCATCCTTATATATTATATTGCCAGCCTTTTTGGCAAAATACATCTTGTCATCAATCTTGAAGGCACGCAACGCCTCGTCTTCGGAAAGAAGAATAACCTCCAAACCTGTAATCGGTTTTGCCGCTTCGCTAGTCGAAGAAACCTGAAACTTGAAACTTGAAACCAATTCCTTGTCAATCCATATTTTGGGCTTCATGCCTTTTATGGGAATGAAATACAGGGTATTGCCTATTTTGCAGAATGGCTGTGCATTGGCTGTTATGGTATGGCCGTTGAAGGGCATATCCACTGGTCGCACGTATGCCTTGCCTCCTTCGTTGAGAATGCGTACATAGTCATTATAAAATTCAAAGCATCCGCGTCGAGCATAATGGTCTGAAATGCTATCCACATCCATTTGGCTCAGCATGTCGCCCCAGTCAGCAAGGAACTGATGCAGCAAGCGTGTCTGATGGAAGGCATTGAGGTTTGGCTGTCCCATTTCTCCCAGAGGAGCCTGGAAGTCATAGGTCATATATGGCATATCGTTATAGTTCGTCACCTTTGTAGCCTGTGTCTCTGCCATAGTATGCTCTGCGCAATAGGGATTTGTGCCTCCGTGGTACATGTAATATCCTGGAAGATTTGAGCCAGAGCCTAACTTGCATATTGCTAACGGCATTGCTTCATTGCCTGACATATTTATTCGCCTGTGATATGCTGGCATCATGCCGCCTCCCAGTTCGCAGGTGAGGTAGGGGTAGGTAAGTGAAGAGTGAAGAGTGGAGAGTGAAGAATCTCCGTCGGTGAGTTCTTTCTTGCTGAAGGTCTCTGTCGCGATGTTGGCGTTTATGCGCTGTTCCTTCATGATGAAGGCCTTTGGATAATCGCCAGGCATATCGTCAAGGGTTCTGTCCCAAAAGCCGTCAGCATAGTCGCCATAAAGGGGCAGCAGCTTTCCAAATTCCTCCTTGCCATTGAGTTTTGGCCATCCTGTGCGAGTCATGAAAGGAACATCATAGCCTATGTTAATAGCCATATCCCGTAGCGACATATAGTAATTCCAAGGCCCGCGACATTCGTTTTCTATCTGCACTCCAACCACAGGACCACCATCTTTCCACAATAGTCCCTTTGCCTGAGCATAGATGTTTTCGTATAACTTCTTTGTGGCAGCAAGGAAGCCTGGTGCAGTACTCCTGAGCTTGAAGTTCTTGGGGTCAGAGAGAGCTTTCTCTACAATCCATACAGGAAAACCTCCCTGATAGACCTCTCCGTGACAGAAGGGGCCTATTCTCAGTACTACAGGCATATTTTCTTCCTTACAGACCTGTAGGAACTGCCTGAGGTTCTTGTTGCCGCTCCAATCCCATTGTCCTTCTGTCGCTTCATGATGAATCCAGAAGCAATAAGTGGCAATAATGGTGATTCCACCGGCTCTCATCTTCTGTATCTCGCGCTTCCATTCGGTAGCAGGCACACGCGAAAAATGTATTTCACCCATAACAGGCAGAATGTGTTTGCCACCAACAATAAAGCCTCGTGAGTCAACCTCAAAGGTAACTCCCTGTGGATTTGTCTTTGTTCCAAACGAGAATTTTTCCTGTGCCATAGAGCACAGGGGAAGCAAGGAAAGAAGGAGAATTAATTTATAATTCATAATTCAAAATTATGCATTCTTAAGTGTTTTCATCGCGTGTATTGCGAGGTGGTTAGGGTCGAGGGTTTCTACTTCTGCGATATACTGTGCAGCTTTTTCTTTATCACCTAATCCGAAGTATCCAAGGGCGAGCATCAGTTTGCAGTGTATCTGGTTAGATGTATTGAGGTCACCCTCCCATATCTGAAGGTCAGGCAGAGAAACTGCGAAATAGTCCATTACGACATTATCGAAGATGTGTTGTTTGCCATAGTTCAGCAGTTTATAGAAGCGTCCATTTGCTTCGCCGTCGCGTTGTAACTTCCTGAGTGCCAGACCTTGATAGAATATCTTTTCTGGTTTTGCATCATTGTAATACATCGCAGCAGCTGGCTCTTGTGGTCCCTTGGTGGCTTCTTCCCAACACTCCTTGGCTTTGCCCATATCTCCTAATTTCTCGTGGGCACATCCTAAGAAGTAGTAGAAATCGCTCTCCTGCGCACCATACAACTTGCCTTCACCGAGATGATGTGGATATTCCAAGCATTCGTTAAGCAGTTTTATGGCAGCAGTTACAGAATCTTTGTCGCCCTTTGCCAAGAGTTGTTTTGCTAATTCTGTGCGTGCCAGCTGATATTGTGCTGGAACCTTTCCTTCACCACCTTCCCATGCGTGGAAATTGTGGGCATCGATGAATTGCATCGCTTCCTCATAATGGCCTGTAAGATTGAGGAGTGTAGCATATTCCAGTTTCAGGTCTTCTCGTGTTTCCACCATATCGAGGTGCTTCTGCATCTCTGCCAGTCGCTCTGTGTGGGCCTTGCCAAGACGTTTATAGAGTTGGTCTAACTCCATGAAGATGCGAGCATCTGTCTTGTCGAGCTCAAAAGCCTTCTCCATATAATTAACGGCTTTTTCTGCATTATGTTGTTTATTGAAATATGAAAGTGCCAAATTTCTCCATACAGTAGGGAATTCAGGATTCTGTTCGCGACAGCTCTCCCAATGCTCTGTTGCTACGTCATACTGGCGCTTGTCATAGTACAGGCATCCCAAGTAATAGTGGGCCTTGCTAGCTTCTTTTGCATCTATTGTAGCAGCCTCCAAAGCCAAAATGTCATCTATGCGGTTAGGGAAGCAATAGTCTGAATCTGCCTTTTCTGCTTCTGCCAGATATTTCACATTGCGATTGCCATAATAATAAAGGTAATAATATGTCATAGGAGTTGCAGCCCCTTCTTCTATTGACATCTCCAGAATCTTTTCTACATCGTCAGACAGTCCTGCGGCAGCATAGTCGAGAGCCAGTTCCTGATAGTTGTTTGGCATTCCGTGCATAAGAACCTTTATCTTATCATACCACCCGAGTTCATAGAGGCAACCATAGTTGAAGGGGTCTGTCTTTAGAGCTTCCTCACAGATTTCTTTTGCTTCTGCCTTCTTGCCCATCAGTCTTGCAACAGTTGCCTTTAGGGCTAATGCCTTCTGGTTGTGGGCATTGTTGTTGAGGCAACGACGTAGTTCTTCCCAGGCATCATCAAGGCGTTCTTCCATAACACTTATCTTCGCAGCCTCGAAATATCCTGCATCTGCCCATGCTTTGTTCCATGTAACTTTCCAGAACAAATCGTAGGCTTCTTTCCTGACCTTTGACCTTTGACCTTTGAACATTGAACCTATCTCCCGCCCTTTAAGGGAGGGCTGGGGAGGGTCCTGACTCTGATACTTCAGGCAGATAGCCAAGTTATACAGTGGTTCGCCGTCGTATGGCTGCGGGTTACGTTTCATAGAGAGTTTTACAGCTTTTCTGAGGTAACCCTCTGCCTTGTCCAAACGACCTTTGCGGATATACCACAGTCCCATAGCATTTAAGCATCGTATGTCGTTAGGATCACGACGCAGAGCCTCTTCATAGTAATCTGTAGCTACATATGTAGCATGACGATACTGCTCTATATGCAGGCCTGTGAGGTATAACTGCTCGTTGGTCTTTATCTGCTCAGGGAGCAGGGCTGCCTCTGCTGCATCAGGAATTGGGCGTATCTCGTCTGGTTCCGGTGACCAAGTAAGAACAGGGCGTTCTTTGCCATATTGTTCCTTATATATTGTCAGTTCTAACCAATCTGTATTTGCGTCAAAGCTCTCGCAAAGTACTGACTCCGGGCTTATCGTGCGCTGCTCATCATAAAGTTTTTTGCCGCTTTTATCGGTGAAAACAATGTGGATATCCTGTTTTCTGGTACCTTGTATCTTGAACTGATACTGCCCTTTCTTTGTTTCTTCTATGCCGAAGACAAGGTCTTTGCTGGCATTCTTTACCATTCCCACCTCACGATAGGGCATAAAATACTGTACAAACTGCTTCTCTTCGTATGGCATGAGCCAAGTGAAATCTGGTTGGTTTTCTGTATAAACACCAGCCATCAGTTCGATATAAGGTCTGTATATGCCCCTCTCATCCTTGTCTGTCAGCGAGCGGTCCCAGGCACGTCCGAAATCTCCATTGCCCCATGTCCATTGCTTCTTACCAGGAGAGAAATGATTTGATGCCACATGTAGCATACCTGCCTGAGTGTCGTTTTCGTAGCCTCCTTCGAAATTGTATTTCGAGTTTACTGCCATATATGATGTTGGCACCTTGATATTCTTGTAGTTAGAGATGTCAACACCTGAAGAATAATCCATCTTATAGTATGTGCCAGTAGCGATTGGGAACGATGAAACCGCACGTTTTCCGTGGTCAAAGACAGCATTCACATCCTGTGGGAAGACACTTTGGTATGCATCATTTACCTCTACGGCAGGATTTGCCCACCATAGGAAGGTCTGTGGCACATCTGTACGATTGTACAACTGTCCTTTTATCTCAAGGTATGCACATCCAGGGCGTAATGTAAAACCTGCCATACCTTTTTGGTGGAACATCTTCTCGTTTTCGCTTACCCAGACGGTAACAGAACCATCCTCATTCTCTTCTATGGTACTGTCAACAGGGAGATAGGTGCTGGGACGATGATGTTGAGGCCAGTTGAACTCTATACCACCACTGATCCAAGGGCCAAGAAGACCTACAAGGGCAGGCTTTATCACATTATTATAATATACGAAGTGGCGCTGACGAATCTTGTCGTATGCCATTTGTACGCGCCCCCCTAACTCTGGGAGTATCATTACCTTGATATACTCATTCTCCAGCCATACTGCCTGCCATTCGTGGTCAACAGGTTTTTCCTCGATTGACTCAATAACAGGGTAGGGATATACTACACCACTTGAACCTTGATAAACACGTTTTTCCAGGAATATAGGATTCTTTTCTGCTTTACCTACCTCATATGTAGGAATAACAACAGTTTCACGCCAAGCTTTTACCATTTTATTTAGTTAAGAATTAAGAATTAAGAGTTAAGAAGATATGCCTTTGAAACTTGAAACCTGAAACCCATTCTCCCTCCCTAAGGGAGGGTCGGGGAGGGTCTCTCTAAACTTTACTCCAGTTCCCTCCCTTTTGTTTCTGGACATCTCTTGAACAGGAAGATGAAGGCACACAGGCATATAGCACTGTATATCCAGAAGCTGCCGCTGGAGCCTAATGCTGCATTCATAGAGGGGAAAGAGAATGTCAAGGTGCAGCAGCCTACCCACAGGGCAAAGGTACATGTACCCATTGCTATGCCTCGAATGCGGGCAGGGAATATCTCTGACAACAACACCCATGTGATAGGTCCCAGTGTCATTGCGTAGCAAGAGATGGCAGCAACAACAAGTACAACCATCATGACTCCTGTCACCTGTATAAAGTAACAGGTGCCGAGAATGAAGTATATCATACATAGTCCTCCTGCTCCGATGAGCATCAGGGTGCGACGTCCCCAGCGTTCAACTGTACCCATTGCTACAAATGTGAATAGTACATTAGCAATGCCTGTGATGACAATATTGATAAACATTCCATCAACGTCAAAGCCTGCAGAGATGAATATCTCCTGAGCATAGTTGAAGATAACATTGGTGCCACACCATTGCTGGAAGACGGCAATGAAAAGTCCTAACAGCAAGATGTTTCGATATTGTGAACGGAATAATGTCTTAAATGAAATAGATGACTCCTTCTTTTCCATTCCTCCATTCTCTTTGTTTCTCAGGAATACAGGGCTTTCGGGGATGAAGAAACTGAGTATGAGAAACAATCCTGCTGGCACTGTCTCTGCCCAGAACATCCAGCGCCAGCCCCATTCGCGTCCCCAATCTTCTTCTACACCAGTACCGATGAGCATGTTTACCACCTGTGCTGCGAGAATGCCCAATACTATAGTCATTTGATTCAGGCTCACCATGCGACCACGAATGTCTGCAGGACTCACCTCTGCTATGTACATCGGAGATAAAGCACTGGCAACACCAATGCCGACACCACCGATGAAACGGGCAATATTAAACATGGTGAAGTCATCATACCAGCCAGTTGCGAGGGCGCTGACAGTAAAGAGTACTGCTGATAGCATCAGTAGCGGTTTACGACCATAGCGGTCTGCAAGACCTCCTGCTATCATGGCTCCCACGAGACAACCAACCAAAGCTGTTGTCATTGCAACACCCTGCATGATAGGGTCATTGCCAATCTCAAAGAACATTTCATAGAAAGGTTTCGCACCTCCTATGACAACCCAATCATAACCGAATAATAGTCCGCCCATGGCAGACACCATACAGATAAAAAATAAGAAAAATTTATTCATAATATATTTATGGTTTGCGGCTGCAAAGGTATGGATTATTTACAAAACAAGAGATATACTTTTTTATTAAAGAAAATGGACAATATTATTATTATTTATTTGGATAAAAGAAAAAATAATAGTAATTTTGCTGCAGAAATTAATATTTTATTATGCAAAAACAGAAAGAAGGATTTAGCGGGGAACGTACAATTATTCTTCCACAGATAATAGTTGAAAGGTCTCAAAAAGACCCATTGCTATCCAGTCTTTACATAACAGATATAGGCTATTACCCCAATGCATATAACCATTATCGTGAGCGAAAAACTCCGATATCCGAATACGTGCTTCTTTATTGTATAAGTGGCAAAGGGTATGTATGTCATAGCGGAAAAGAATACCCCCTGAATCAAAACCAATATGTTGTCTTGCCATCAGGAGTAAGCCATACATACTGGAGTGATAATAAGAATCCCTGGACTATCTATTGGATACATTTTAATGGTAGTCATGCTCCCTATTATATAGAAGGAGCACAGAAGCCGCAAGATGTGAAACCTGGCCTTACATCCCGCATTTCTGATAGAAATACCATCTTTGAGGAGATATTCACTACGTTGGAGTTAGGAAATGAGATGGAGAATCTCCGTTATGCCTCGTCACTGCTGCACTATTATTTAGGTTCGATGCGCTTTTTGCAGCAATTCCGTGCAGTCGGGAAAACACTTCATCCCGATAGAGAAAAAGACTATATCTCCATTGTTGTCCGCTATATGGAGGAAAATATCGAGACTCGCCTTTCCCTCGATGAAGTTGCAGATTACTTGGGCTATTCTGTCAGCCACCTTTCAGCAATGTTTAAGAAGGCGATGGGTGTCAGCCCCATCAATTACTTTAACCAACTAAAGATAAAGGAAGCATGCAACCTATTGCGTGAAAGTAATATGAAAATCAGTCAGATAAGCCATAAGGTAGGTATTAGTGACAGTTATTATTTCTCTCGCCTTTTTTCAAAAACCATAGGTATCTCCCCTAAAGAATATAGAAAAACGGCTAACTCCACTGCCGATTAAATGGCCGAAAATTATGTAGAAATAACAATATGGTTGCAGAATATGCAAAAATTCATGCAGAATAAGCAAAATCTAATTTGAGGGGATGTTTATTTTTGTAAATCTGCAATTACTTTTGTAATTTTGCAAACGAAAAAAGATACAAATCCTATCTCAATAGGTATATGTATATAGTTGTTTATTCAGTTCTCACGCAGATATCAAGGTCTGCGTGAGTTTTTTTGTATAAATTTTTCCAATATCTACAAAAATCACTCAATTATTGTATGTTTATGTAAAAAAATTAGTACCTTTGCGGGCATGTAATATTATATATGATGAATAAGATAATTTTATTGATGTTTGCCATCATGATGGTGACATTGGGTGCATTTGCACAGAAGAGTGAATCGAAAGAAGGTGGTGACATAAGCCATAATAGGTTTCTCACTGACGAAGTATGTCTTCAGTGTGCTTTCAGCTTACCACAGCCACCATCTGATACGAGTAAGGTATTTGCTAACGACATTAAATACTACAAATTGGGAAAAGAGGAGCGCGAGAGAAAGAATATCCGCGAGGAAGTATTACGCGAAGATGA
>CAMJIL010000045.1 GCA_946405805.1 uncultured Prevotellaceae bacterium | reverse complement strand
GGATG
The DNA here is from genome assembly GCA_946405805.1 of uncultured Prevotellaceae bacterium. Taxonomy (GTDB): domain Bacteria; phylum Bacteroidota; class Bacteroidia; order Bacteroidales; family Bacteroidaceae; genus Prevotella. The sequence goes on along the minus strand of CAMJIL010000045.1, from coordinate 13,210 downwards.
TTTGCTACAGTTTTGAGGCTTTAATCCCTTTACAACGGTAAAGAAGTTAAAAACCTCTTTTTCATGCTGCAAAGGTACGAAAAATAATTGAAATAACCAAGTCTTTTTACAATAAAATTCATTAGGGACAGAAATGTTCAATAAAATAAATAGGGGTCGTTGTCAACTGTCATCGTCATCGCTGGTATGTTTTTTTTTCCGTAACTAACGAAATCTTTTTCCGTCCCGAGCGAAAAGTTTTTCCGTAAGGCGCGAAAAATTTACGGAAAATACAAAAAAGAGCAGCATCATTGCGATGCTGCTCCCTTTTTTAATTGTTAAACAATCCACGGTTATGAAATCTCGATAGACTTTGTTACCTTCTCCTTTTGTGCTGTCTTTGGCATTGTGATTGTCAGGATGCCATCTTCGACTTTAGCACTTATGTTGTCTTTTTCTACGTCATCTGGCAGGGTGTAGTTCTGTTCGTAGTTAGAATAGCTGAACTCACGACGCAGATAGTGATGGTTCTTGTCCTCATGCTTATGTTCTTGCTTATTCTCTATGGCGACGGTAAGGAAGCCTTCATCATTGATGCCTACGCGGCAATATTCTTTCTTGATGCCAGGGGCTGCAAGCTCCATAGTATATTCCTTATCACTCTCCTTGACATTTACTGCTGGTGCTGTACTGTTGGCACGAGGCATAAAACCATTGTTAAAGAAATCATCAAACACTGTTGGGAACCAATCGTTGTTTTTCATTAATGTCAACATAATTTTTACCTCCAATTATATTTTTAGTTAAACGTATGTTTTGTTGTTGCCTTGGCTTTTCTTGCCTCAGCTTCTGCTTACCATAGTGCAAAGGGCGTGCCTACTCAGGGTTGGGTGACAAAATGTCAAAAACGGAAGACAAAGTGGCACGAATTTTAAACTATGATAAACATTACTGCCATTTTCTTAAACCTTGTTAACTGTTTGGAACAATTTTCTTGGTAGATAGAAGATTTTTTCTTACTTTTGCATTCGAAATCTAATAACTGTCAGTTATCAACTGTCAACTATCAACTAAAAAAACATGGAAACTAATCATAACTATATTTTGATAGCCTTACAGATGATGGGCTCTTTGAGCCTTCTCATCTATGGTATGCGAGTAATGAGTGAGGCTCTGCAGAAGATGGCTGGCCCTGGGTTGCGACATGTTCTTGCCAGAATGACTACGAATCGCTTTACTGGTATGCTGACAGGTATGCTCGTCACCTGTGCTGTACAGTCGTCGTCGGCTACTACTGTTATGACTGTTTCTTTCGTATCAGCAGGACTGCTGACATTGTTGCAAGCCATCTCTGTTATCATGGGTGCCAACATCGGAACAACTCTGACAGCATGGATTATGTCATTGGGATACAGCCTCGATTTGACAACTGTTATATATCCCTGTTTCCTGTTAGGAATAGTTCTTATCTACATAAAACGCCATCATATCTTTGGTGACTTCCTGTTTGGCACAGCCTTCCTATTCTTGTCATTGGTGTTGCTGAGCAATGCTGGCAAGGCGATGGATTTGGGACATAACCAAGAGGTGATATCATTCTTTGCGTCATTCGATACTTCAAGCTATCTCACCATATTAATATTCTTGGGGATAGGAACACTGATAACCTGTATAGTGCAATCATCCGCAGCAGTTATGGCAATCACCATTCTGCTTTGTTCCACAGGCGTCTTGCCCATCTATCTTGGCATAGCATTGGTGATGGGTGAGAATATAGGTACTACAGCAACGGCCAATCTTGCTGCTTTGGGAGCAAATACGCAAGCTCGTCGTGCTGCCCTTGCACACTTGCTGTTTAACGTCTTCGGTGTCACATGGGTGCTGATAGTGTTCTATCCCTTTGTAGATATGGTATGCGGCTTGGTAGGCTATAATCCTGCAGAAGGTGGACAGGCATCACGTCTGCCTGTTGTGTTGGCAATGTTCCATACTTGTTTTAATGTTGCCAATACTGCTGTCCTCATAGGACCCATAAAGCAGTTGGAACGTATTGTATGCTGGCTGATACCAGAAAAGCAGGAAACAAAAGAAAAAGCTTTCCGCCTGCAGTATATACAGTCAGGCTTGGTGCAGACACCAGAAATTGCTGTCCTCCAGGCACAGAAAGAAACAGCTGCCTTTGCTGAGAGGGTAGGAGAGATGTTTAATATGGTATGCCAGCTGTTTACTGAAACTAATGACAAGCAGTTTGCAGAACTCTTCAGGAAGATAGAACAGGAAGAGGAGGCTACTGACAAGACAGAACTGGAGATAGCCCAGTACTTGGAGCATGTCAGCAATGACCACCTCAGTGGCGATACAAAGCATAAGATTCGAATGATGATGCGTGAGATTGGTGAGTTGGAATCTATTGGTGATGCCTGCTATAAACTGGCTCAGATAATAGAACGCAAACATGGGACAGACAAGACACTCACCCAGCATCAGACAGAACAGCTGCAGGATATGATGGCTCTTTGTGGCCAGAGTCTTGCACAGATGAATGTCGTAATGCATGGACATAGAATAGACCATGATATCCACGATACCTATCGCATAGAGAACAAAATCAATGAGAAGCGTAGGAAACTGAGGGATGAGAATGCTATATCTGTTGACAAACAGGAATATAGCTACAGTCTCGGAACACTATATGTCGATATGGTAAACGAAATGGAGAGACTTGGCGACTATGTAGTAAATGTAGTACAGGCGAGATTCTCGTAAATTGAAAATTGAGAATTGAAAATTGAAAACTTTTAACTCTTAATTATTAACTCTTAACTTGAAAATGTAACCATATTGTAACACGAATTCTTTGGCTAATAGAGAAATGACTCGTACCTTTGTGCCCAGAATTCAGTATAATATGGAAACAAATCAAAACTACACTTTTATTGCTTTTCAGCTGTTGGGTTCTTTGAGTCTTCTCATCTACGGAATGCGCATGATGAGTGAAGCCCTTCAGAAGATGGCAGGTCCTGGGTTGAGGCATATTCTCGCCAAGATGACAACCAATCGCTTTACTGGTATGCTGACAGGTATGCTTGTCACTTGTGCTGTACAGTCTTCGTCAGCAACTACTGTGATGACAGTATCTTTTGTTTCAGCAGGACTGCTGACATTGGCACAAGCCATATCAGTTATCATGGGTGCGAATATCGGCACTACTTTGACAGCATGGATTATGTCGTTAGGATATAGCGTCGATCTGACAAATATCGTATATCCGTCTTTCCTAGTCGGAATGGTCCTGATATATAAGAGGAGTCATAACTATATTGGTGACTTTTTGTTTGGTACAGCCTTTATGTTCCTGTCATTGGTTATGCTCAGTACGACAGGAAAAGCGATGGATTTGGAACACAATGATGCAGTAATCTCATTCTTTGCATCATTCGACACATCGAGCCATCTTACCATTCTGGTTTTCTTGGCTATCGGAACTCTGATAACCTGCATAGTGCAATCATCAGCAGCAGTTATGGCAATCACCATTCTGCTTTGTTCCACAGGTGTCTTGCCTATCTATCTCGGCATAGCATTGGTGATGGGTGAGAATATAGGTACTACAGCAACAGCCAACCTTGTTGCCTTGGGAGCCAATACCCAGGCTCGTAGGGCAGCCCTCGCACATTTGTTGTTTAATGTCTTCGGAGTGGTGTGGGTACTGATAGTATTCTATCCTTTTGTAGATATGGTGTGTGGCATTGTAGGCTATAATCCATCAGCAGGAGGACAGACTATGCGACTGCCTGTTGTGCTGGCTATGTTCCACACCTGTTTCAATGTAATCAATACTGCTATTCTTCTCGGACTCGTTAAGCAGATGGAGCATGCTGTCTGCTACCTGCTGCCAGAAAAGCAGGAAGAAAAGCAAGAAACATTCCGCCTGCAATATATACAGTCTGGTTTGGTGCAGACACCAGAAATTGCTGTCCTTCAGGCACAGAAAGAGACTGCTGCCTTTGCTGAGAGAGTAGGAGAGATGTTTAATATGGTGTGCCTATTGTTTGCAGAAACAGACAAAAAGAAGTTTGCAGAACTTTTCAATAAGATTGAGTTTGAGGAAGACACAACAGACAGACTTGAGATAGAAATAGCAAACTATCTGGAGCAGGTTGGTGACGATCATCTTAGTGGTGAGACAAAGCATAAGATTCGCCAGATGATGCGAGAGATTAGTGAACTGGAATCTATTGGCGATGCTTGCTATAAATTGGCAAGAATGGTGGAGCGAAAGAATGATACCAATAAGAAATTCACTCAGCATCAGACAGAACAACTGCAGGCATTGATGAGACTCTGTGTAGAAGCCCTTACACAAATGAATGTTGTAATGCATGGACATAGGAGAGACCACAAGATTCGTGAGACCTTCCGCATAGAAAACAACATCAACACCCTACGTAAGAAACTGAAAGCAGAAAATATAAAGTCTGTCAATGAGCAGGAGTATGACTATAGCGTTGGTACATTATATATAGATATAGTTAGCGAAATGGAGAGACTTGGTGACTATGTAGTAAATGTAGTACAGGCTCGCTTCGGAAAACAATATGAATAGTAATTGCAAATAAATTTGCATTTTCGTTTTCTTTTTATTACCTTTGCCCAAAGTTATGGAAAAGAAGCGGATTTTAGTAGTTGATGACGAACGGGATTTGTGTGATATCCTGTTGTTTAATCTTCATGCAGAAGGCTATCATGCAGAGGCCGCATACTCTGCTGAAGATGCATTGGAGATATTGCAAAATCCCTTTGATCTATTGCTGCTCGACATAATGATGCCTGGTATGTCAGGTTTTGAATTGGCAGAAAAGCTGAAATCCGACGAAAGAACCCATAATATCCCAATCATTTTTCTTACAGCAAAAGATGCTGAGGACGACACATTGCAAGGCTTCTCATTGGGAGCTGATGACTATGTGACGAAACCCTTCTCTGTTCGCGAGGTGATGGCAAGAGTGAAGGCTGTCTTGCACAGGGGAGTAAATACAGCAAGCAGACAAATTGCTTTTGAAGGGCTTATTGTTGATGCTACAAACAAGACTGTTACAATAGATGGCGAACCAATAGCTCTCACAAAGACAGAATATGAGTTGCTCCTGTTACTGCTTTCCAACAAAGGAAAGACATTCAGTCGCCAGCAGCTGCTCGAAATGGTGTGGCCTAAAGATGTTATTGTTACTGAGCGCACAGTGGATGTGAACATCACACGACTGAGAAAGAAGTTAAACCATTATGCTACCCGCCTGACATCCCGCACAGGATTCGGCTATAGCTTTGAAACCTAAAACTTGAAACCTGAAACTTGAAACTAAATATCATGAGTGAAGGACATAAGATGTGGCTTAGCGTAATGGCAGTGTTCCTGGTGTATGCCATAGTCTTTATACTGTTTGAAGACTATGACAGAAAATTCATCATGCCATTCAATGAAGTTAGCGACTGGCATCTGTTGCTCTTTTCGCTGGTAGTAATGTCAGGGCTCGGATTCCTTCTCTATCGCTATGCCAAAAGGATGGACGAACGCATCAGCAGAGAACAGGCAGAAAAAGAAAATCGTATGCGTCGTGAACTGACACAAAATATTGCGCATGAGCTGAAGACACCTGTTGCCAGCATTCTCGGATATACAGAAACAATAATGCAGAGTCCTGATATTGCTGAAGATGTGAAGAAGCAGTTTATTACCAGAACCAATGAACAGGCTCGCCGACTGACAACATTGCTGCAAGACATCTCGACCCTTAATCGTATGGACTATGCAAAGGATATGATTCCAATGGAACGGGTGGATGTTTCTGTGCTCCTTGCAGATATTATAGAAGAGACTTCTTTTGAAATGAAATCTCGCCAGATGACCATAAAGAACTACTTGCCACAAAATATCATCATACATGGTAGCAGCTCATTGTTATATAGCATTTTTCGTAATCTGACAGACAACAGTATAAACTATGCCGGCAATGGTACTACCATAGAGATTAATGCCACACAACAGTCGGACTACTGGCGATTTACGTTTAAGGATAATGGCATAGGAATTCCTTCAGAACATTTGTCTCGTATCTTTGAACGTTTCTATCGCATAGACAAAGGACGCAGCAGGGATATGGGTGGCACAGGCTTGGGACTCTCAATAGTAAAAAATGCTGTGCTGTTGCATGGTGGTAATATAGAGATTAGCTCCCCAGAAACAGGAGGCCTCATGTTTGAATTTACACTGAAAAAATAATAAAAAATATGGATAGAAGTTCACAAATTATTCGTACCAGCTGGGTTGGCATCATAGCCAATGTGATGTTGGCAGCATTTAAGGCTGTTGTTGGTGTTATCGCAGGCAGTTTCGCCATCGTAATGGATGCTGTAAATAACCTTAGTGATGCTTTGTCGAGTGTCATTACTATCGTAGGCACAAAACTCTCTATGAAGCCTGCTGACCGAGAGCATCCCTTCGGACATGGACGCATAGAATATTTCAGCGCCATCATTATTGCTGTCATCGTATTGTCGGCTGGTATCACATCGCTGTTTGAGTCAGTAAAGAAAATCTTCAACCCAACAGAGCCAAACTATACTACAGTAACACTTATTGTCATTGTTGTTGCAATCATAGTAAAACTGGTATTGGGACGATATGTGAAGCATAAGGGCGAAGAACTGAAGAGCGATGCCCTGATAGCCTCTGGTTCGGATGCTTTGTTTGATGCTATCATCACATTGGCGACACTCTTCTCGGCTGTTGTAATGCTGTTGTGGGATTTCTCACTGGACGGCATATTGGGAGCACTTATTTCTCTTGCCATCATAAAGGCTGGTTTTGAGATGTTGGCATCGCCTGTAAATGAACTGTTGGGAAAAAGCATTCCAAAGGAACTGACAAACCAGATAATGAAAGAGGTGTCTGAAGTAGAAGGCGTTCGAGGAGTATATGATTTGATACTTCACAACTATGGTGCCAATATGACCATCGGCTCATTGCATATCAATGTCTATGACACTATGTCGGCACATGAAATTCATATATTGTCACACAAGATATTTAATAAGATATTAGAAAAACATAACATTGTCCTCACAATAGGAATATATGCTATAGCAACAGGCGATAACAGAAGGGCGGAACTGCAGACAAAGATAATGCATATTCTCACTAATCACAAGGAGATAGTTCAGGTGCATGGATTCCTTTATTCAGAAGATGAGAATAGCCTTTCATTCGACATCATTCCTGACTATTCTGTGCATGATGAAGAGGCTCTCGTCAACCAACTCAAAGAAGAGATAAAACCACTTGTACCAGGAATGGATGTCACCATCGTAATAGATCATAATTATAGTGAGTGATTATCATTGACCATTGAGCATTGAAAATTGAAAAGTCTTTAACCGTTAAACGTTAACCTTTAAACGTTACAAAGATGAATTTACTTGAAGCAATTTCAGCTCGCCATAGTGTCAGAACATATAAAGAACAACCTTTGGAAAAGGATGTAGTAGAAGTTCTGGAGAAGACAATAACGGAGCTGAACAGGGTGGGGCAGTTGCACATGCAATTGATAAAAAACGAACCCCAAGCCTTCTTGGGAACTTTGGCAAAATATGGTAAATTTCGTGGTGTGCAGAACTATATCGTTATGGCAGGCAAAAAGGCTGCTGACCTCGACGATAGGATAGGTTATTATGGCGAGGCATTAGTATTGCTGGCACAGACACTGGGATTGAATACCTGCTGGGTTGGGCTAAGTTACAAAAAGATACCTGGTACCTATGTGCTTGAAGAAGGAGAAACAATACAGGCATATATCGCCATCGGATATGGAGAGACACAAGGTGTAACACACAAGATAAAGACCATAGAACAGGTGAGCAACGTTAGTGACAATACCCCTGAATGGTTCAGACAAGGTGTTGAAGCTGCTCTTCTCGCCCCGACAGCAGTAAACCAGCAGAAGTTCTCATTCGAATATGCTGGTATAGAAAATAATCGCCATAAGGTAATAGCCAAAAAGGGATTTTCCCTCATTGGCTATACACACATGGACCTCGGAATTGCAAAATATCACTTCGAAATCGCTGCTGGAAAAGAAAATTTCGACTGGAAATAACTCCAATCCTTTAAACGTTCAAGTTTATTAAACTTTGTTAATTATTTGGCGTTTGTGGAATTATTTAATAATTTTGCAAAAGCAAACCATAAACAATAAAATTAACCTAAATATAAACTATGAGTTACCTAAAGTTTGAAAAGGCGCTGATGACAAATTTGCAGGAGTCTCTGAGAAGGGAAGTTCTGCGTACAAGTCGTTCTGGTGCTTATTCTTCAAGTACCGTAGTGGATTGTAATACGAGAAAGTATCACGGCCTGTTCGTGATACCTATCCCAAGCATTGATGAGGAGAATCATGTGATGATTTCTTCTTTGGATGCTTCTGTTGTGCAGCATGGGGCTGAGTTCAACCTCGGACTGCACATGTATCAGGGAGGCGTATTTAACCCAAACGGTCACAAGTACATCAGAGAATTTAACTGCGACAAAGTACCTACAACGATATATCGCGTAGGTGGTGTGTTGCTACGTAAGGAGGTAATACTCCAGAACTATGATGATAGGGTGATGGTAAGATATACCATCGATGATGCCCATTCACCAGTAACACTGCGCTTGCGTCCGTTCCTGGCTTTCCGCAGATGCGACGAACTGACTCACGAAAACTGGCAGGCCAACACTTCTTACAAGGAAGTTGATGGTGGCATAACAATGCGTATGTATAAGGAATATCCTGACCTGTACATGCAGCTGTCAAGGAAGTTTGAGTTTAAGTATAACCCTGTTTGGAATAAGAACCTTGAATATTACAAGGAGGCAGACAGAGGCTATGACTTCCACGAGGATTTGTTCGTACCAGGTTATTTCGAGATTGACATGAAGAAGGGTGACGAGGTTATCTTCACGGCTTCTCTGGACAGCATCAATGTCTCTAATCTGAAGAAACTCTTCCAGAAGGAGGTTGATGTGCGCAGACCTCGTGATAATTTCTACAACACTCTCGTGGCAGCAGCTCACCAGTTCCATTACAAAGAGACTCCGAAGGGAGCAAAAGGCCCTGTGCCAGAGGATAAGAAGGAACACTACCTGCTGGCTGGTTATCCTTGGTTTAAGGTGCGCGCACGCGATACCTTTATATCTCTTCCAGGATTGACTCTTGCTGTGGATGAGGAGGATTACTTCCGCGCTACCATGAAGACAGCTGCAAAGGCACTTTATGACTTTATGGATGGTAAGCCGCTATCAGTAAACATTTACGAGATAGAGCAGCCAGACATAATGTTGTGGTGCATTTGGGCCGTACAGCAATATTCAAAGAAGGTGGGCAAGGAGCAGACCTACAAAGATTATGGCAAGCTGGTAGTGGATATGATTACCTATATCAGCAAGAACAAACACATATACCTGAAGCTGAAGGATAATGGTCTCTTGTGGACCAATGGCAGGGAGAAGCCTATGACATGGATGAACTCTGTGGCAAATGGCAAGCCTGTTGTTCCTCGCACAGGATATATCGTAGAGTTCAATGCTCTGTGGTATAATGCACTCTGTTTCTGCATCGATATGCTGGAGGCCAATGGCGGCGACAAGAAGGTTATCGCAAATCTCCAGAAGATGGCAGAGAAGGCAAAGGCATCCTTTGTTGAGACATTCGAGACTCCTGCTGGATATCTGTTCGACTACAGAGAAGAAGGTATCGAAGACTGGAATGTTCGTCCTAATCAGATCTTTGCTGTTGCTCTTGACTATTCTCCACTTGATACTGTGCAGCAGAAGACAGTGTTGGACTTCTGTACCAGAGAATTGCTGACACCAAAGGGACTGCGTACTTTGTCACCGAAGAGTGGGGGATATAACCCAATGTATGTAGGACCACAGATAAAGCGTGACTATGCATACCACAATGGTACTGCGTGGCCTTGGCTCGGAGGTTTCTATATGGAGGCATGCCTGAAGGTTTACAAACGCACCCGTCTGAGCTTCGTAGAGAGACAGATGGTAGGATTCGAGGATGAGATGATGTATCATGCTACAGGTACTATATCAGAGCTCTTTGATGGTAACCCACCATTCCATGGACGTGGCGCAATGGCGTTTGCAATGAATGTTGCAGGTATACTGCGCACAATGAAGTTAATTGACGAATATAATTATTGATGCCATGAAAGTATTAATGTTCGGATGGGAATTCCCTCCCAAGATATATGGAGGTCTTGCTGTTGCCAGTTATGGTATAACGAAAGGCCTTGATGCCCAGGGTGATGTGCAGACAACATTCTGTATGCCACGCCCTTGTGGTGATGAGGAAAAATTCCTCAAGATTATAAATATGAGTCAGGTGCCTATAGCCTGGCGCGATGTGCAGTATGACAATATCAAGAACCGCTTTGTAGGACATACAGCAGAGGATTACTATCGTTTCCGCGACCACATATATGCAGACTTCAACTATATGCAGGGTCTTGACGATTTGGGCTGTATGGGATTTGCTGGCGGCTATCCTGGCAACCTGCACGATGAGATAAACAACTTCTCTATCATTGCCGGTGTGCTGGCACGCTCAGAACAGTTTGATATCATACATGCTCATGACTGGCTGACATATCCTGCTGGAGTGCATGCTAAGATGGTGAGTGGAAAACCTCTCTGCATCCATGTGCATGCTACAGACTTTGACCGCTCTCGCGGAAAGGTGAATCCAACAGTATATTCTATAGAGAAGAATGGTATGGATCATGCTGATTGTATCATGTGTGTGTCAGAACTGACAAGACAGACAGTCATCAATCAGTATCATCAGGATCCACGCAAGTGTGTGGCTATGCACAATGCTGTATATCCTTTGTCAAAGGAATATCTCGACATTGAGCCTCACAAGATTCCTAATGAGAAAGTAGTGACATACCTCGGACGTATCACTATGCAGAAAGGTCCGGAGTACTTCATCGAGGCTGCCAAACTGGTACTGCAGCGTACACAGAATATTCGCTTCTGCTTTGCCGGCTCTGGCGATATGATGGCGTCAATGATAGAACTGGCTGCTGCGTATGGTATTGCTGACAGATGTCACTTCCCAGGATTCCAGAAGGGTAAGCAGGTATATGAATGCTACAAGAACTCTGACGTCTTTGTGATGCCATCAGTATCTGAGCCATTCGGTATCGCTCCGCTGGAGGCTATGCAGTGCGGATGCCCTTCTATAATATCCAAGCAGTCAGGATGCGGTGAGATTCTTACCAATGTCTTGAAGGTGGATTATTGGGATATTCATGCGATGGCTGATGCTATCTATTCTCTCTGTACCAATGAAGGCTTCCATAACTACCTCGCTGAGGAAGGCATGAAGGAGGTTGCCGGTATTACATGGGAGAAGGTAGGCCTGCGCATTAGACAGTGTTATGACCAGCTCTTGGCAAAAGGATGGTTCGACCATGAGGAGTATCAGAGAAACTATATTCCTAATTAATAATAAAAGAGGTGGCTATATGCTAACTGAAAAAATATAGAGTAAATAACAGATAAGAAAAAAACATAAAACAAATATAATCATGAAAACCATTTGTCTATATTTTGAGATTCATCAGATAATACATCTCAAGAGATATCGTTTCTTTGACATCGGTACTGATCATTATTATTATGATGACTACGAGAACGAGCGTAGCATCACGTACATTGCAGAACACTCATATATGCCAGCGCTCAATGCCTTGCAAGAGATGATAAACAATGATAAGGGCTTCAAGGTAGCCTTCTCACTCTCAGGTGTTGGTATGGAACAGCTGGAGATGCATGCTCCACAGGTGCTGGAGAAACTGCAGGAGATGAATAAGTCTGGACAGGTAGAATTCCTGACAGAGCCTTATTCTCATGGTCTTGCTGGTTTGGCAAACGAAGAGAGCTTCAAGCGTGACATTACAAAGATGTCAAAGAAGATAGAAGAATATTTTGGCAAAAAGCCACAGGTAGTGCGCAACTCTTCTCTCATCTATACTGACGAGATTGGTGCCCAGGTAGCATCAATGGGTTACAAGGGAATGCTGACAGAAGGTGCAAAGCATGTGCTTGGTTGGAAGTCTCCACACTTTGTATATAACTGTAATATGGCACCAAATCTGAAGCTGTTGCTGCGTGATGTGAACCTTTCTGACGATATCTCTCTGCGTTTCTCTAATACAGATTGGGAGGGCTATCCACTCTTTGCAGATAAGTATATCGACGATATCGCTGCTTGTCCTGAGTCAGAGCAGGTAGTAAACATCTTCATGGAACTGTCAGCACTTGGTATCGCACAGCCTCTGTCAAGTCATATTCTTGATTTTCTCAAGGCTCTGCCAGGATATGCTAAGGAGAAAGGTCTGGAATGGGCTACACCATCAGAGGTAATGGATAAGTTTGACTCTGTTGGTGCTATCGATGTACCAGATACTCTGTCATGGGTTGACGAAGAGCGTGACTGCTCTGTATGGCTGGGCAACCAGATGCAGCGTGAGGCTTTCAACAAACTCTATAGTGTTGCTGACCGTCTGCTCATAGCAAAAGACCCAAGACTGCTTCAGGACTGGGATTATCTGCAGGCTTCAAACAACTTCCGCTTCATGACGACAAAGCCAAGCAACTGGTGGATAGATCGTGGTATATATGATGGTGCCTTTGATGCCTTCACTAACTATATGAACATCCTCGGTGACTTCATCTCTCGTGTTCGTACCCTGTATGGTGGTATTGATAATGAGGAACTTGAGAATATGCTTACCACTATTACCAACCAGGGTAAGGAAATTGAGTCACAGGCAGATGAGATTGCACGCCTGAGAGCAAAGCTGGCTAAGTATGAAGGCCCGGCAGAAGAGAAGAAGGCTGCAGCTCCAGCTGCTAAGAAACCAGCAGCAAAGAAGCCTGCTGCTAAAAAAGCTCCAGCAAAGAAGGCTGCTCCAGCAAAGGCAGAACCAGCAAAGGCAGAACCAGCAGCTCAGGCAGAGCCGGAGAAGTAAGAAGTAAGAAGTAAGAGGTAAGAGGTAAGAGATTACTTTTTACCTTTTACATAAAAAAAAGAGGTCAACCAATCGGCTGACCTCTTTTGTTGTGACTCCTGCAGGATTCAAACCTGCAACCTTCTGATCCGTAGTCAGATGC
>CAMJIL010000044.1 GCA_946405805.1 uncultured Prevotellaceae bacterium | reverse complement strand
TGTTGCTGCACCTTCGTGCACCTCACCAATCTTGTGAGTCTTACCTGTATAGAACAGGATACGCTCTGAAGTTGTTGTCTTACCGGCATCGATGTGAGCCATGATACCGATGTTTCTTGTCAAATGAAGATCGTGTTTTGCCATTTCTGTAGAACTAATTTACATTATTAAATTAAAAACGGAAATGTGCAAAAGCACGGTTAGCTTCAGCCATGCGGTGCATATCTTCCTTACGCTTGAAGGCACCACCCTGGTTGTTATATGCATCCATAATCTCCGCTGCGAGTTTATCAGCCATACCCTTACCACCACGCTTGCGAGCGAAAGAGATAAGATTCTTCATAGAGATAGATTCCCTGCGGTCAGGGCGAATTTCTGTTGGCACCTGGAATGTAGCACCACCAATACGGCGGCTCTTAACCTCCACGTGTGGAGTAACGTTATCCAAAGCCTGCTTCCATATATCAAGTGCAGACTTCTCTTCTTCCTTCATCTTTTCACCTACTGTGTTGATAGCTGCATAGAAGATCTCATAAGAGGTATTCTTCTTGCCATCATACATCAGATGGTTGACAAACTTTGACACTTTCTGGTCATTGTAAACGGGATCTGGTAGGATCACCCTCTTCTTTGGTTTTGCTTTTCTCATTTTTAGCTTTTAAATTTCTTGGTTGTCTTACTTCGGCTTCAATGCCCTTCACGGGTCATTTACTCAACCTGATTTCTAATTTTAAGACCGTTTACTGTTTTTTACTTCTTTGCAGCTTTTGGTCTCTTTGCTCCGTACTTAGAGCGACGCTGTGTACGTGATGCTACACCAGCTGTATCCAGTGTTCCACGTACGATGTGATAACGTACACCTGGCAAGTCTTTTACACGACCACCACGCACAAGCACGATTGAGTGCTCCTGCAGGTTGTGTCCTTCTCCAGGAATGTATGAGTTCACTTCTTTTGTGTTCGTCAGACGAACACGGGCTACCTTACGCATAGCCGAGTTAGGCTTCTTAGGGGTAGTTGTATACACACGCACGCACACCCCACGACGCTGTGGACATGAGTCCAAAGCTGGTGACTTGCTCTTGTCTACAAGTACCTTCCTGCCTTTTCTTACCAATTGTTGAATTGTAGGCATTTTTTTAATTTTTTTTGTTTATACTTATTTATATATTAATTATTACCGACAGCATAAGCGATGCTAACCGAGGAGCTTTTTTTCCAAGGTCGCACCGGCTAATTCACGGCTTACCTAGCGGTATATGTCGGGTAGAGGCCATAAATTTGCGGCTGCAAAGGTACAAATTATATATAATATGGCAAAATAAATCATGATAATATTATGCTGAATAATGATGATTTTAGTTTTATTTAACATTTGTGCACATTTTTTATGTGTATTTTTTCGCTTTTAGAGCATCAGGGAAAGATGTTCTAAGAGCATAAAAATCGTGTTCCCGGCTTTGGGAAAATTATTTCTCTAGTTCAAGAGAAAATTTCTTCCATTGAACAGAAAAATATATATTGCGTGGTAAAGGTTCTTCTGTACCATAAAAACAATAACACATTTTAACCTTTCACAGAAAATTATGATATTTTGCAATAAAAAAATTACATTTTTTTGCAAGATAAAGAAAAATTTATTACATTTGCACCCAAAACTGAATACAACCACATTATGAATGTCGAATATAACACTATACGAAAATTCTTTTCTTGGTATTTTTCCAAAAAGACACTACCATATTGGTGTGTACTGATAATAGATTGTTCTATCATCATTTTTGCAGGTCTTCTCGCTTCATATTTTGAAGTTGGAGGCGAAAGGTTGGCAAGCAATTTCTGGCATTACCTCCGCACTTGGATATTTACCCTCCCC
This sequence comes from uncultured Prevotellaceae bacterium, assembly GCA_946405805.1. GTDB lineage: Bacteria > Bacteroidota > Bacteroidia > Bacteroidales > Bacteroidaceae > Prevotella. The sequence continues at coordinate 12,289 of CAMJIL010000044.1, read as the reverse complement.
TTCTTCCTTATCGGAATGAGAGCAATGCATACCTACTCTGGTATAATACGCTTCAGTAGCACCATTGACCTTGTAAGACAGGCTATGGCCCTGATTATCGGCTTTGTTCTGGTTCTCATAGTAAGAGAATTTATGCCAGAAGGCTCAATAATTGCACATGCTACTCGACTGACATTCCTCAAAATGTTCCTGCTTGCGGCTTTGGGACAGTGGGCCCTGCGAATTCTTATAAAGTATCTTTATGAGGTAGTTCAGGTAACAAACAGACGTACTCGCGTTGTCATTTATGGTATTCAAGAAGGAGGTATCTCAATTGCACAAAGTATTCTGAAGAATCCTCATTCTAAATACGAAGTTGCCGGATTCATAAGTCCTGATGGCTCTTTAAAGAGTAAATATCTCATGGGAACAAAGGTTCGCAGAGCAGGTCCACATATCATACAGCATCTTCGCGATGCAAAAATTGACACCCTCATTGTCAGCCCTATTCAGGTTGATTATTTCCGTGAACAGGAAGAACTGGTAAACAAACTCATCAAGGCTCACATCAAGATTCTTATGATGAGTTCGGCAGAAGAATGGGATCCTACAAAACCTATTCTACAAGAGCAAATCAAGGATGTTGATGTAGAAGATCTCTTGCCTCGCGACAAGATAGAGGTAGATATCAAGGCCATAGGTGAAATGCTTCATGGAAAGCGTATTCTTATTACAGGAGCAGCAGGTTCTATCGGTAGCGAGATGGTACACCAAGTAGCAAAATTCAAGCCTGCACATCTTATTCTTATCGACCAGGCAGAGACACCAATGCATGATGTTCGTCTCTATATGTCGCGTAAGTATCCGGATATTCCATGCGAAACAATTGTGGGATCAATAGCAGCCCCTATCCTCATGGAAAGCATATTCTCACAATACAAACCTGAATATGTCTTCCATGCAGCAGCATACAAGCATGTGCCCATGATGGAGAACAACCCTGGCGTTGCTATCACCAATAACGTATATGGTACACGAATAATAGCAGACCTTGCAGTAAAATATGGCACAAAAAAGTTTGTCATGATTTCTACTGATAAAGCTGTCAATCCTACAAATGTTATGGGATGCAGCAAACGTATCTGCGAGATATATTGCCAATCTCTTAATGCACATCAGCATGATACCCAGTTCATTACAACCCGTTTCGGTAATGTCCTGGGCTCTAACGGTTCAGTAATACCACTCTTCCGCGAACAGCTCAAGAATGGAGGTCCGCTAACTGTAACCCACCCAGATATCATACGCTACTTCATGCTTATACCAGAAGCCTGCCAACTCGTGCTGGAAGCAGGAACAATGGGAAAAGGTGGCGAGATATACATATTCGATATGGGTAAGCCTGTACGCATAGCAGACCTTGCACAACGCATGATTGACCTTTCTGGTGCAAAGGATGTGGAAATAAAGTTCACAGGATTGCGTGATGGAGAGAAATTATACGAAGAACTGCTTAATGATCAGGAGCAGACCATTCCGACAATACATCCGAAGATTAAGATAGCAAAGGTACGTGAATATCCATACGAGCAGGCTCTTGAAAATGAAAAGGAACTATTCAAACTGGCTTTGCAGTACGACGATATGGCAATAGTGAAGAAGATGAAGGAAATAGTGCCAGAATACAAGAGCCAACATAGTAAATACGAGGTGTTAGATAGCGTTTCTTAAAGCAAAAATAAATACTCCAATCTCTGTTAAACACAATGAAAAAATTCTACACAATCATGTTTGCGCTTATGGGCTTTGTAGCCACAGCAAGCGCAGGAGGTCTTATGACCAACACAAACTATCACATTGCTTTTGATCGTATGTTTGCACGTGGTGCAACAACAGAAATTGATGCTGCTTACTCTAATCCTGCAGGTCTTGCATGGGGTCACGAAGGATGGCAACTCTCCATTAACTTCCAGAAACCTTGGCAGAATCGTGACGTTGAGATAAATATCGACAACTTCCTTGCAAACCCTTTAGTGGGGAATCCAGGTGAGACATTCCACAAGAAATATAATGGTGAGGCTTCTGCCCCCATTGTACCTGCTCTGTTTGCCTCATACAAGAAAGATCGTTGGGCTGTATCTGCTATGATAGGCATTGTAGGTAGCGGTGGTTTCGTAGAATATGACGAAGGTGTTCCTATGTTCAACGTTCCTGTTACTGCAAAGATATATTCATCTCTCTTTCAAAAAATAGCAGCCACTCCCTATGCAGCCAAAGCTGATGCGCTCGCTCGCGATTTTACCCTTGACTCTTCAATGAAGGGTAAGCAGTATATCTATGGCGGCCAGGTAAACTTCACCTATAAAATTCTGGATTTCCTCTCAGCAGCAGTTGGTTTCCGTGCCAATTACTATGATGGCTACTACAAGGGACATGTTACTGCACTGCCAGGTCAGAATATAGCTGCTATGGTGGGCACAAATCCTCTGATGGACCTCCAGCTTAACTGCGTACAACGTGGATGGGGCTTTGCTCCAATTATCAGTGTTGACTTCCACAAAAACAAATGGACAGTTGCTATGCGTTATGAGTTCCGCACCAAGATTAATACTAAGAACGACACCCGTCTTCTTACCATAGGAACAACTGGTACAAGCGGATATAACGTTACTGATGTAAAAGCGATGGCGGAACAATTTGGTAATGCTGCCGTCGTAACAGCTCTTTCAGACCCTAATCAACTTGGAGATATGGCAGGAAAGGTAGCAGCCTATCTGCCTGACGAAGAGACTCGCTATGATATGCCTTCTCTCTTCGTTGCAGCAGTAGGCTACGAATTCACCCCACGTCTTCGTGCTGCTACAGAGTTCCATTTCTTTGATGACAAGAATGCCAAGATGGGAGGCAAGCGTCAGGAGAAACTATCTCACGGCACATACGAGGTTCTTGCAGGAATAGAATATGACATCAACAAGAAATTCACCATCAGCTGTGGCGGCCAGCGCACTGACTACGGACTTACTGATGACTATCAGCAGAACACCTCTTTCGCCTGCGACAGTTGGTCATTAGGCTTAGGTGGTGCATGGAACATCAATGAGAAGATGCGTCTCAATGCCAGCTATTTCTGCTCTCTCTACAGCGACTACAAGAAGCATCTCAACAATGCTTATGGCACTCCTTATACTGCTGATAAGACATATAGCCGCACTAATCATGTAATTGGTGTCGGATTAGATTATAAGTTCTAAAGACTTCTCTCCTTATTTATATATATATATAAGGAACAAAGAAATTGCCCAACCTTTCGGCTGGGCAATTTTCTTTTTATGCGCTAAACTCCGATTACGGAGTGTAACTGAGTCTTTTTACTCTACTGTCCAAATATCATTTGTCTCCAGCAGTTCTGCGAAGTTATGATATTTCTTAGCAGCCTTTACCTCTTCTATCTGGGCAGCTACTGAGTCATCGTATGTAGGAGCATCAACGTCTCTGATAACGCCTAATGCTACAGGCATTCCGTCGCCATTACCCATAAGGGCGAGCTTCAGTTGCAAGGTATTATCTTCACAATGAGCATCGTGAACGAGGACGTCATCTATTGTCCATACTCCCCCACCCGGCTTCTCATCGCCAAGTTTTACCTTCTTCACGCCAAAGCCTTCCTGTACGAGACCGTACTCATTCTCGGCTCCGAAAACGAGGGGCTTACCATGTTCCACGTAGATAGCATTCTCTGCACGACCAGCCTTGTTATATACAGCAGCATGTGTACCATCGTTGAAGATGACACAGTTCTGCAACACCTCTGTTACGCTGGCACCCTTGTGTGCATTAGCAGCCTTCAGGACCTCAACGGTATGAGCACCATCAGTAGCCACAGTACGGGCGAAGAAGTGTCCGCGTGCACCAAAGCAAAGCTCTGCTGGGCGGAAAGGATCTTCTACTGTTCCGTAAGGACTTGACTTAGATACAAATCCGCGTGGTGATGTAGGAGAATACTGACCCTTCGTAAGACCATAGATACGGTTGTTCAGAAGAATCATATTGAGGTTGATATTACGTCTGTTAGCATGAATGAAGTGGTTACCGCCAATAGCGAGTCCGTCACCATCTCCTGATATCTGCCATACTGTAAGGTCAGGATTAGCTATTTTGCATCCTGTAGCAATAGCAGCAGCACGTCCATGAATAGTATTCATTCCGTATGTTGCCATATAGTGTGGCAAACGGGAAGAACAGCCTATACCAGAGATTACGGCAGTATTCCAAGGAGCGACGCCAATCTCTGCGCAAGCCTTATGAAGGGATGCGAGGAAAAAGTGGTCACCACATCCAGGACACCAGCGTGGCTGACCTTTCTTATAATCGGAGGCCCCCCAACGGCCCCCCTCATTCCCCCCAAGGGGGGAAGCTATATTGTTTGTTGTATTCATAACAGTACGTTTTTCAGTTTAATTATTACATTTTTAGTATCATATAGCACCTCTTCGTTTGTAAGTCGTATAACCTTGTAACCTTTCTTTTCCAACCATTCGGTTCGTTTTTTATCAAGTATCTGTTGGTTTTCTATATTATGGTATCCTCCGTCAACTTCAACTATCAACTTTGCTGGCAAACATATGAAATCGACAATAAAGTCTCCTATTATATGCTGTCTGCGAAAGGGTTTACCTAACTGTCTTTTCTTAAGCACTTCCCATAATAAAGATTCTGCTTCAGTAGGATTCTTTCGGTTATCTTTGGCAAATTCTGCAAGCATTTCATACCAAGCTTCATCTGCTGTTTCGTAAGAGTATGCCATTAGAGTGTAGGATGGAAACTTATTCCTCCCCCTTGGGGGAGGTCAGGAGGGGGCTAAAATATTCAACCAATTCGTTGACAACGAAAGGCTGTCCCTTAACCTGATTGAACTGTGCTGGTACGAAGCCATCGACTTTCATACGCAGGTATGCTGCCAGCTGTCCCATATTCTGCTCTGCCACAACCACCTTCTTGTACTTCTTGAGCACCTCAGCAGTATTCTTTGGCAGAGGGTTGATATAACGGAACTGAGCGAGGGCAACCTTCTTTCCCTGCTTGCGCATCTCGTCCATAGCAGCATGCAGATGTCCGTATGTAGAGCCGAAGCCAACAATCAGCAGGTCAGCATCGTCTGCATCGCCCACTACCTGAAGGTCTGGCACTTCGATATTGTCAATCTTAGCCTGACGCTTACGAGTCATCAGGTCATGATTCTCTGGAGCAGTAGAGATAGCACCAGTCTTGTCATCTTTCTCCAATCCGCCAAGGATATGCTGGAATCCCTCACGTCCTGGAACAGCCCAGTAGCGAGTTCCGTTATCAGCTCTCATGTAAGGAGTCCAAGTACCCTTCAATTCTTCTGGTACATAAGGAGGATTGATAGGAGCCATCTTAGCGAGGTCAGGCAACTTGAATGCTCCAGAACCATTTGCTATGAAAGCATCTGTCAGGAGTACGACAGGTGTCATATGTTCCAAAGCCATCTTTGCTGCATCATATGCTGCATCAAAGCAGTCAACTGGTGAGAGGGCAGCAATAACGGGCATTGGTGACTCACCGTTTCTTCCAAAGAGAACCTGCAGGAGGTCTGTCTGCTCAGACTTTGTAGGAAGTCCTGTTGCAGGACCGCCACGCTGTACATCGAGCACGACGAGTGGCAACTCCATGATAACGGCAAGGTTCATAGCCTCAGACTTCAGGCAGATACCAGGGCCGGAAGTACTTGTAACAGCCAGAGCGCCACCAAAGGCAGCACCTACTGAGCTTGCACAACCAGCAATCTCGTCCTCACACTGAACAGTTGTAACGCCAAGACTCTTATGCTTTGAGAGTTCGTGGAGCACATCAGTAGCAGGAGTGATAGGATAAGAACCCAGATACAGCTTCAAGCCAGCCTTCTCAGCTGCTGCAATGAAGCCATAAGCTGTTGCCTTGTTACCTGTTATGTCCATATAGCGTCCAGGCACCTTGTGCTTAGACTCTATGCGATAAACGTTTGTTGCAGAAGAATGTGTGTTGTGACCATAGTCATAACCAGCCTGTATCACCTTGATGTTAGCCTCAGCAATAGCAGGCTTCTTTGCAAACTTCTCGCGCAGGAAGTTAGCCACCAGGTTCAGGTCGCGGCTGAAGAGCCAGCAAACGAGTCCCAAAGCGAACATATTCCTACACTTCAGCATAGCCTTGTTGTCCATACCTGAGTCAGCAAGAGCATCCTTCACCATTGTTGTGATAGGACAAGCGATGACGCGATCTGGGTCTATGCCCATTTCACCAAGATAGTCAGCAGTCTTGAACTGTGCCTTATCAAGGTCTGTCTGGCCAAAGGAGTCAGTATCGATGATGATAGTAGCTCCAGGCTTTGCATACCTGTACTGAGTCTTCAGTGCTGCAGCATTCATTGCTACCAGCACATCACATTGGTCACCAGGAGTATAAACCACATCAGCACCAATATGCACCTGGAATCCTGACACACCAGTCAGCGAACCTTGCGGAGCGCGGATGTCTGCAGGATAATCAGGAAAAGTGGAGATGCTGTTACCTACTGTGGCTGATACCGTTGAGAAGATGTTTCCGGCCAGCTGCATGCCATCGCCAGAATCACCTGAGAATCGAACAACGACGTTGTCGAGTTCTTTGAATTCTAATGTTTCTGCCATAATTTTAATTTTCCTTTTTTATCTTTTTATCTTAATCTTTAATGGATTCTTCTTTTGCTGAATAAATGCTTCAAGGTAACTCTGCCATTTGCTGAAATCCACGATTCCATCGCCATCATAGCGTGCCCAAGCCGAGCCGAAGTAGTATGTCGATGCATTTGGCGCTATGAGCAGATGCCCCTGTTCTTTCTCTGTCTTTCCCTCTGGTGCAACACATGCAATCAGGATTCCGTCCTTGTCTTCATAGGCAATATAGCCTTCGCCCTCAGCACTTTTTTTGTCAGCATTATGCATCACAATGCCTGCCACGAAAGGTCTTTTTGCCTCTACTACCGACTTCACCATATTGCTATGAGCATCAATCGAGAGTATTCGTACTTCATTGGGATATGTCAGGCGGACAGTCAGGCGAAGCGGACCGTTATCCAAGACTTCTGCCGTCTTGAAAGAGCCCTGAAACTCCAGCTTTCCGTCAGTACCCTTATATGCGATAGCTCCGCCACCAAGGGTTTTGCCTACATCATACTGGTCCATTCCCTCACCATGATCCACATGATATGAGAAGACCTCATTATACATCTTGTCCGCCAAGTCCCTGCGACCCAGTTTTGTCAGTTTCGAACGCATTGAATGCACCTCGTTGTCGCATTGCAGCTTGTAGAGTTTCTCGAGATAGAGGTTGCTCGTGCGCTTGCTGAAGATGTCATAGCCATACACCCCTTTCGAGCCAGGACCATACAGGCGATATGCCACTCTGTCGTTCTCGAAGGAGAAGTCGCCGTCTCGTTCAGGGAAGTTTCTGCCAAAGACTTCTTGAGGGAAACTCTTGGCATTATCACTCTCTTTTACATAGAACTTCGCCTTTGCCTTAGCCTTCAAGGTTGGGCAAGGGAATATGAGTTTGCCATCATACGTAACCTGAGACGGGAGAGTGTCGCCCTTCTCGTCAGTCACCACATACTGCCTTGCCACGGCATTCTGCGGCAGGCCCACCTCCACCATCTCCGGGACGGTGCGGTCCGAACCCATCGGATTCGTAACTGTAATGACGAACGATATCAGCAAAGCACTCAAAGCACTCATAACGACAATTTTCTATGCTCTATATTATTAATAATGTGTAAATCGCGTGCAAAGGTACGATTAAGTTATGAGAAATGCAAGAAAAATTGAAAAAAATATTTTACAAGCTGGTAAACTTGATGCAATATCAAGTACATAATTTGGGTAGTAAAGGTCTGGAAACTTGTTTATGAGACCTTTATTGCACAAGTTATGAGGTTTGTCTGCAAGACAAAACCAGCTTGTAAAATATTTTTTTCTTTTGCCTGCATTTCCATAACGAAGTACCTTCGACGAAGTCAGAGGTACGATTAAGTTCCACGATTACGACGAAGTCAAAGGTACGATTAAGTTCCACGATTACGACGAAGTCAGAGGTACGATTAAGACGAACCCAAAAGTACGATTAAAACTATTCCAAAGGTATTTTTTTCTTATCCTTAAGGGAAAAAGAAAATCTCCCCCAACAAAACAACTCACAATGTTAAGGGTTTAAGAGTTTAAGGGTTTAAAAGTTTAAGGCATAAAAAACTCACACAGAGTTTTAAGTCTGTGTGAGCATTTATATTTCTATTATTCTTTCATGAAGTTACACGCTAAGGCCTGTTAATCCTTGATATAAAGCTATAGGACCAAGATGCCACATTTTTGTCGTTTCATCTTCGAGCTTGCGATAGACATCTGAAGAATATATCATCCTCATCGCTTCCACAACACTGGTATTTCTGTCTTCCGACAACATATCTGCCATCCATGCCACCTTTGAAGGAAGCAGCAAATATAGATTACTCTGATTTACTTCGCCTATCATAGTTTCACCTCTTTTGATTCAATAAATGTCAACAATGATAACGCATTATCAGTATGGAATAAGTATTGATCAACCAACTTATATGTTTTAAGTTCGATTAGATTTTCTGAGTTCAGGCTTTTCAACCTTTTCAATACTACCGTAATATAATCTCATTACTTTCCCTCCTTTCGCAACCTTATAAACTCATCTATATCCTCAAGAATCCACTGACTACTTTGGGTATGAAGTATCTCATAGTGCTCCGCTAAGTAATCAAGTACCTTGTAAGCATCTAACACTTGCATAGCCTCTGCCCCTGACAGATGCTTTTCGTTTTTATATTGCTCTATGCAGAACGACACGAAATATGCTATGTCTTGTGTTTTCTTATCCATCACGTTATTTTTCTGGTGACAAAATTAAACATAAAATTTGAAACCACCAAATTTCCGAACAAAAAAACTCACACAGACCTTGCAATCTGTGTGAGCTTTATATATCCCTCCCCCTTTAAGGGGGATAAGAGAGGGTCCTTCAGCCATCAGACATCAGCCCTTACTCATCCCAATCATCATCAGCAGAGAAGCGACCTCCGCGAGCAGCAGCCTGAGAGCCGTCCTTTTTTCCTTCACCAAATGGAGCAGTTTCTGAACCTGCTAATATACGTGCTGGCTGAATCTTTACAACTGTCAGTGTCGGATTCTTATATGTTTTTTTCATTGTTTTATCTCCTATTATTGTTATTTAATATTGCCATCCCAGCCCTCTATTTCTGAAGAGGGCTGGGGAGAGGCTTTTATTTTACCTGTACACCATTAGCATTAAACTTCTTTCCGTTCTTGAAGATGACAAGCTTGCCATTCTTGAAGAACTTGCCGTCCTTAACCGCTGGCTCAGATGCAGCCTCTACGTTCACGACACCTGTGATGTCACCAAATGAGATACGAAGGCCACGAGCAGCATTTCCATCAGATGTTGGGTCGCTGTCACAATGCAGATATGCCTTGTTTGTTGCAACAGTACCACTACCAATCTGATAGAATTTACCATCACTATAGAGGATATAGTCATATGTTGTACCATTGAATACTGTAGTACCATCACCAGCACGGAACATATTAACTGCTGGTGCAGAAGCAGAAGCAACTACAGGAACTGTGTATTCTGTGCTTGCGGTTCCAATCAGCATCAGTGGAGTTCCAGCAGGAACAGCACCAACCTCAGACAATGTAACTGCTCCAGAAGCAGCTTCTGTAGCAACATAAGCATCAAGACCTTCAACATCTGTGAAATCAAGAGGCACAGTTGTCACATAAGTTGACTTAGCATTAGCAGGAGTGATTGTTACATTGCCAGCCTTTTTAAGCATAAAGTCACCAAATGCTGTGCGATTGTCTGTCTTGCTGACAGATAATTTATAGTTGCCAGCATCATTCGTTTGGAATACAATAGTTGCCGCAGTCCATGGCGCTGTGGTATTGTGACCCTGTATGGATGATGTTGCCAGTTCTACATTCTTGACCTCTGTTCCGTTACCATCTGTCACAATGATGGTTGGTGTACCAGAGGTGTTACCCCAACCAGCATAACTGAATGTAAGTTTATATACAGTATTACCCTTTAGAGGCATCGTATATCCCTCTGTCTCACCATAAATAGCAGCAGTCGTTGTGTTAATGTTCAGACACATATATTGATTGAGTTGCTTCAATCCTCCATTGGAAGTGTGATTAGCTGAAATTCGGATAGCATTACCATCACCGTTTGTCCAACCAAGAGGAACCTGTGAATCGGCATCGTCAGTATAGTCGCCGTAGATCCAACGAATAGCATTTACCTCACCATCATTTGCTGTCCATGTTGCACCAGTCAGAGCTGTTGTCATTTCATCAATTATTGCCTGACTTGGAGCATCCTGAGCTGTATTCATAGCTTTTGCATCAGCTAATGTTGTTAAAGTAGCAACATTCGTGTAAGGTGCATATTCTCCATCTTCAAAACCAAGGGTATTTTCTTCAGCAGAAGTAATTGCAGCAGCAAGGGCCGCATAATCGCCTCCATTGAATGTATATGCAGTGACGGACAGATTCTTGTAACAAATCCAGTTCTGATATTGCCATGTTGCAGAAGTGTATTTACCAGGATCTGTCAAGCCAATTTTCAGCGTTCCATCTGTCACCAAAGCGAAAACTTCTACTTTATACTTACCAGCACCAAATGCTTGATCTGCATTTGCTGTATTATTTGGATAGTTTTTACCACTTTCAGGAGAATAATTTGGATTTTCACCTCCTGTGTATGCTTCATCTGCGTATTCTGACATTACAGAAGGCAACTGGATTTTCTGATCGTTGGCATAAAGATAAGAAGTAGGATTATCCGTATTGTTACCATAACAAGTATATGTAGCATCATTGCCCTTGATGCGATGGAAAGCAGAAATAGTAACTTTGTATATACCATTATCAAGGCCTGTATATTCTTGTGTGATAATCTTCTCTGTATATCCACTAGGCTGATATTTCTCAGTTACATCTGAATAACTTTCAGTAAGGGTAACTGCATCAGAAGAATAGCTATCACCCTCCAGAATAGTCTTAAGAGCAGATACTGTTGTTGCACTCAAACCTGCGGCAAAAGCCACAACTGCAGCATTCGCATCCTTGTAGGTTGCCATAAGTGCTGCATGACTAGCAGGAGGAACAAGCGTCCAAGCATAAGCTGCATCAGCGTAAGTTGCGGCATCTACATAAGGAGATTCTTTACCTTTACCTGCAGCAATATACTTTGAGCGGCCTGTATTGTAGAAAGAATATCCACCTGCGACAGCAGCGACTGTCCACTTTCCATAGTTTATCACATTCTCATCTGATGCCGTTCTATCTGTATATATCGTTTTTGAACCACCAAAAATGTAGCGTTCATTGTCTATGAGCTGCAACATGGTTACATTGTTCTTATCCGTTGATATGTTGACGGCAATACCGAATTGATCGAGAGTCGCTTCTGTATTGGAGTTTCCACCACGAGAAATAAATTGCGTTCCATCTGTTTTAGCAATGAAATATGTTCCATCAAATACAGCAGGAGTATACAGTGTTATATTCTGTGCCTCATTGTATGTACTTCCTGCTGCATATCCGAAAGCATTAGCAGGAATACTGAGAGTATAAGAACTGTTAGCAGAAACTGCAGGAACCGTGAACGTAAAGCCCTTTTCGGTGGTTGCAATGTCTACAGCACTACCATTGAACGTAATTGTAGGAGTACCGTTCTTGGCGAAAGTGGCACCAGGGTCATTGGTCGAAGCATCTGCCCATGAAACGGTGACGGTTTCACCACCCTGAATGTAAGAATAGTCGGTTGTGGCAGCCCCAACATTATACTTATAGGTAATGTCAAGGGTCGTAGCCTCACTCGTTTTGAAATAAACGATACCTTCTGACATATTAATAGTCTTGGTCTGCGCTGCAGTAAAGGTTTCTTCCGTACCGGTTGCGTCCTTTGTCAGTTGGGTCCCATCTGTGGAATAAACGAGAGTTGTGGCAGCCGAAGACGTGAACTCATAGTCGTCTTCCGTCGGAACATCGTAATAGTACCATGTATCTGCAGCCATTTCACCGTTGGCAGGTAAAGCTATAGCATCTTCTGACAAGCTTGTGTTGTGGAAAATATCCGTTATGTCCCATACAAACCAGAATGCTGCTGCATCATTGTGTCTTATTTTAAATATGGTTGACACCAAAAGTTCAAAATTATGGTTAATCAA
>CAMJIL010000043.1 GCA_946405805.1 uncultured Prevotellaceae bacterium | reverse complement strand
TAGAGTTGAGAGTTTAGAGTTGAGAGTTTAGAGTTGAGAGTTTAGAGTTGAGAGTCAGTTGAAAGTGTAAAGTTTAGAGTTTCTTTAACCGTTAACCTTTAACCGTTAACCGTTATCATTATCGTTATCGTTTTCGTTTTCGTTAATCAAAAGAGCCTCTTCACTTTTAAGTCTATATTTCCGTTTCGGATTTTCTTTTGCCCCGAATTTCACGAGTTTCTTTGCAGCCACCTCAATGCTTGGCCCTGAAGGTCCGCTGATATTCTTCATATCCTCAAAAGCCTTCGTCGTCTTGTCAAGCATCTCGTCAACCTTTTGGAATCTCTCATAAAACATCTGTACACGATTTACCACCTCGTCAGCAGCTTTTATGATATTCTCCTGATTCTCAATCTGCTTCACCTGTCTCCAAGTCATCTCCAATACTCTCAGCATCATATACAGGTTCTGGCTGCCGGCAATGATGACACCTTTATCGTATGCCTCTTTCCATAATCCCGGCTCATTGTAGAGAGCCAGCTGCAAAGCATTCTCTGAGAAAACATACATCATGACAAAGTCCAGTTTTCCCCTTCCTTCCTTGATGTATGCACTATAGTTCTTGCGTGCCAGTTCATTGACATGATTTCTCATAGATACGATGTGTCTCATGAGGGCATTCTGTCGTTCCTCTTCCGTCTGTGCATTATGGTAGTCGCCAAAGGCCTTCAATGACATCTTTGAGTCGATGATGACATCACGCTTATCGGGGAAATGTAATATCACGTCAGGCACCATTCTGTGTCCCTCTTCTTCGTCATACAGAGTATTTCCCGCAGCATCGCGCATAGTGGTTTGTTCCTCAAACTGCACACCTTCTTCCAGCCCCATATCCTCCAGAAGTTGCTTCAGTCGAAGTTCTCCGAAGTTACCCTGTGTCTTATTCTCTCCTGTCAGCGCCTGAGCCAGTTTGTCTGCCCTGTCGCCAATCTCCTTACTCTGTTCTATGGAGTGTTTTATGGTAGCATCCAGTCGCACCATCGTCTCTTTATTCTGCTGTCCGCTTTTCTCAACAGCATCCTTCATGTGTACAATATCCTCTTTCAAGGGATTGAGAATTGCTGCCAACGACTCCTTATTCTTTTCTGTCAGCTGTTCGGAGCGTTCCTTCAGAATCTTCTCAGAAGCAGTATTCATCTGCTCCTTCACAATATTCATCTGCAGTTCCAGTTGTTCCTTCTGCTGTTGTTTCAATGTCTCCAGTTGCGAAGCATGAAACGCCTTCTGCTCCTCACACTGCTTTTCTGTATTCAGCACACGTTCCTGCAGCACATCCCGCTGACCTTTCATCATCAGATATGCTATAACACCACCAATGCAGCAGCCTATTACAACACCTATTATAATATATATAGCCATAATCTTATATTTTTCTATTTATTTTCTTACTGTTCAAGATTGCTCAATGCATACAGAGGGACAATGTTCACGTGCCGTTGCTCGAAATTATCCTTAGAGTCATAGTAATCAAACTGACCAAAGTTTTCTAATGATGTTCTGATGGCTTCGTGCAATTGACGCTTTCTCATGAATATCCAGAGACTCTGCATACTTCCTTGTGTGTTGGCCTTCACTTCTATAGGAAGCACTTTGCCGTCACGCGTCCTCAGATAGTCCACTTCTGCATTGCTACCCTTTACAGTGTTCTGCCAATAGTGCATCTCTGGCTTCTGGAAGCAATCACGATACTTTTTCATTTCCAGACCAGCGAACATCTCAGAAGAGCCACCCTTATTGACCAAATCCACGTCAGATACTGTTAGAATATTGGAAGCAGGGATGTCGAGCATAGTCAGCATCACTCCCAAATCAAAGAACAAATATTTCACATAACTATTGTTCTCCTCTGCTCCGAGAGGAACACCAGAACCATCTGTGTGCTTTACTGGTGTTATCAAACCCGCCAGTGTCAACAGGTGCAAGGCATCTCTTACAACAGAAGAGTGCAGATCCCTTGCTGCCAAGGCGTAAACGAACTTGTTGCCAACCTGAAGTGCTACCGAACGGAGCACTTGACGGAGTAAAATAGGAGATACACGTTTCTTATATTTGTTGAAATCATCTTCGTATGTCTGAATGATGTCTGTGTGAACATGTGACACCTCTATGTAGCTATGCGATTCTATCCATTCTGTCACGGCAGCTGGCATACCACCCACAAGATAGAATGTGCGTATCTGATCTACCAAATCCTTGTGTGCTTTCTCTGTCAACGGCTCTTCACTTGTCGCTTTTTTCTTATAGTCAACAGTCAGGTCAAGCCCTTGCGCCATAAGAAATTCGTCAAACGAGAAGGGATACATATAAAGCGAGCGTATTCTACCCACACCGAAAGACGGCAGTTCTTCCAAGGCAAATTCCAACAGAGAGCCTGCTGCTATGACATGTAGTTCAGGATAGTCTTCCTTGAAGTAGCGCAGCGACATGATAGCCTCTTTTGAGATTTGTATTTCATCAATGAAAAGAAGCGTCTCTCCTGGCACAATGGGAATGCCCAGCGTGCCACTGAGTTTCTCACACGTTTTCTTGACATCGATATTTTCCGGAAACATCTGTAGCAAGTCAGGTTGCTTTTCCAGATTGATTTCCACAAAGTAACGGAACTGTTTGCCGAGTTCTCTGACAGCAGTTGATTTACCCACTTGTCGCGCACCACGAATCAGGAGTGGCTTACGACGTGGAGAATCTTTCCATTCAATAAGCTGTCTGTCTATAAGCCTCTTGTAATATGCCATATAATCTTTTTATGCTTTGTGGGTGCAAAGTTATAAAAAAGTCCAAAAGTAAGGGCAAAAAACTTGCAAAATCATCCAAAATACTTCCCAAAACTAAAAAACGGGGCAAAAAATGTGTATCTTTATCCAAAAACAGGGGCAAAATCTTCGAAACACAACAAAAAATATTTTTGAAGTTATTAAAAGAAGCTTTGGGCTCATTCTTCATTTTCTCATTTTCCTGTCTGGACAAGTTCTTTTTTCTCATTGACAGTAAAATAAGGATTTTCTGAATCCAGGCGGATGTATTTCAGTCGATCACAATTTCTGAAGACCTCCTTACCCATCTTTCGCAGGGATTTAGGCAGGTTGATAGAATAAAGATGCTGACAATAGGAAAAGGCATAATTACAAATTTCCGATACTCCTTCAGGAATAGTGACAGAAAGAAGAGTATTGCATGATGTGTAGGCATTAAATCCTATCCTGGTTGTTGTTTCCGGCAACCTCACAGCAAGAAGATTTCTGCATCCGATAAAAGCTCCGTTCCCTACCTCTTGCAGGCCATCATGGAATACTGCATAGTTAAGATTGCTGCAATGAAAAAAGGATTGATTTCCCATTCGTTTTAATGTTCTCGGTGCTACGAAGTGTGACAGATAGTGGCAGTAAGAAAATGCCGTATCAGGCAATGTCTCCATCTCTACCTCTTCCATATCTACAGTGCGGAGCAGACCTTTTTTCAGCATTTCCCGAAGGGTGAAGAAGTCTATGCCATTCATCTTTCCTTTCAGCTTGATGTGGCGAGTAGTAAGCCGTTCTTCTGGAGTGAGAAGTTTTACGAGTGAGCCGGCATCGTTTATGGTAACCTCTTTCGTTATTGCCTGATAGCTGCTGTCAGCCACATCAATCAGCATCCAATGTTGGTCAACATAGCCTCCTAAGTCGCATAAATCATAGTAGCCGTTGCTTTCGCCAGCCCACCCCATGTTAACATGCACCTTGTCCTTCTTGCATCCGTCAATGATAAACAGATGTCCGTCTCCCTTCTTGCTCGTTCCACGATATAGGACAGGCCTTCCAGCCTTCAGTTCCGAGAAGATAAGCTGTCGGTACAGGCTGTCTCGCTTGGGGGTTAAGAAATCGGCACGATTATAGATGCTCATATTGTTGCTATATCCGAAAAGACGTTTTAGTGCACCCATGAGAAAATCAAGGTAAGTACTGCTCCCATCGTCTCCATATTCTGTAAAAGAAGAGATACCACAATCGCTTATCAGCTTTGCAACAGCAACAATTCCCTTCTTCGACACATTAGCATTCAACGTGTTGAACATCAAATCCCATTCATATTTATACTCCCCATCAGGACTCATCGACGGATAGCGGTGATAGTTTACCACCTGCGCCATAGCCACAGGACCACAGCCAGCCAGTTTGTATGGATTCTGTTCATTGCTTTTGTCTGTCACAGGACACAGCAGATTGAAAGGAAAATGCTGTCCCCATTGAGTTCTTATGAGAGGTTTCACATCCTCCGGAAAAACATATTTTGACGAAACGACAGACGAATCTATCTCAGCCCTATCATCAGCAATCACTTCAGGGAGAGGCTCGCTGCCGGCATAGTCTATCCAAGCGCGATTAGCATATTTTGTTGGCAACCATCCTTTGGCTTTTGCTGCTGCGACCTGCGAAGAGGTCATAGCATTCCGCTCATACAAGGAATCTATAGCATGTAAATATGCTTTTTTGACAGATGGCAGATTCTTCACCAAAGAATCCATCGCGGCACCATTAAACCGATTACGCCAACAGCGTATCCATTCGAGTGCCGTACATCCTGAGGCATTAAGGTTTGTTAGAGAATTGCCGCCGCACATCAGGAATCGCAGAGCCTTATTCTTTGAGACATCAAGTGAGGTAAGCTGGTTCCATCCAACTCTTAGATATGCCAAATTCCTATTCTTCGATACATCGACAGACTTGAGTATGTTCCTATCTAAGTTAAGGCTTTCCAATGCCGCAAAATACTCTATTCCCTTCAGGTCATAAATATCTTTGTTTGACAAATTAATCTCCGTAATTTCAGCAATCTCCTTATCAGTCAATATGCCGTCCTTGCCGTAAGGTTGTCTCAACAACCAAGAGCGGAAATTCTTGTCAGGGAAATTTTTCTCATTTATTTCAACATCAGCCCATGCTGCCTGACAGATTGTTATCGTCAGCATTAGAATGGTGAACTTTATTTTTGTTTTCATTGAATATTTCATTTTTCAGGACTCATATACCCATCCGAGGGGCGTTTCGTATGACTTATCTTGCCATTCGTATTTACATATATTATAACGCTTTCAGTTTTTGTTTTGTTATCTGGCCATGTTAGATAGTTAAACGATACGACATAGCCTTCGCTGTCTTTTCTGACAACAAGAGTGCTTTTCATCAAATCCTCATCATCAAATATACCATTTGTAAAAGGATCATATAATCCTATCTCATTGACGACTTTGTTCCACTCCTTGTATAATTCCTTTGTGCAATAGTTTTTCACTATAGAATCCGTTTTAATTTCGTCTGAAAGCAAATACGATAAATACTCTGTGTAAAATTTTTTAAGGTCATTTGTACTTGTTATTGTTTGCGCATTGCATGTTGTTGCTGACAAGATGAAGCAAGCTATTAGGAAGTAGTTATATATCTTTCTCATATTCCTTTTAAAATAAATTGAGGCATGCAAAGGTACGATTAAGTGAGCAAAACACAAAACAAAAATAAAAGTTTTTTCATTTTTACTTGCATTTCTCAAAACTTAATCGTACCTTTGTAACCAAAATAACGAAAATAAAGCATCTCAACATGAAAAAAAATATTTTTCTTTTCATACTGACATCTTTGTTCAGCATCTCATCGCAAGCTGCAAATCCTCAGAAAGGTAACTATTTTCTTTATTGCCACATGAGCGACAAGGGGCAATGGACTGCTTATGCCGTTAGTAAGGATGCTGAGAATTGGGAGGACATCATTGGTGGAGACTCTATCTTCTCTTCTTTCAAGCTGGCTGGCATCGAGGGAGGCACCCGAGATGCATACATAAGCCGTTCCTGGGACGGAAAGAGGTATGTTATGGTGACAACCGACATGAATAATTCCAAGACGAAGGCTCTCGGAAAGAAGAGTGAGTGGCACAATTATGGTATTGACTTGCTCACCTCTGACGACCTGATACATTGGAAGTCCACCACTTTCGACTTCCGCAAGGGACCTTCTGTTTTCTGCGACCCAAATGCTCCGAGCGCATATACCGATTGGGCTTCTACCGTCAGAGTTTGGGCACCTCAGATATTCTGGGATGAAAGTTATGTATGGCCTGACGGCAAGAAAGGCGGTTACTTCATATACTACTCTATCCTGAATAGTGCAGAAGACAAGTATGACCGCATGTACTACAGTTATGCAGACAAGTCATTCACCAAGCTCACACAGCCTCGCTTGCTTTTCGATTGGGGATACGCTACCATTGATGCAGACATCAACTATGTTCCTGCCGATGGTTTATACCACATGATGATAAAGAAAGAAGGTGGCAAGAAAGGTCTCTTCACAGCTACAGCACCAAAGCTGACCGGTCCTTGGGGCGAACCTGTTGAAGACGATTACGTAAGCTTCGAAGGTAATAAAAACTGCGAAGGAGTAAGTGCTTTTCAGGTACCAGGCGAAGATGGTTGGCGCATAGCATATATCGAATACTCTTCAAATCCGAAGCACTATCGCATCTGCAAGGCTGACAAGTTTATGCGCAACTTCCGCGACCCACAAGATATCAAGGGTGTCACAGCTCCACAACATGGATCTTTCATGCGTATTACGAAGAAAGAATACAACCGTCTAAAGGCGTGGAGTGCAGCGCAACAAAAGAAAAAGTAATAAGAACACATCCGTAATAAAATATTACACACCAGCATGAAAACAATGATTATCACCGGTGGCAGTTCTGGTATTGGCAAGGCTACTGCTGAATATTTTGCTGACAAAGGTTATAAGGTTTATGAACTTTCCCGACATGGCGTAGATCATGTTGGCATTCGACATATCGACTGCGATGTCACCAATCCACAGGACTGCTCTGCTGCTATTGAGCAAGTCATTGACGAACAGGGAGTGATTGACGTTCTTATCAGCAATGCAGGAATGGGTATTTCGGGCGCTGTAGAGTTTACAACACAGAAAGAACTCCATCGCATTATGGATGTAAACTTCTTCGGAGCAGTAAACATCTCTCAGGCAGTTCTCCCTTATATGAGAAAAGAACGTAGCGGAAGCATTATCTTTGTCAGCAGTCTTATGGCTGTATTCGCTATTCCTTTCCAAGCCTTCTATAGCGCTTCCAAATTTGCTATTAACGGCTATGCTATGGCATTGAGAAACGAGATGGCTCCATTCAATGTTAAGGTATCATGCATGCTCCCTGGAGATGTAAAGACAGGTTTTACCGGAGCACGCGAAAAGAATGAAAAGGGAACGGTTGAATATCCTGCTCTGTTGAAAGCTGTCAAGACAATGGAGAATGACGAACAGAATGGTATGAAGCCTGAGGACATTGCCAAGACCATTTTCAAGATGGCAGAGACAAGTTGCCCTATGGCAATGTACACGACAGGATTCAAATATCACCTCTTCTTATTACTCAACAAACTTGTACCCCAGACATTGGCTTACAAGATAATATCCTTTATGTATTAAATGTTCGACTGCGGAAAAATAGCTATCATCGGAGGTGGTAGTTGGGCGACTGCTATCGCTAAGATTGTCGTTAACAACACCCATCATATCGGGTGGTATATGCGTCGTGATGACAGAATTAACGATTTTAAGCGCTTAGAACACAACCCAGCATATCTTACGTCTGTTCATTTCGATATCAACGAAATATATTTCACATCCGACATCAATGATATCGTAAAGAATTACGACACCCTTGTATTAGTAACCCCATCCCCATACCTCAAGAATCACCTCCGCAAGTTGCGTGTTCCTATACGCGACAAATTTATTGTAACAGCAATCAAGGGTATTGTTCCAGACGAAAACCTCGTATGTTCTGAATACTTCCACGAAGTCTTCGATGTACCTTACGACAATCTCGCCTGCATTGGTGGTCCTTCTCACGCAGAAGAGGTAGCCCTTGAGCGTCTTTCATATCTTACTGTTGCCTGTTCCGACAAAGAAAAGGCTGAATCCTTCACAAATTTTCTGAAGGGACGATATATCAAGACCAAGACCTCTTCCGATGTCATCGGCATAGAATATGGTTCTGTTCTTAAAAATGTATATGCTATTGCTGCGGGCATCTGCGCTGGCTTGAAATATGGTGATAACTTCCAAGCCGTATTGATGTCAAATTCCCTTCAGGAGATGTCACGCTTCCTTACCTGTGTACATCCTACACAACGTAAGATGGAAGACTCTGCATATATTGGTGACCTATTGGTTACAGGCTATTCCAACTTCTCACGCAACAGAACCTTCGGTACCATGATTGGTAAGGGTTATTCCGTTAAGTCCGCACAAATGGAGATGGAAATGGTGGCAGAGGGATATTATGGTACTAAGTGTATGAAAGAGATAAACCGCCACATGCATGTCAACATGCCTATCCTTGATGCGGTTTACAACATACTCTATGAACGCATCACTCCACAGGTAGAAATAAAACTGCTTACCGATTCGTTCCGATAGCTTCTGGTTTCAAGTCAATAACCTATAACCGTTAACCGTTAAACGTTAACCGTTAAACGTTAACCGTTAAATGTTACCTTTCCAGTTTCAATCCCAACTGTTTCTGCATCCTTGCAAAAGCAGGATTGGTTTCCACTATCTTTTCAAGAATTTCCTGAGGGGTGAGTTTCTTTACTATCTCCTCTTTCCTTGCCAGCCTTGTAGTAATTGTCAGCTTTCCGTTATGAAGCAGCTTTGCAAGGTCATTCTGCACTCGTGGCAATATACTCTCTACATCGTCCTTCAACATGGTATTCTCGAATACAGCCTCAACCTTTGGCCATTCTGGCATCTTGACAAGAACATTGTGCATACGAGATGCTAATGCCACATCTTTTGCATCCAGGGCCATGTAGTTGCACATCCTTAGCCATTCTCTCTTAGCATCATCTTCTGTAAATTTCTCATTCTCATTGGCAGTCTCTCCCAACGAGTACACCACTTCCTTTCTATCCTTTTTGGCTTTCAAAGAAGCGAAAGAACCTCCGAGTGAGTTAATGTTAAGTTTCTTTGGCTTGACCTCAGCAACCTTCTTAGGCTCTTCTGTAACGATAGGCTTTGTTGCAGCAACACTTCTCTCTACACTCTTCTGCACCGTCCCCTGAGGGAGCGTGAGCAGATTAAACAGGGATTTTAAACGCTTCTTAGGGCTACGCCCCGCGCTTTCCCCATCTTCCTCCTGTGTTATCTGGGCCACCTGTATCAGGGTCAGCTCCACAAGCAATCGTTTGTTGCTGCTCTGCCTGTAGCTGAGGTCACATTGGTTGAGCAGTTTCAATGCCTTATATAAGAATTTTGGATTGCAACGTTTTGCCTGCTCAGCATATTTTTGGCGTTGTGCATCACTTGTTTCTATCAATTGGGTAGTCCTCTCGTCTGATGACATCAATACATTTCTTACATGCGAAGCAAGACCGTTTATCATCAGTCCTCCATCAAAGCCATGTGAGAAGATATTGTTAACAATCAGCATCACCTCGCTAACCTTATTTTCAAGTGCCAGATCAATAATCTTGAAATAATTGTCAGCATCAAGCATATTGAGGTCTTCCAACACCTTTTGACGTGTTATATTTCCCTGACAGAATGATGCAGCTTGGTCGAATATTGATAACGCATCTCTCATTCCGCCATCAGCCTTCTCGGCAATCACATTCAGCGCCTCTTCCTCGTATGTAATGCCTTCATTCTTCGCTACATATTTCAGATGGTTCACCATATCCTGTACCGACATACGCTCAAAGTCATATATCTGACAGCGTGAAATGATAGTAGGCAATATCTTATGCTTTTCTGTTGTAGCAAGAATAAAGATGACATGTGCTGGCGGTTCTTCCAAAGTCTTCAGGAAGGCATTGAAGGCCTGAGTAGAAAGCATATGCACCTCGTCGATGATAAACACCTTATATTTTCCTGTCTGAGGCGGTATATGCGTCTGTTCCATCAGGTTTTTGATTTGCTCTACACCATTGTTGGAGGCAGCATCCAGTTCGAAGATGTTCAGCGAACGTCCTTCTGCAAATGCCTTACAGCTTTCGCACTCTCCACAGGCATCTCCTGTAGCAGTTGGTGTAAGACAGTTTATCACCTTTGCAAAGATGCGGGCACATGTAGTCTTTCCTACTCCGCGAGGTCCGCAGAACAGGTATGCATGAGCCAGTTTCCCGCTACTCACAGCATTCTTCAACGTTGTGGTCAGCGAACTCTGTCCAACCACGCTATCGAATGTCAGCGGACGATATTTTCTTGCTGATACTATGTATTCCATTATAAAGTAATTGAAAATTGAGAATTGACAATTGACAATTTATTCTTCACTTTTCACTATTCACTTTGTCAATGTATGCCTGGAACTCCTCCACCTTTGGATTTTCCAATCCCAGCTTATACTTCTTGTTTACTCCACACACATCCATCTGCAGCTTCTGTGCCTTCACGTCTTTCAGGTCGCTCAGCAGGTAGTAACCAGCCTTGTTGAAAAGTGGTATCCACTCTTTTGCCACACCAATTGCTGTCCATTCCTCCTCACTTGCCTTTGGCTGCTTTGGTTCCGGCTTCATCTGTGGGAAGAAGAGTACCTCCTGTATGAAGGCATTACCTGTCATCAGCATCACAAGTCGGTCGATACCGATGCCGATACCAGATGTTGGAGGCATACCATACTGCAGGGCACGCAAGAAGTCATGATCTATTATCATCGCCTCATCATCACCCTTGTCAGCAAGCTTCATCTGGTCGATGAAACGCTCTTCCTGATCTATTGGGTCGTTGAGCTCCGAGTATGCATTTGCCAACTCCTTACCATTTACCATCAGCTCGAAGCGTTCTGTCAGACCGGCCTTTGAGCGATGCATCTTTGTCAGAGGCGACATCTCGACAGGATAGTCGGTAATGAAGGTAGGCTGTATGAAGGTACCCTCACAGGTTTCACCGAATATCTCATCAATCAGTTTACCCTTACCCATTGTCTCGTCAACCTCTATCTCCAGTTTCTTTGCTACCTCACGCATTTCCTCCTCCGACATCTCAGAGAGGTCATAGCCCGTCTTTTCCTTTATAGCTTCCAAGATAGGCAGACGACGGAAAGGAGCTTTGAAAGATATCACCTTGCCGTCAATCTCCGTCTCTGGCTTACCATTTACGGCAACACATATCTCTTCGAGCAACTTTTCCGTAAATGACATCATCCAGTTATAATCCTTGTACGACACATATAACTCCATACAGGTAAACTCCGGATTATGGTTTTTGTCCATACCCTCGTTACGGAAGTTCTTACCAATCTCATATACGCCTTCAAAGCCGCCCACGATGAGTCTCTTCAAATACAGCTCCGTTGCTATACGCATATACATTGGTATGTTCAGAGCATTAAAGTGTGTTATGAAAGGTCTTGCCGAAGCACCGCCGGCAATAGACTGCAGAGTTGGTGTCTCAACTTCAGTATAACCAGCCTCGTCGAGAACCTTTCTGAGGGTCCTCAATACAGTAGCACGCTTCAGGAAGGTATCCTTCACGCCCTCGTTAACCACCAAGTCAACATATCTCTGGCGATAACGCAATTCAGGGTCGTCAAATTTATCATATGCCACACCATCCTTATACTTTACTATAGGAAGCGGCTTCAGCGACTTTGCCAGAACAGTCATTTCCTTTGCGTGAACAGATATCTCACCCATCTGGGTACGGAACACAAAGCCCTTGATACCTATAAAGTCACCGATGTCGAGTAATTTCTTAAATACCTTGTTATACAGTTCCTTATCTTCACCTGGGCAAAGGTCATCACGAGTGATATACACCTGTATGCGGCCTTTTGAGTCCTGCAGCTCTATGAAAGCAGCCTTACCCATGATGCGCTGTGACATCATACGTCCGGCAATACACACATCACGCTGTGGAGCATCGTCCTTAAACTCTTTTATGATATCTGTTGAAAAAGCATCTGTTGGATACTCAGCTGCTGGATATGGGTCAATACCCATGTTCCTCAACTCCTGTAGGCTCTCTCTACGACCTATCTCCTGTTCTGAAAGTTCTAATATATTCATTACCTTTTTATTTATTTTGAGTGCAAAGGTACGATTAAGTTATGAGAAATACAAATAAAAAAACATTTTTTTGATTTTATTTCCATGACGAAGTACCTTCGACGAAGTCAAAGCACAAAAATTTAACGAAAACCAAAACGAAAACTAAAACTTTTCATGCTCATAAGGGCTTTTGTGCGCTGAAAAGTAAAAATATTTTGAAAAACATTTGGTAGTTATCAAGATTTTGCATACTTTTGCACCCGCTTAACGCAAAATTTTTATCACATAATCAAAACTGTTTAACAAAGAAAATGAAAGAAGTAACGACGATGATGCTATGCCGAGGGGTTATAAGACGAAGTTAACACTTTGACTTGTGACTCAACGGGTGTATTGCGTTCGTCGCTACCGATGCGTTCTTTGAGGCTCCGCCTCGAAAAACAAGAGCGCCTCAGCAATTCAAGCAAGCTTGATTGCATTCGGCTTTTGCGTTCTTTGAGGCTTCGCCTCGAAAAACAAGGGCGCCTCAGCAATTCAAGCAAGCTTGATTGCATTCGGCTTTTGCGTTCTTTGACCTATTGATACAGTTGTCCGATTATGTGATAGAGAAATCTCAAAAGGAAGACTCTATAATTTTATTCTCAGACATTTGCATAACAGCAAGTGCCTGCATACTCTCGTGTTTTATTTAGTTGACAATTGATAATTGACAATTGATAATTTAAACGTTAAATAGAATTATGGAAAACATTTTTGATCTTACAACTACTGATTTTAGTTTATATAATGCGTTTTGCAAACAGACAAGAAGAACGTTTTGGACGTTTTTACACACTCTTGCACAACAAGAAGACATTTATTCCACCTACCTTGCTGATTTCGGACCCTATAAAGATTCTCCCGTTGACTATTATGTCTTTTCCACTGGTAAAGAGATTGTCCTGCTGTTTGTGGAGAAATACACCCTCAAGCAGGAGAAAATCGACAAGGCGAAAGGAACATTCTGCAGTTCATGTGTTGACGACCTGGTACCCATTATCGATGTTACACGTTTCGTCAAAAGAAGAGTTGATGTCGTTGCTCCGGGAACCAAGGTACAAAGCATCATGCTTTCCGATCGCGAATGCTTTGACGACCTGATGGAATGGATGGACGTCGAGTTCCCATTCCATATCATCGACAACCTCCGCACCCTCAACAAGAGGTCCATCGAGGTGAATGAACAACATGGCGAAGAGGGCAAAAAGCTTATGGACGACGTAATCCATTGCGACAGCATCCTCCCCGAAGAAGATGAAATCACTGTCAGGAAATGCATTGAGGATGGTGATGATTATGACGGTGAAGATGAAGAAGAGGACGAAGACGATGATGATGAGGACGAGGAGTACTCTGATGAAGAAGAACAAACTCCGGAAGAAGATGATGAGTATGACTTCGGCAAGGCCCTCCAAGATTTCCTCGAAAGCTCTGCGGAAGAGGATAGGAGAGAACGTAACAGTCCCTTCTCCATCAGCCACAGCCAGATTGATCAGAACGAAAACACTCATGTGAATGTGGAGATACTGCGTCTCCATCAGGAACCACAGCTTGCACTTCTGGACCTCGTGGGATGTGACGAGATAAAACGTCGCATGGACGAATTACTGTCGCTTGGCATCTACAACAATCTCATGCGTAAGCACTTCCCTGAGAGCAAGCAGCACGACATTTCCCTGCATAGTATCTTCTATGGTCGCCCGGGGACGGGCAAGACAACAGTCTGCAAGATTTACGGTGCCCTACTCCATCAAGCTGGCGTCCTATCCTCCGGACATGTCGTAGTATGCGACCGCGGCACCTTTATCGGTCCTCTCTGGGGTGATGAAGAGCGGGCCCTGCAAAAAGTGCTCGAGATAGCAAAGGGTGGAGTGCTGATGATTGACGAGGCATACCTGCTGGGCGGAAAAAGCGACCGCGACCCGGGAAGGCTCGTCATACAACTGCTGATGAATATTCTTGCCGATGAGAATCAGCGTGATCTTGCTGTCGTACTGTGCGGATACAAAGAACCCATGAAGCAGCTTCTCGCATTGAATCCGGGACTCGACTCAAGGTTTCCTAATAAGTTTGAGTTCCCCGACTTCAGTGTCGAAGACCTTCTTAGGATTACCTTGCGTCGCATCGACGAGTACAATTATGAGTTCACCGACCAGGCGTGGGACAAATACTGTGATATACTGAAAAAGGCCTACCAGCAACGCGACCCCGACACATGGGGCAATGCCCGCTTTGTTGCCAATCAGTTAGATCGGATATACATACAGCACGCCGCCCGATGCGTACACCATATCCCTAAAGACATCTCCCAGATGCGAACCATCACGGCAGATGATATACAACCCATCGAAGTTCCTAAACCCAAAATGAAAATAGGATTCTGATTATGGTTTCAGGTTTCAGGTTTCAAGTTTCAGGTTTCAAGTTTCAAGTTTTTACATTTATGCGAAAAAGAAGTTTATATTGCGTGTGCCACTGCACACCGACAGATGGTATTACCCATATCGAAGCGCGTTTGCTTCACGACATGATAAATCGTCAGATACATGCATTATTCAGCCTGAAAAATTGCCGTTGGAAATATAAACGCGGTTTGTATATGGGCGACCTGTGCGCCTCTTCAGGCCATCCCTGGTGGGCCATGAAAGTATGGTGCCTCGCTATGGCCCTTATAATAGAAAAGGACTATGACGACTGGATATACGAATGGATAAACCCCAAGTATGTCAGCATCAGAGGAGTGTTGTCCGAAGAAGAAAGCCTCATTCTGGCACGTCGTATCGACGATATGTGGCGTAAACTCGGACATCCCGAAAAGGCATTTATGGAAGAAGTCGCCAAAGGTCAATATGACGACTTCTGGTATGAAAAGTATGACTACGACCGCAACTGCTTCCATGAAGATGAGGCAGAAGAGCGTGAATACGAAGAACGCCAAAAGACCGCCGCCCTGTTCCGAGAAGGACAAGGCGGCGATTGGTTAGTGGCTATCTGATGAATAGCAGTTCCCTATACTTTGGCAGTGGCCAGAGTGAGTCATCGACGATGAGTTCCAGTTTGTCTATCTGATAACGTATCTCGTCAAACTTCGGCTCCACCTCGTCGTGGTATGCTATGGCCTTCTGATGCTCGTCTTCTATCTTGTTTGCCTTCTTGCGGGCATTGACAAGGTCTTCCACCATCTTTTCTATCGCACTGGTGCGCTCAGCAATCTCCTCAATGAGTTTGATGTTGCGGGCAGAGAGCTGCTGAGCTTTTTCGGCAGAGAAGATGGCAGTCATGTTCTCCACATTCTTCAGCAGGGCGCTCTGATAGCTTGTCGCAACAGGTATGATATGGTTCATTGAGAGGTCACCCAAGAGACGTGCCTCTATCTGTATCTTCTTGGTGTATGTCTCCCACTTCACCTCGTTGCGTGCCTCGAGTTCCTTCTTTGTCATCACGCCGAGGCTTTCGAACATCTTTATGCTGCTCTCGTCAAGGTAGCGCTCGAAAATCTTCGGACAAGACTTCTCGACATCGAGGCCGCGCTTTTCAGCCTCAACAACCCATTCGTCGCTGTAGCCGTTGCCGTCAAAGCGTATTGGCTTACAGGTCTTGATATCCTCGCGGAGCACATCGATGATGGCGTGGAACTTTGCGGTATGACCGGTGCCCTCCTTATATTCAGGCAGCTTTGAGTATTCCGCAATCTTCTGATCCACGCGCTTCTTGAAGTCCACGAGGGCCTCAGCAACGGCACTGTTGAGGGTTATCATGGCCGAAGCACAGTTAGCCTCAGAACCTACAGCGCGGAATTCGAAGCGGTTGCCGGTGAATGCGAAAGGCGACGTGCGGTTGCGGTCAGTATTGTCGA
>CAMJIL010000042.1 GCA_946405805.1 uncultured Prevotellaceae bacterium | reverse complement strand
ATCAGACCAACAATGGCCTCTTCAACTATAATCTCTCGTTCTCCGGCAACCAACACGGCATAGTGTGGGATGCACGTTACAGCGACAAGATGGCCCACGCCTATAAGAACAAGTATGACGGCTATGTGCCCGGCTCACAGTTTCGGGAACGGGCCGGCAGAGCGATGTTTGGACTGAGCAAGAAATGGGGCTACTCAAAACTCGCCTTTACAGCATACCATCTCACACCGGGCATAATTGAGGGTGAACGTGATACAGAAACAGGAGAACTGCTCCGCGACGAAGGCTTTTCGGGACACAGCTACGGCAAGTCGTTGCCCTTCCAACAGGTGAAGCACTATAAACTCGTCTGGGACAATAACATAAACCTCCCGTCAGGAACCCTAAAAACTATTATTGGCTATCAGCACAACCGCAGACAGGAATATGAGGAATCAGCTGACGAATATGCGTTATTTTTCAAACTCAATACTCTGACCTATGATCTGCGTTACCTTACCCACGAATGGAACGGATGGAAATTTTCAACTGGCATTGGTGGTATGTATCAGAAGTCTGGCAATGATGGCGAGGAATATCTCATTCCCGATTACCGATTGTTTGACTTCGGTGTCTTTGCCACAGCGACGAAATCTTTAGGGGAATACTGGACGCTGAACGGTGGTGTGCGCTATGACCACCGCAGACTGCACGGCTACGAGTTGCTCGAAGATGGCGAAGCACGCTTTACTGACTTCACGCGACACTTCAATGGCGTTACAGGTAGCATCGGCGCTGTCTACAACATCAATGAGCATTTCAATCTGCGTATGAATCTTGCACGAGGCTTCCGCACACCAAATATGAGTGAGTTAGCTTCCAATGGTGTTCATGAAGGCTCTGTCCGCTATGAGATAGGTAATCAGCAACTGAAGGCAGAGTACAGCCTGCAGGGTGACCTCGGACTCGATTTCACCTCACGCTATGTGTCGGCACAGGTGGCACTCTTTGCAAATCGCATCAATAACTATATCTTCATCCATCGTCTGAACCAAGAGATTGAGGAGGATTATCTCACCTATGGCTATACCCAAGGTGATGCCCGTCTGTTGGGCTTCGAAGCAAGAGTTGATTTTCACCCAATTCACTCTCTCCATTTCTCCAATACTTTCTCGTATGTTGATGCTCAGCAAATGCATGCCAGCGATGATACAAAGTATCTGCCTTTCACACCGGCCCCACATTTGTTTACAGAGTTGAAGTGGGAAATCATTCATCATTCACACTCAACAATAAGTCATCATCATGGAGTTCATCCCCATCGCTCTCTGCTCAACAATCTCTATGTGGCAGCAGGACTGGACAGTTATTTGAAGCAGTCACATATCTATAGTGCCGATGGTACAGAGACTCCTACACCTGGTTATGCGCTGCTCAACCTGTCTGCTGGTACCGATATACAGATAAAGGGCAAGAAGGTGGCAGAGTTCTATGTTACTGCCAACAACCTGTTCAACAAAGCCTATCAGAATCACCTGAGTCGCTTGAAGTATGCCGATGTGAATACTGTCACAGGTCGTCGTGGTGTCTATAATATGGGCAGGAACATAACGTTTAAACTGGTGATACCGGTGACTTTGTAACGGTTATCGGTTAACGGTTATCGGTTAAAGGTTAAAGATTTGTAACCTTAAACAAAAACAATCCCGAGGGCTGTTGCCTTCGGGATTGTTGTTATAGAGAGATTGAGACTTCTTAGAATGCGAAGAATGGACGAACGATGGTATGTGGACCTCCTACAGTTACTGTCTTATTTTGTTCTGTGAACTTCAGTCCAGAAGCATCCTTAACGAGAACTGTTGCCTTATCGCCAGTATTGCTGCTTTCGTTGATTGTCCATATAAGACCAGTTTCAGAAGCTGCTGGGAGAGGATCAGCTCCGATAGCGCTGAGTTTCGCATTTATTTTGTCGAATGCAGTATTTGTAGCATCAAATGAGGTGTTCCAAGTGAGAGTAGTTGTAGCACCCAGGCCGCCCAGACCCTTGGTCAATACGGCATACCACTGTGGAGCACTTGGCATAAACCATCCTGTGCAGAAGCTTGGTACATTTTCATCATAGTTCCATGCTTTATAGCTTGCAGGATAATACTCAGATGGTTCGAAAGGTCGTGTGCCATCAACGATATCCTCTATATTGGTAGAAACGGCTGCGTTATATGCACTCATATTGCTGGCAATACCTGCTATTGGGCTGTTGGTTGCATCGCCATTGGCAATAGTAACGAAAGCAGCTTTGGCAACGCTTGAAGTAGCAGCCGGCTCAGCTTTCTTACCCCAGATGACTTCTTCTGATGCTCCATTAGCATTCTTCAGACTTATCACGAGACCGTGGAAGTTCTTTGCTGCATCAAAGGCGCCATACTGTCCTGTCTCACCGTTCTCGCAGAGTTCGTTAGTACCGACAGCAGGGTTGCCGTTAGCGTCGCAGTTGAGGTATGCAATGATACCGATAGGCTTCTTTCCACCCATTATTAGTGTTGTGCTGAACGAACCGTCCTCATAGAAGATGTCGCCTACCTTCGCTGTGGTATAGTCAGGCATTACTGTGATACAGCTGCAGTCTGAAATACCATACTCCTTCACGCCGTTTGCCTCCATGAAAGGAGTGTTATAGATGATGGCTGTACCTGGCTTGTGGGATGTCACAAGTCCGTTAGCGTCAACAGACAATATTGATGGGTCAGAACTGCTCCACTCTGTTCCTGAAGGTGTTGCCATCTCGTCCTTGTGAGCGTCTGGATACAGTTGCTTGTTATGTCCATTTACTAAGAGGGCGCGAGAAACGGTGTGTGCCCGGGTTGGGTTAGCAACATCAATGATACGGGTTACAGCAACTGGCACGGCCTCGTCAACGTTTACTACGCAGTACTGTGACTCTGCAAGGTGGTTTGTGTATGCTGTTACGGTTGCTATACCGCGTTTGTGAGCTGTCACCTTGCCGCTGGCATCAACAGAAGCTACCTCCGGGTTGCTGCTCGCATACTGAACCGGAGTACGCTTCAGAGGACTAATAGCTACGAGGTCTGCAGAGAGTTGGTATGTCTCGCCCGTCTTGATGTGCAGATTGTGATTGTTGAGGCTTACGTATGAAGAGTCAACCATGAGGGCCTCTCTTCTTGATGTACATGTCAGCACGCTATAGTCGCGCACATTGTCGAAGTAGGCTGTTCCTGCATGAGTGGTGAGATAAGCCTTTGAGTATGCCATAAGGATGTTAACACCGACACCGTTTCCCTGAATGTCGAATGATGTGCCGGAAATAAATGATATAGTGACAGCATCATTGAAGTTTGCACGGTTCTTGTCAGAGAAGAAACCGGTAATGAGGTCTTTGTTGTTAAGTTCACCGCTGGCATTTGATGACTTTGTTACGCGAGAAGTGGAGCGTATTGAGGCACCATCGCTGATGACGATGTCGCGGTTTTCGTTTACAATCTCATAGACCCCCGAAATCTCTTTCAGTACACAAACCTCGATAGTGTCGGAAATGTTGTTTGCTGTGGCTACGATGAGGCATTGGTTGCTGTTGTTCGGATCTTCTTTTACACCTGTTATGATGCCCTGCTCGCTGATGTTAGCCTCTTCGAACTGGCTGTTGATGAAGTTCCAGTCAATGTTAGGATTCTTTACGCTGCTTGGCTCGCAGATGACGCCCAGGATATAGTGCTGGCCTTCTTCCACGAGGAGTCTGTTGTACTTGTTGGTGGCAGATGCCGGCATCCATGCTCCCAAGTTCTGAGCATAACCGATAGGGTCAATGATAGACACTTTTGTTACTGTCTGTGTAGGGTCAAATGGTGATGGATTTGTTGCATCATCCTCAGAACTACATCCAACGAATACGGTCAGCAGAGATGCTGCTGCCAGAAGAAAATAATTTCTTTTCATAATGTTTGTCGTTTTGTTAGTAAATAAAAAAATATGTATAATTCTGGGTGCGAAGATATGAAAATAATGAAGAAATGAAAAAAAATGAAGGATTTTGAGCAAAAAACTACAAAAATGTGTTGTCATTATATATTTTTTTGTAACTTTATGGCCGGAATTGTGCAAATAAGGGATGGCGCATTCGGACAATACATATAAAACACAAAAGGGAAAGACAGGCTTTATACAGCTGCTGAAGCATATCTTCCGGTATGTGAAACCATATCGGTGGCTGGTCATCGTGACCCTTGTGCTGACGATGATTAGTTCGTTGCTGGCACAGGTGAATGCTGTGGTGCTGGATCGTTCGGTGGATGCCATCAATGTGTTAGATCAGCAGCCGTTGCTGTCTTTTGAAAAGGCTCTAAGCCTGTTGTCGCTCATCAGCGCGATATTGTTGGGTAAAGAGGTGCTGGCCGCTGTAGTGAACTTCTTCCGCCGCTACTATGGCGAACGTATGCGAATACTGGTGAGCCGCGACTTGTCGCTGCAGGTAGTAAACCATATTATGTCATTCAAGATGGCATTCTTTACCACCACAGGCAACGAACCGGGCCGACTACAGTCACGCATAGACAAAGGCGTAACGAGTCTCAGCCGCGCCGTGAACATATTCTTCATTGATATTCTGCCGCTATTTACGAGTGCCGTCATAGCCCTTGTGCTGATGTTTATGGCCAATGTCTATGTGGGCTTCGTGGCGCTGACGATAGTGCCGATATACTTCTATGTCACCTATATACAGGCAGAGAGGATGAGGGCTGGACGTCGCGGCATCTACGAAGGACAGCAGGCGGTGAACCAAAATATCCTGAATACCATAGAGAGCATCAATGTCATCAAGTCGTTTAACCGCGAGGAGATTGAGGGCCAGCGACAGGCTGGCGTGCAGGATGTGGTGACTGACTTGCAGCTGAGCACCCGCAAACAGAGTTATTTCTTTACGGGACTGAAGGGCTTTCTGGAGCAGATAGGCACCGTGCTCGTCATCATACTGACGGCATACCTGGTGTTGGTCGACTATCCGGGAATGACAATTGGTAAGATAATGTATCACGTGATGCTCTTCTCCAACGTCAGCGCTCCGATACGACAGCTGCATCGCATATACGACGACCTCAATGATGCCCTTGTATATTCCGAAGGACTCTATGAACTGATGGAGGGTGAGGACGATGTGGAGCCATCGGGTGACTATAAGCCAACTGAGGTAATGGGCCGCTTTGAATTGCAGAATGTGGACTTTACCTATCCTAACGGTGTGAAGGCGTTGCACGATGTGTCGATGTGCATAGAGCCCGACAAGATAACAGCATTAGTAGGTGTCAGTGGTGCTGGAAAGAGTACCATAGTGAACCTGTTGGATAAGTTCTATCAGGCTGATAACGGCACCATATCCCTCGATGGCACACCGCTGAGTGAATGGGATACTCGCTGGGTGCGTGAACATGTGGGACTGGTGTTGCAGAAGAACCATATCTTCGACGGCACGATAGAAGAGAATATCAGATACGGCAATCCTAATGCGACCCATGAGGAGGTGATGGAGGCTGCACGACAGGCCTTCCTCTATGATCAGGTGATGGAGTTGCCAGATGGATTCGAGAGTAGCGCCCTCAGACTCAGCGGCGGACAGCAGCAGCGTGTGGCGATAGCGCGTATGTTTATAAAGAATCCGTCAGTGATAATACTTGACGAGCCTACTGCCAGCCTCGATGCTATAGCAACAGAACAGATAAGGGCGAGCCTGGATGCCATAAAGAAGGGCAGAACGGTGATTATCATTTCACATAACATCGGTCAGATAGTGGATGCTGATTACCTGTATCTGCTGGAGCAGGGTAGGGTGATAGAAAATGGTACTCCGACGGAACTATACCGTCAGGGTGGTCGTTATAAGGAAATATTCGATGCCAGCGCACGCAGCATGAATGCTGACAAAATTGCGGACGTGATGGAGAAATGAGGAAATGTCAAATGTCAAATGTCAAATGTGAAATGTGAGAATGAAAACGAGATTATACATAATAATGCTTTGGTGTCTGACACTGCTGTTGGCAGCATGTGATGATACAAAGATACCAACTCGTTCGCGGGCTTTCATAGACCAATACTTCCCTGAGTCGTCGGTCGTTATCGTGGAGATGGAAGAAGATGATAAGGGAATGAATGAGTATGAGGTGTGGCTCAATGACGGCACGAAGATAGACTTCGACTTACAGGGTGAGTGGAAAACGGTTGCACGCAAGAAGACGGGTGTACCGCTGACGCTCATTCCGCAGCAGTTAATAACTTTTGTAAATACGAATTATCCCAATAACGTCATTACGAAGTTCAGCCGCAAGGATTATGGCTACAAGTTAGAACTCTCCGACGATATGGACCTCCGCTTCAATAAGCAGTATCAGTTTATTGAAGAAGTGGATTAAGTAACGGTTAAAGGTTAACGGTTAAAGGTTAAAGGTTAACGGTTAAAGTTACTTCCCTAAGAACTTCGTGTCGATGTATTTCTGAAAGGCTTCTTTGTACATATCTCCGATTGGAAGAAATGTCTCCGCATCCATGATGATGCGGTTTTTGTTTATCTCCTGAATTTTTGTGAGGTTTACAATGTATGAACGATGGATGCGCATGAAGTTTTCCGGCAGTTTTTCTTCCATCTTTTTCATTGAAAGCAGAGTGACGATAGGTTTTGCTTCGCCCTCGATAAAAATCTTTAGGTATTCACTCATAGCTTCTATATAACGAATCTCACTAATGGTTACCTTCACCACCCTGTAGTCGGTCTTTAGGAAAATGACGTCGTCACTTTCAGAAGTGAGAGGTGAGGAGTGAGAGGTGAGAGGTGAATCTGAACCTGAAACCTGAAACCTGAAACCTGAAACTTCTTGCGCTCTCTCTCTGAGCCTGTTAGCGGCCCGTTGGAAGTCTTGCATACCGAAAGGTTTTAGCAGATAGTCAACAGCATTCACCTTAAAGCCCTCTACGGCATATTCGCTGTATGCTGTAGTGAAGACTATCAATGGCGGTACCTGCAGCGACTTTACAAAATCCATTCCGTTGAGGTCGGGCATATTGATGTCGCAAAAGATTGCATCGACAGTGTCCTTTTCCAAGAACTGTCGTGCCTCAATCGCACTCTGACATTGCGCCACAAGTTCCAGAAATGGCGTTTTCTTTATGTATGCGGCAAGCTGCTGTAGTGCAAGCGGCTCATCGTCTATGGCTATGCATCTTATCATACGAGTGGTATTTCGAGTGTTACGTGATAGGTGGTTGCATCGTCCTTTATATTCAGCAAATAGTTTTCTCCGTATATCAGGTTCAGGCGCTTCTTTACATTAGCCAGACCTACACCGCCTTTCTCCTGATTAGGCCTTTCGCACTTGCTGTTGCTACATTCGAAATGTAACCTGTTGTCTCTTACCTCAGCCGTGATGTGTACGAAGGAATCCTTTTGGTAACTGATGCCGTGTTTGAAGGCATTTTCTATGAAAGTGATGAGCATCAGTGGGGGCACTTCTTTGTCGGGTACTGCCGTTGGCAGAGAAACCTTCATATCCACCTTTTCCGTATAGCGCAGCCGCATTAAGGTGATGTAGTGGCGTATGAAGTCGAACTCACGACTGATGGAAACACCCTTCTTGTCACCCTCGTAAAGCACGAAGCGCATCATCTTCGACAACTCCACAATGGTGTCTTTCGCCTTCTCGGGGTCAATGTCCACCAAGGCGTGGATGTTGTTGAGGGTATTCATGAAGAAGTGCGGATTTATCTGATATCTCAGGTATTCCAACTGCTGCTGCAGGTTTTCCTTCTCCAATATCATCAGCTGCTTGGCATCGTGGCGTGACTTGAAGTAGTATTTCACACCCAGATTGACACCCAGCATCAATAGCATAATGATGATAGCAACGATGTCATGTTCCCCGAACATTACAGGCGGTTTTCTGTCTTCTCGATGTGGGGGCTGATGGAAATCGTGTGGCATGTCTCTCTTCTCCACCATCTCCATCCTCTCTCGTGGAGGCTCGAAAGTGTGCTTTGGCTTGTGGGAACATTGGTAGGCAACGAAGACTCCGACTATTGCAGCTATACAGCTGAAATAGAAAGCCCTCTTCTGCCTGAACACCAGCAGCGGAGCCAGCAGGAAGTTATGCAGCAGGAAGATGATGAGGTATATTCCCAACCTTCCCCATATCATGAAAACCTCTTCCATGCTGAAGGTATAGTTAGCATCCTCCACCGTCCTGATATAAAGGCTCAGCACAGGCACTGTGAAGAGCATTCCCCACAGTGCCAAGTATGTCAGATTCTCATATTTATTATGTTCCTGCATCCATTTCATATAACGCATTTATTTCGCAATTATTGCTTCGCAAGGTCAAAGTCGATAACCTATAACCTATAACCGCTATACGATAACCGATAACCAATAACCAATAACCATTACCATCTCTGACCGCCGCCTCCTGATGTGTAGTTGCTGAGCGATACGCTGCTGCCGCCACTTACTGTGCCACCAATGTTCAACGTGCCGTTACAGAGATCTGTTCCACCGCTGATGCTAACACCTGAGGTGAGGGTAGGAGTTGATGAGGTATATACGATAAGTTTCAGAGAACTGCTGCCGCCGCCCCACGGACCACCGCCGCCGCCTGTGTTGCTGCCTGTTGCTGGTGTCTTAAAGGCTGTTGCAAGAGTACCGCCATTATACAATGCAAACCAGCTGTTCTTTGACCATGAAGAGGTGTATTTGCATGTACCATTAGTGATGCTGACGCCATTCTCAAGGTCGCCTACTGCTATCAATGTACCACCTGAGATATAGAGTTTTTTACCCTGTTCCGTATTAGCATCGAGTGACTTCTCTGGATTGCCTGTGCCGACAGCATATACCACTCCGCCTTTTACATAGAAATTGCCGTTAGAATCCATTGCGTCGTTGCCAGAAGAGATGCAGTAGATATATCCACCATTGATGGTCATATCACCACTGCCGTTGGTGTCGGTGTTGTATGAAGCATTGATACCGTCATCAGATGAGCTGACGTATGTCTGTCCTCCATTAAAGGTGATGTAGGTCTTTGACTCTATACCCTCACCGCCGGCGCCACTGGTAGTAACGTTGATGATACCGTCATTGATAATTATAGCACCATCCACCTTGATGCCCTTCGGTGACGATTTGTAGTCAGAGTCATAACGATCCAGCTGTGATGAAGAAGTGACAACAGAAAGCGTACCTGTAGAACTTGCCACAACGGCATTGCCAGAGGTCTTTATGGTTGTCGTACCGCCATCTATGGTAAGCGCACCATCAGCATTGATGCCCTTACCGCCTGCTCCTGTACTGGTGAGATTCAGTGTGCCGCCGCTTATGGTTATGTTTCCGTCAGCTCCCAGACAGGAAGCGGACTTTGTCTTCAGCTTGTCAGCATCCCAAGTTCCTCCACCGCTGGTATTCACAGTGATAGTACCGTCGGTGATAATCATGTCGCCCTCGCTCTTGATACCCTTGCAGGCAGCAGCAGTGATATTAGCATTGAATGTGCCACCATATATATATATGTTACCAGTATCCTCATCCTCATGACCGCCCTCAGCGGCATTGGTAGCAGCGATAGGAGTGCCCTCATCGTTGTCAATGTCGCATTGTATGCCGTCATCACCCACACCGCTGATGTTCAGCTCACCACTCTCCATGAGGAAGTATTCGTTGCATGAGATACCATCCTTCGTAGCAGAGAGGATATTCACTGTGCAGTTCTTCATCTCCGTATAGTCGCCGCTCTTGATGCCGTGAGCCTTACTACCGTAGGCATATACGTTGAGTACGCCCTTACCCTTCAGCTCCAAGTGTCCCTGACAATACAGACAAGCTTTTGCTGTGCTTGCTGTGCCGTCCTTCAGAGTATTCTCAGTACCCTTCTTTATACTCATTGCTATGCGCTTGCCGTTGGTGATGTTGATAGGTGCACCATTAGGATTTGTCAGCGTCAGACCGTTAAGTGTCACTGTACACTTAGCATCGCCTCCAAGAGTCAACGAACCATCCTCAGAAGCACCATCGAGGTTGTATGTTATCTCAGACAGCGTGCCGTCGTTGATGAGGTCGTTGGTAACTGCTTCGCTTTGTGTTATCGTAACATGTGCTCCGCTGACGGTAACATCCACATACTGTGCTATGTTGCCGGCTACAAAAACCAGCGCTCCTGTGCCGTTGTATGTTATGTTGACCTCATTTTCGCTGACGTCGCTATTGTCGGTGTACATCGTTGTAATGTCGCCAATGTTGAATGTCCTGCCCATTATAGTTGTCGTGCTACCGTCAGCAAAAGTCATCTTTCCCGTTTGGGTTGCAGGAAACTGATATGTGGCGCCGCTCGTGGTGACGTTAAGCGTCTGTGCTGTCGCTGCTACTATCGTCAGCATGGCGACGATACTGCAAAATATCTTTTTCATCTGATGTTTACTTTTATTGTTCTGTTATTATTCTTTACGATATACGTACCCTTGGGTAACGCGGAGCCTTGTGGCATCATGCGTCCCTGCATATCGTAGATTGCAGTATTGGCATCGGTGATGATGCTGTTGACATCTAAAACTGCTCCGTTAGTGCTCACCACATTTATTGCCGTTGTACCATTGTCGTTAGAGAACTCCATGCTCGCCAATGTTGCGAGGGGTAGAGTAGCCAATGTTTCATTTCCACTGGTGGCTATGAGATTGTCATTGGCAAATGATATGGTTAGGTCTGTTGCCGTCACCGCCAGTGTGCTGCCATTATTCATGGTGAATACCAGGTACTGATAGTCAGCGGCTCGCATCGATATACTGCTGACGATGCAGAGCAGTGTTAGGATAATCGTCTTTTTCATATTGCTTATATAGTTTCACTTTTTACTCTAAACTCTTCACTCTTCACTCTTCACTCTTCACTACTCACTACTCTCAGTGCCTTCCTGGCATAAAACCGCCGCCTCCCATCGCGCTGCCGCTGATGGTGTTCGACGCTGTCACTGTCGTAGAGTTGCTACCGTTGGTGAGGGTATAGCTGCTGCCGCTTGTGAGACTTGGAGAAGAAATTATTATTGTGCCGTTATTGTAAGATGTTGGCATGAGGAATGAACATAGTGTAGTGCCGTTGCTGCTGATGCTTACAGAACTATTCTCTGTTACGGAACCCGATGTTGTGATGATACCCTGTGTGGTGCTGCCAAGACTGGCGTCTGTTCTGCCACCGATGGCAAAGATGTTGCCTCCTGAGATATATAGCTTCTTCTGCTCGTTGATGTCGATGCCCGTCTCTGCTCCGCTACCACCGCAAGCTATTATCGTTCCGCCCTTCAGGTACATATTGCCGTTAGAGTCTATAGCGTCGTTATTTGTTGCTGCTGCCACCACGCTGCCGCCGCTTATCGTCATATCGCCGGTAGAGTTCAGCGCATCATCGTAGGCGTAAACCATAACAGTTCCACCCGATACATCAAAGGTACCCTTACTCTCTATACCCTCAGCATTATAACCGCTGGTACGTACCATGATGTCGCCACCTGATATTTGCAGTATGCCGTAGGTTTCCGTTGGGGTAATGGTGTCGTCTTTGTATCCTATCTTAATACCCTTTGGCGAAGAAGTATATGCGCTTGCCAGATTGTCGGTATTTCCGGTATAGTTGTGGCTTTCAGTCGTTCCGTTGCTATAGTACAGGCCACCTTCGGTGATGATGCGAATCTTACCACCTGTTATATATGCCTCTAAGTCGGCCTTGATACCCTTGCCGCCGCTACCGGTTGCTTTGGCATAAAGCTCTCCGCCATTCATGAAGAAGATGCTGTCACACGCTACGCCAGCCCCAGCCTTTGTCTCTAAATCTGTCGTGTCCCATGTGCCGTTACCAGTAGCAATAGCCGTTGTGCGGCCACCATTTATCTTTACGCATTCGTCGCCATTGATAGCCTTCGCACCAGCTGCTGATACTTCAACATTTACGATGCCACCATTTATAATAATATCACTGCCACCCTTTATGCCATGATTGGCAGTAGAGTTAACATATAGGTTCACACCGCTTTCTATTACAACGTTGCTCTTGCCATGAATACCATTATTATATGTACCATAAACATCCAACGAACCTGTTCCGCTGATAAACAACTTGCCCTTTGCGAAGATAGCACCCTTATGACTG
This sequence comes from uncultured Prevotellaceae bacterium, assembly GCA_946405805.1. GTDB lineage: Bacteria > Bacteroidota > Bacteroidia > Bacteroidales > Bacteroidaceae > Prevotella. Next base: position 4,210 of record CAMJIL010000042.1, on the reverse strand, counting down.
TCGTCAGCAGTAATGCCGTCAGTCACCTTGTTAATACCAAAAAGGGTCAGGTAGGCATTCTTCTTACTCTGCAAATCTATTGCGGTAGATCTGAGGTTTGTGATGCTTGCATCGCTCAGATTTAGCCCATATTTCGTATCGCCCTCTATTGTCAGCGAGCCGTCTGCCGTTGTTCCTGTAACGACGTAGCAGATGCCCTCTGTGCTACCATGATTGGCAGTAATATCATTGCCGCTAACCGTTATCGTTACGCCATTTATAGTCGCTGCTGTAGGATTAGCCATATCTATATTTACTATGGTGCCAAACGTATTCTCACTTGGGTCGTCACCATCTTCAGGATATATAGCCGCCACAGTAGCAGCAGGCTCTGCTGTTGTCTTGTCGATAGCGATAGTGAAATTCTTCATTGTCGATAGGGTAGTAGTCGTTACCTCTCCGCTGCTGGAAGTGGAACTGTCGCCATTGCTGCTGTATGATGTGGCTTCATCATCCAGAGAATCACTTGAACATGCTGTTGTCATACCCATCATTGTCATAGCTGCTACGAACATGATGTACTTTGTTGTTTTTTTCATAATAGTATAATTTTTTTTTCGGTTCAGTTTTGTTTTCGTTTGCAAAAGTACGGAAAAAACTGTTTTACATAAATTTTTTTCAGCGAACAGCCCATTATCTTCAACGAAATTTTGTACCTTTGCAGCCATTATGACAAAAACAAAAGATTATAGTAGAACAAAACTGGCTTGTTACCTTGGCTTTGTAACGCAGGCTATTGTGGCGAATTTTACACCGCTGCTGTTTATGGTGTTTCATCGTGAGTATGAGATATCTATCGGAAGTCTTGCACTTATCCCCGCAGTCTTTTATGCTGTGCAACTGTTGGTGGATTTCCTGTGTGCCAAATTCAAAAACATCGACTATCGCAAGAGTATCATTGTCTCTGAGGTGACATCTGCTTTGGGACTTGCCGGCATGGCATTCTTGCCTGCGTTGTTCCCAGACCCTTTGGTAGGTATCCTAATCTGTGTCACCATCTATGCTATCGGCAGCGGACTGATAGAGGTGCTATGTAGCCCTATTATTGAGGCATGCCCATTCCCTGACAAGGAAGGCATGATGAGTTTGCTGCATTCTTTCTATTGCTGGGGTGTAGTAGGGGTCGTTTTGGGTTCTACGCTGTTCTTTGCCCTCTTCGGGATTGAAAACTGGCGCATCTTGACATGCCTGTGGGCATTGATACCTCTCTATAATATTATCAATTTTGCTACTTGCCCTATAGAACCTATTGTGGAGGATTCCGAAGGCATGAGCATGAGTCAGCTTTTTAAACTGCGTATGTTCTGGCCCTTTCTGATTCTGATGGTAGCAACAGGTGCTTCCGAGGCTTCTATGGCACAGTGGGCATCGGCCTTTGCAGAAGCATCTTTGGGTGTTGATAAGGCAATAGGTGACTTGGCAGGCCCTTGCGGATTCGCCTTCTGTATGGGATTGGGTCGAATGTGGTATGGTAAGAAGGGGCAGAATCTCGACCTTTCGACGTATATGACATGGGCAGGCATCCTGTGTTTTGCCTCTTATCTGTTGGCATCTCTGTCACCCATTCCGCTTATCTCTTTTGTTGGCTGTATGTTAAGTGGTCTTGCCGTCGCTATTATGTGGCCTGGCTCTATCAGCCTTACATCAGCGAGTATTCCCCAAGGCGGAACAGCGCTCTTTGCTCTCTTGGCTCTGGCAGGAGATGTGGGTGGAACAGTAGGACCATCCATAGTTGGCCTTTGCACTGGCTCTGCAGAAAACAATATACAAAGCGGTCTGCTAGCAGCATCTGTATTTCCTGTATTGTTGGTTATATGCCTGCTCTGCATCCGCAGAAGGAAATTATACTAAACGAGATCAAGAAATGATGGAGTAAACTAAAAAAGAGGTGTAGCTGACTTGACTACACCTCTTTTCTTTATTGTTTTATAATTTCTTACATCATACCTCTTACTTTACCTCCTCGAAGTCTGCATCTTGTGCATTGTCCTGGGCTGATGAAGAGCCTGTGCCTTGGTTGGCCTGTCCGTTGGTGGCTCCTCCTTGTGCACCACCCATATCTGGGCCTGCCTGTGCGCCTGGCTGTGCTCCTGCCTGATACATCTTCTGTGAAGCAGCCTGCATTACGTTGTTGAGCTCTGCTGTTGCTGCGTCGATGGCTGCAAGGTCTTGTGCCTTGTGAGCATCCTTCAGCTTCTGGATAGCTGCCTCGATAGCTGGTTTGTCATCAGCAGGAATCTTGTCACCATTATCCTTGAGGAAGTTCTCAGTAGAGAATATCATTGAGTCGGCCTGATTGAGCTTGTCAATCTTTTCGCGCTCCTTCTTATCGTTCTCTGCATTCTGCTCTGCCTCTGCCTTCATGCGGTTGATTTCCTCTTCTGACAGACCGCTTGATGCCTCGATGCGAATTTGCTGCTCCTTACCTGTTGCCTTATCCTTAGCACTAACATTAAGGATACCGTTGGCGTCGATATCGAAGGTTACCTCAATCTGTGGAACACCACGACGTGCTGGAGCAATGCCTTCGAGGTTGAACTGGCCGATAGACTTGTTCTGTGATGCCATAGGACGCTCGCCCTGAAGGACGTGAATTGTTACGGCTGTCTGGTTATCAACGGCTGTAGAGAATGTCTCAGACTTCTTGCAAGGGATAGTTGAGTTGGCATCGATAAGCTTTGTCATCACACCACCCATTGTCTCGATACCGAGGGTAAGAGGTGTAACATCGAGAAGTACGATATCTCCAACACCGCTTTCCTTGTTGAGGATAGCACCCTGGATAGATGCACCAACTGCTACTACCTCGTCTGGGTTAACACCCTTTGAAGGCTCTTTGCCGAAGTAGTTCTTTACGAGAGTCTGAACGGCTGGGATACGGCTTGAACCACCTACGAGGATTACCTCGTCAATCTCAGAAGCCTGAAGACCTGCGTCACGCATAGCATTCTGGCAAGGTACGAGACATGCCTGGATGAGGTCGTGAGCGAGCTGCTCAAACTGTGCACGAGTAAGGGTCTTTACAAGGTGCTTTGGCACACCACCTTCTGCTGAGATATAAGGAAGGTTGATTTCTGTAGAGGTAGAACTTGAGAGTTCTATCTTTGCCTTTTCAGCTGCTTCCTTCAGACGCTGCATTGCCATTGGGTCCTTAGTGAGGTCGATGCCTTCGTCAGCCTTGAAGCCGTTAGCAAGCCAATCGATGATTACCTGGTCGAAGTCATCACCACCAAGGTGTGTATCACCATTTGTAGAAAGTACTTCAAATACACCACCACCAAATTCAAGGATAGAGATATCGAATGTACCACCACCAAGGTCGAAGACAGCAATCTTCATATCCTTATTTGCCTTGTCAACACCATAAGCCAAAGCTGCTGCTGTAGGCTCGTTGACGATACGCTGTACGTTAAGACCTGCGATCTGACCAGCCTCCTTTGTAGCCTGACGCTGTGAGTCAGAGAAGTATGCTGGTACAGTGATAACAGCATCTGTAACTTCCTGTCCAAGATAGTCTTCTGCAGTCTTCTTCATCTTCTGAAGCACCATAGCAGAGATTTCCTGTGGAGTATATTTACGACCATCGATATCTACACGTGGATAACCGTTCTCGTTAACAACGGTATATGGCACGCGAGTAGCCTCTTTGGCAGACTGGTCATAAGTCTCACCCATGAAACGCTTGATAGAGAAGACGGTGTTCTTTGGATTGGTGATTGCCTGACGCTTAGCAGGATCGCCGACCTTACGCTCGCCATCTTTAACAAAGCCGATTACTGACGGAGTGGTACGCTTACCTTCGGAGTTTGCGATAACCACTGGTTCGTTGCCTTCAAATACTGCAACGCAGGAGTTTGTTGTTCCTAAATCAATTCCAATAATTTTACCCATAGTTGTATAATTTTTTTAGTTTAACTTCAATTTGTGAATTTCTTACACCTTTTTATATAGCAAGTGGTGTGCCACGCAAAAACTTATGGCAAAAGGTGTGCCAAAAGTGTCATATTGGCATAAAAATGTTCTGCCACGAAAAAAAACTCAAAAAAAATTTGGTTTTTTGAGGAAAAGTTACTACCTTTGCACCCGCATTCGACAAAAGGTCGATAGCAGATAGAGTTTTGGGGTATGGTGTAATGGTAACACTGCAGATTCTGGTCCTGCCTTTCCTGGT
>CAMJIL010000041.1 GCA_946405805.1 uncultured Prevotellaceae bacterium | reverse complement strand
ATGCCTTTGACCACGGCATCACACATTTCGACTTAGCCAACAACTATGGTCCTCCATATGGTGCAGCAGAAGAGAATTTCGGAAAGCTGATGCATGATGACTTCCGTCCTTATCGTGACGAGATGTTCATTGCTTCAAAGGCAGGATATGATATGTGGCAAGGACCTTATGGCAACTGGGGCTCCAGAAAGTATCTGATGGCAAGCATTGACCAAAGCCTGAAACGTATGCAACTGGATTACGTGGATTTGTTCTACTCACATCGCTATGACCCCAACACTCCATTGGAAGAGACGCTGCAGGCTCTCGTTGACATAGTACGTCAGGGTAAGGCTCTCTATGTAGGCATCTCACGCTGGCCATTAGAGGCGCTGAAGGTGGCAAGAGAATATCTTGCAGCACACGATGTGCCACTGCTGATATATCAGGGACGACTGAACCTAATCGACAGAGCACCACAGGAAGAGGGTATATTGGAATACTGCCATAAACACGGCATCGGATTTATTTCCTTCTCTCCTTTGGCATCAGGAAAACTAAGGGACAGATATAAGGAAGCCCTTAACTGGATATTGGAACAGCAAGGGGTGACATCCATACTGGTTGGCGTCAGCAAGGTGGAGCAGCTGCAGAAAAACATCGACTGCATAATGCATAATTTATAATTTATAATTCATAATTCATAATTGAACCTTCCTGAGTATAAAGACCTGCGGATGAGGGTGACAGAAGATGGTAAGCATCAGGTGCTGGACATCCTGAGGCGACGCTTCGTAAACCTCACACCAGAAGAATGGGTGAGACAACATTTCATTCATTTCCTGATAACAGAGAAAGGATATCCGCAAGGATTGCTTGCCAACGAAGTGGAGTTGAAAGTGGCTGACAAGAAACTGAGATGTGACTCTGTACTCTTCGACCAGAATCGCCAACCGAAGGTGGTAATAGAATACAAGGCTGAAAGCGTAGAGTTGACACCAAAGGTGATAAAGCAGGTAACGACATACAACATGTTACTCAACGTAGATTACCTGATGATTAGCAACGGACTGATACATCTCTGTCTGCACTACGAAAAAGATGATGACAAATGGATTTTCTTAGAAGAAATACCAGAGTATAAAAGACTTTAAACTTGAAACTTTTATAATATAAAGACTATGATTGACGTAAAAGAAGTACTCAAAGACGCTGAAGAACGAATGGAAATGGCTGCAATGTTCTTAGAGGAGCAGTTGTCACACATTCGTGCTGGTCGTGCCAATCTTGCCATTCTCGATGGCATCAAAGTAGATTCTTACGGTATGAAAGTGCCTCTGAATCAAGTAGCTAACCTCAGCACTCCTGATGCTCGTACTATAGCCATCAAGCCATGGGATAAGAAGGCTATCCGCGACATCGAGAAAGCTATCATGGACAGCGATGTCGGCATTACTCCTGATAACAACGGTGAAGTAATTCGCCTTGCTATTCCACAGCCTACAGAAGAACGTCGTAAGGAGCTGATGAAGCAATGTAACAAGATTGCTGAAAAGGCAAAGGTAGAGGTTCGCAATGTGCGTGGCGACATCAAGGAAAAACTGAAGAAGGGCATCAAAGACGGTCTGTCTGAAGACCTCGAAAAGGATGCAGAGAATGATCTCCAGAAGGTTCATGATAAGTTTATCGCTAAGCTCGACAAACTCATCGAGGAGAAGACAAAGGAGATAATGACGGTGTAATGGTTATCGGTTATCGGTTAACGGTTATCGGTTAACTACTTTTGACCTTTGACCTTTGACCTTTGACTTTATAATGAAGGGATTAGTAATAAAGAATACTGGGTTCTGGTACACAGTACTCACTGATGATGGTGCTACGACTGACTGCAAGGTGAAGGGAAACTTTCGTCTGAAAGGCATTCGTAGCACCAACCCTGTTGCTGTAGGAGACAGAGTGGTGATAAGTGAGGACAACTGGATTACTGACATAGAAGATCGTAAGAACTATGTCATCCGAAAATCCACGAACCTCTCGAAGCAAAGCAGTATCATTGCCGCTAATGTTGATCAGGCAATGCTTATTGTCACTATCAACTATCCTGAGACATCTACCACCTTCATAGACCGCTTTCTTGCCTCAGCAGAGGCTTATCGCATTCCTGTAGTGCTGGTATTCAACAAGATTGATTTGCTTGACGAAGACGAGCTACGCTACCTGAAAATGATGCAGGACCTATACACCACTGTGGGATATGAAAGTATTGCCGTTTCTGCCACAGAAGGCACAGGAATGGAAGAACTCAGAGCTAAACTGGAGGGAAAGATAACCTTATTCAGCGGACATAGCGGAGTAGGAAAAAGTACCATCATCAATGCCCTAATACCAGGAGCTAATCTGCGAACAGCGGGAATTAGCGATGCACACAATCAGGGCATACACACCACCACCTTCAGTGAGATGATTGCCCTACCCCACAACGGAGATGTCACAACACAGCCTCAACAACAGTCATACATCATCGACTCACCAGGAATACGAGGTTTCGGAACGTTTGACATCGAGAAAGAAGAACTGACAAGTTATTTCAAGGAGATATTCCAATTCTCCAAAGAATGCCGTTTTTCCAACTGCACCCATACCCACGAGCCAGGATGTGCCGTACTGAAGGCTGTAGAGGAACATTATATAGCCCTTTCACGATACAACAGCTATCTCTCCATGCTGGAAGACAAAGATGAAGAAAAATACAGAAAAGGATACTAAGATAGCACTACTTCTCTCAGGAGGAGTCGATTCTGCTGTTGCCCTGCACGTATTATGCGAACAGGGTAATAAGCCTGACTGTTTCTATATCAGGATTGCTTCGCAGGAAGATGCCGACCTCGACTGTACAGCAGAGGAAGATATCGAGATGGCAACGGCTCTTTGTCAGAAATATGGTGTCTCGCTGGAAATTATCGATTGTCACAAAGAATACTGGGAGCAGGTGACGAAATATACTATGGAGAAGGTGAAGGTAGGTCTTACGCCAAATCCTGACGTGATGTGTAACAGACTCATAAAATTCGGAGCCTTTGACGAGAAGAAGGGACACGAATACGACATCATCTCCACAGGCCACTATGCCACAACAGAAGTGGATGAGGAAGGTAATAAATGGCTCTGCACCTCTCCCGACCCTGTAAAAGATCAGACAGACTTTCTCTGTCAGCTATACCCTTGGCAACTGAAAAAAGCAATCTTCCCAATAGGCCACATGAAGAAAGAGGAGGTACGCGAGATTGCAGAACGCGAACACCTCATCAATGCCAAGAGAAAAGACTCGCAAGGCATCTGTTTCCTCGGAAAGATAAACTACAACGACTACGTAAAGAAATATCTTGGTGAGAACCCAGGGCTTGTGATAGATATCGAGACAGGCAAGAAACTTGGTACGCACAAGGGACTGTGGTTTCATACTATAGGCCAGCGACACGGGTTAGGATTTGGTGGCGGTCCTTGGTTTGCAGTAAAGAAAAACATCAAGAAAAACATACTCTTTGTCTCCAAGGGTTATAATCCCAAGGAGGCATACAAGCAGGAATTCAAGATTCATGGGATGAACTGGCTGACAGTCCCCGTGGATGCAAAAGAAATCTGCTTTAAGATACGGCATACATCCGACTATCTTAAAGCAGAGATGAGAGACAATGGTGATGGTTCTTTTACCCTTGTTTCAGAGCAACCTGTTCATGGCGTTGCACCAGGACAATTCTGCGTCATCTACGACACCAACCATCATCGTTGCTATGGTTCGGCAGAGATTACTGTTTAGTTAGTCTCACACCAATCTTCATTCCGTCCATTTGCTTCATGGCAGCTACTACAGTAGAGAGCTGTGACACCTGAGCACCAATATTCTGCATAAACTCCTTAAACTTTGTAGCATCCATCACAATGACGAGAGAACCATTGTCCAACTGTGGTGTTACGTTACAAGGCTTTGTCTTGCCTGTGAATGTGAGGATTACCTCTTGGTTCTTCAGAGTATAAGTACCTTTCTTTACTGGCTTCGTACCATATTTTACAGAGAAACTTTTATCCTCGTTAAAGGTAATGTTTCCCTTGCCTTTCTTCAAACCAACCTGTGAGAGGTATGACTGCAGTTTCTGCTCCAGACTCTTTGTAGCGGCAGAGCTGGCAAGTTGCTTCAGACTGCTGTTGCTTGTCAACATTATGGCAGGCTCCTGATACACCCATGTTCCAACAATCTGCTTCTCGTTAGGAACGAGTTTTGAAGATATTGTAGCAATAGCAGAATTGAGAGTAGAATTATTTGAGGCAACACTCTTTGCCTTATTCAACAAACCATCAAGTTGCGCATTTGCCACACCACAATTCAAAGCAGCCGCAGCAAGAATAATAAATAATTTTTTCATAATCTTTTTTATTTATTTCATTTTTCAATTCTATATTTTCAATTTACTAACATAGTTCGTTAACCTCACGAACTCCTCATGTGTCAGTTGTTCCGGACGTTTTGTCAAGTCAAAATCTGGAATCATCTCCTCATTAAAATTTGGTATCACCTGCTTCAGACTCACCCTCAGCATCTTGCGTCGCTGATTAAATGTCGCCTTCACTATTTGCTTGAACAATTCCCAGTCACATCCAATATCTGTCCTGCTGTTTCGTGTCATACGAATGACAGCCGATTTCACCTTTGGAGGCGGATTGAATACATTCTCGTCAACAGTAAAGAGATATTCCGTATCATACCACGCCTGTATCAAGACAGACAATATGCCGTACGTCTTACTCCCTGGTTCTGCTGCAATACGCAATGCCACCTCTCTCTGTATCATTCCTGTGCAGCATGGGACAAGCTCTTTGTTATCGAGCATCTTGAAGAATATCTGCGACGAGATATCGTATGGATAGTTTCCAGTCAGTACGAACTGCCGTCCTTCAAACACTTCTTTCAAGTCCATTGTGAGGAAGTCACCTCCAATAATATTCCCATGCAACTTCGGAAAATGTTCCTCCAAATATTCAACAGACTCCCTGTCTATCTCCACGCATTTGTAATCGCGATTCTTGGGATAGAGATACTGCGTCATCACACCCATTCCCGGACCTATCTCCAGCACAGGAATGTCTGGACACGCATCAACAGTATCAGCTATTCTGCGAGCTATGTTGAGGTCAGTAAGGAAGTGCTGACCAAGATTCTTCTTTGGACGTACCGATTTCATCTATGCTATATCCTTCGATTATTCCAAGTGGATCTCATGCTGTTCGCTCTCGTTGAGAATCTTCTGACATACCACATCCTCCACCTGTGTCTGTATAGCACGACGCAGAGGCCTTGCACCATATTGTATGTCATAACCCTTCTTGACAATCTTAGACTTATAGTCATCAGAAATCGTCAGCGTATAGCCAAGATTTTCTATTCTCTTATATACACTCTTCAGCTCTATGTCAAGAATCTGTCTTACAGCATCCATATCCAACTGATCGAACATGATAATCTCATCCAGACGGTTGAGGAATTCTGGTGCGAACTGTTTCTTCAATGCCTTTTCGATGATACCATTAGCAAAGGCCCTTGTGTCTGTTATAGGAGCGAATCCTACTCCATTACCAAAGTCCTTCAACTGCTTTGTACCAGCATTCGATGTCATGATAATAATGGTATTTCTAAAATCTACCAAACGACCATTTCCATCTGTCAGTCTACCTTCGTCCATTACCTGCAACAGCATATTGAAGACATTAGAATTTGCCTTCTCTATCTCGTCGAGCAATACTATGCTGTATGGCTTTCTGCGCACACGTTCTGTCAGTTGTCCACCTTCCTCATATCCCACATATCCTGGAGGTGCTCCGACAAGACGTGAAGTGTTGAATGACTCAGAATATTCTGACATATCAATACGTATCAGAGCATCCTGACTGCCAAACATCTCCTCTGCCAGTTTCTTTGCCAGATACGTCTTTCCGACACCTGTTGGACCGAGGAACATAAACACACCGATTGGATGATTAGGATCATGCAGCCCTACCCTGTTGCGTTGTATGGCTTTCACCATCTTCTCTATGGCTTTATCTTGTGCCACGATAGAGCCTTTCAGCCTGTCGGCCATACTACGAAGGCGAGCGCCCTCACTCTCTGCGACACGTTGTACTGGAACTCCTGTCATCATAGACACCACATCAGCCACAGCCTCTTGTGATACTTGGTTGCTTCCCTTCAAGGCACCACTCTCTTCTTTCAGTTTTGCTGCCAACTCTGCCTCCAGACGATTGTTCTGGTCACGATAGTTTGCTGCCAGTTCAAAATTCTGATCTTGAACAGCCTGCAACTTCTTCTCCCTGATATCACGAATCTGCTCCTCAAGTTTTGCCACATCCGACGGAGGATTGCTATCAGCAGAAGCCAGATGCATCTTTGCACCCACCTCATCCATTGCGTCAATAGCCTTATCAGGGAAGGCACGGTCCGTTACATAGCGTTGTGTCAACTTGACACATGCTGTCAAGGCATCGTCAGAATATGTCACCTTATGGTGGTCTTCGTAACGGTCCTTTATGTTAAAGAGTATCTGGATAGTCTCCTCTGGAGTTGTCTGTTCTACAATGATTTTCTGGAATCTGCGCTCCAAGGCTCCATCCTTCTCTATTGTCTTGCGATATTCGTCAAGAGTGGTAGCACCAATGCATTGTATAGTGCCACGAGCCAATGCCGGTTTCAGCATATTCGCAGCATCCATACTGCCTGACACATTACCAGCTCCAATGATGGTATGTATCTCGTCAATGAAACAGATGATGTCAGGATTTGTCTCCAGTTCCTTGATGAGGTTCTTCAGGCGTTCCTCAAACTGTCCACGATATTTTGTTCCTGCCACCAACGATGCCATATCGAGAGACACCAGACGCTTGTTAAAGAGAATTGGTGACACCTTATTGTCTGCAATCAACTGTGCCAACCCCTCCACGATGGAACTCTTTCCCACACCTGGTTCTCCGATGAGGATAGGGTTATTCTTCTTTCGACGAAGCAGTATCTCCTGCAGACGCTGTATCTCCTTATCACGTCCCACGACAGGGTCCATCTTACCCTCTTTGGCAAGCTTTGTGAGATCTGTAGAGAAAGCATCTATAACAGGAGTCTTTGGAGGAGTATTCCCATTGTGAGCCGTTGGTTTCTCAGCCTCCGTAATGGTGTCAGCCCCTTTCGACTGTTGTTTGCCCCCCTTACCATCCATAGGGTCGAGGGTGTCATTATACTCGTCTTCATCTTCTGAGAGGTTCATATTATTCAAAACCTCTGCCACATTGTCATAGTTCATATTATGTTGTTCAAGTATTTTCCTTGCAAGATTATCCCCTTCATCATGAAGAATTGCTAGGAGTAAGTGATCTGTATCTATTACGTCCTGACGGGCCATACGGGCCTCCAGCGCTGCAAGCATCAGCACCCTAGATACATTTTGTGAATAGTTTTTTATTGTCATATACAATAACGTATGAGCAATTATTGTGCCAACATATTTTAATATTTTTATCTATGACTTACATTTTTAATTTCTTCAGGATATTCGCGCTATTGTTGCCGACGTGGATAATGTATTCCCCGTTGTCGGTTTGCCACTGGTGGGCGGTTTCGTTCCATGAGGCAAGGTCCTGCGGAGTGATGGTCATCTGGAGCGTCTGCTGCTGACGGGGCTGCAGGAGATTGGTCTTGGCAAAGGCCTTGAGCTCCTTGAGAGGTTTTTGTATCTCCTTGTTGCTCGGAGCAGAGACATACACCTGCACCACCTCCTTGCCGGCACAGCTGCCGGTATTGGTGACGGTAACAGAGACGGAGATATTGCCGTTGGCATCCTTGAAAGCCTTCACATCATCATAGGAGAAGGTGGTATAGCTGAGTCCGAAACCGAAGGGGAAGAGGGGCTTCTTCTTGTCTTTCTCGAAACCACGATAGCCCACAAAGACGTCTTCCTTATAATATACCTGTTTGTCAACACCTGGATAGGCTTCCTTACCATATTTTACGTATGGATAGTCCTCATACTGCTTTGCGAAGGTGACAGGAAGTTTTCCGCTGGGACATACCTTTCCTGTGAGGACATTGACGAGGGCTGTGCCTGCTTCGCTGCCGAGATACCAGCAGTGTACGAGGGCAGGCACCTTGGAGAGCCAAGGGGTTGCATAAGGATTGCCGCCAAAGGTAACAACGACGATATTGGGATTGATGTCTGCCAGTTCGCTGATGAGTTCGTTCTGCCCGAATGACAGGTCATAGCCTTCACGGTCGCCATTCTCACAATCCTGCCTATGGTTCTTGTTCATGCCTCCTATATATATTATAAGGTCAGCATCGGCAGCTTTGGAAAGGGCCTCGTCTTTCAAACGCTTACTCTCGGCAGCATCAACAGCATCCTTCTTGTCATAAAGAGCCTTGCCGGAAGCATAACCCTGAGCGTAGTCCATTGAACATTGGCTGCGCAGCGCTTCCAACGGCGATATGTCGCGGAGGGTTTTCAGTTCTGACGAGCCACCGCCCATAGTAAGGGAGCGGGTAGCATTCTCACCTACGACGAGGATATTCTTATATTTCGAGAAATCTATTGGCAGCAGAGGGGCTTTGCCACGCTTGTTGTTCTGAAGCAGAACGATACCCTCCTCTCCTATCTGACGGCAGGCGTCATAATGGGCTTCAGAGCATTGGTTGCCGATAATCTTATCGGGATTCATTGCTGTGCGGAAGATGAGTCGCAGGACGCGGCTGACCTTCTCGTCAACGACGGACATAGGCACCTTGCCTTCCTGTACGAATTTCTCGAAATCGTTGCCGAGGTGGTAGTCATCAAAGGTGAACTTCTCGCCACGAATATTACCATTGCGGGTTGTTCCCATCTCGATGTCAAGACCACCTGTAGCAGCCTGCCAAGAGTCGGTTACAGCATCCCAGTCGCTGACTAGACAGCCGTCCCATCCCCACTCTTTCTTCAGGATGCCGTTGAGCAGTTCGTCGCTTTGGCTGCAATGTACATTCTTCCACAGATTGTAGCTGCCCATGATAGAATAGACATGTGCCTTCTCGACAGCACGCTGAAAAGGGGCAAGGTATATCTCACGCATAGCACGCTCAGAGATGTTTACATTAACAGAGAAGCGGTCTGTCTCCTGGTCGTTGAGGACGAAATGCTTCAGGCAGCATGCCACGCCATTCTGCTGCACCGCCTGAATATATGGCACCACCATCTCACCAGCCAACAGGGGGTCTTCTCCCATATATTCGAATGCACGACCATTAAGAGGTGTGCGGGCGATATTGACACCAGGGCCCAGCATGACATCTTTTCCACGATAGGCAAACTCCTCGCTGATGCTGGTACCATATAGGCGTGAGAGGTTACGGTTCCATGTAGCAGCAAGACACGTCAGCGAGGGGAAGGCAACGCAGAAGTCGTTTGTCTGTCCTGCTGGTCGCCACTCATCCCACACCAGTTCTTCACGAACACCATGAGGACCATCATCCATATTGAGTTGGCGGATGCCAAGACGCGGAACACCAGCAGATGTAAACTTACTCTGCGCATGGAGAATCTTAACCTTCTCATGAAGGGTCATGCGACCAAGGGCATCTTTTATACGTTCCTCAATAGGTGCCTGAGGATTAAGATAAACCTGTGCATTAAGAGCAAGGGATGCCATCAGAAAAGAGGCAGAGAGTAAAAATGATTTCATATTATAGAGGATTGAGAATTGAACATTGAAAGTTCTTTAACCGTTAAACTTTAACCTTTAACCGTTATAGGTTTTCGTGTACAAAATTATTTATTATTTTTCATCGTTGATATATGATGGGGTGTTATGAAATAAAAAAAACAAATATATTTTCTTTTTTTTGTTGCTTTGAGATTTTTTTTGTACTTTCGCAGCGAATATTAAAAAAAATAAGGTTTCAGATGGTTCCCGACTCACTATTTTACATCGATATAAACATGAAATGCTTTGAACTAAAACGTCTATTTTTTACACTTCTGGGTATGGTAATGACCATTACCGCTCAGTGTCAGTTAAGTTTTACATCACCCACGACGTTGTATGTGATGCACAGTAGCGGCAATCACCTGAAGATGGCGAGCGACTATGGTGGAATGTTAGAGGCCGCCAATGTTGCTAGTCCCCAGAAGATGACCATTGTGCCTGACGGCAATGGCTATTATTATATCAAGACTGCGGGCAATCGCTATCTGTCTAAGGTGAACACATGGAACACATCGTTTGTCACCGATTTCTCCACTGACAATGCTCTGTTCTCGTTTGAGCAGGCTCAGGGTGCATATATCCGCATCCGCTGCAAAGGCAATGGCCTCTGCATAGGTACTGACAGCAACGATGCTGGTACCAAAGTATATTCCGACAAGAACGGCTCTGACATGAAGCATTTCTGGTTCTTCAGCGACAAACCAAACGGCACGATACCTATTGATACTCTCTCCTACATGATTTTTCCATCAATAGTACGTCAGAAGTTTGACGGATGGGGTGTCTCACTATGCTGGTGGGCTGGTATGTGCGGCAAGTGGAGCGATGCGAAAATTGACGAGATAGTAACGTGGCTGACCAGTCCTACAGGGTTGAACTACAGCCATTTCCGCTATAACATCGGTGGTGGCGATGACCCCGAGAACAAACATTGCACGCCCCACCACATGGGTAACGGCAAGGGTCTGAGAGCAGAAATGGAGGGCTTCAAAGATTTCTCTGGTGATGTATATCATTGGGACCGCGACGAGGCACAACGTAAGATTATGCTAAAGATACGTGAGAAGAGACCAGATGCCGTATTTGAGGCATTCAGCAATTCATGTCCTTACTATATGACATACAGCGGGTGCGTGAGCGGAAACACAGATGGTGGAAAAGACAACCTAAAGCCGGAATATTACGAGGAGTTTGCCCACTATCTGGTAGATGTATGCAAGCATTATAAGGATGAATACGGCATAGAGTTCAAGACGTTGGAGCCGTTCAACGAATCTGTGACTAATTTCTGGTACGCCAACGGCCCGCAGGAGGGATGTCACTTCGACTATGCTTCGCAGGTAAACTTTATCAAAGTACTCAAACCCATCCTCGACGCATCAGGACTAACCACCGTAATCTCAGCATCCGACGAGACGAACGTGGGATTGGCCGTCAATGGTTACAAGGCTTACAAGCAGGGCAATGTGCTCTCAAAGATAGGGCAGTGGAATACACACACATATTCGGGAAGTAATGCCGACCGCGTACACATGGCTTTTCTGGCTCATCAGGACAACATACCACTATGGATGAGTGAAGTAGGCGCTGGCGGCAACGGTATTGGTGGCAATCTGAGCCTGACACAGAAGTTGTTCGACGATATGCGCTACCTGCAACCTGAGACGTGGATTGACTGGCAGTATATGGAAGAAGCAAACGACCAGTGGTGCACCATCCGAGGCAACTTCAGCCAGCAGACATACTCAAAGGTGAAGAACTTCTATGTACGCCAGCAATGCTCACGCTTTATAAAGAGCGGCTACAGCATTATAGCATCGCTCAACGACCAATCATTAGCTGCTATGAACGAGGCGCGGGACTCTCTCGTACTTGTGCTGCTGAACGAGGGTAGCCTGGCTTACCACCATATAGATCTGACGCAGTTTATCGGTTTACCCAATATCAGCGACATAAAAGCCTATCGCACATCTTCAACAGAAAGTCTAAAGAGTGTGCAGGACTTTACACTCGATGAATCATCGCTAATGGTAAAGCTCCCCACCCAGAGCATCACCACACTCGTGATACCAGTGGACGGAATCACTGAAAGACAGAAACTGGAGGAAGATACAGAATATATCATCGTGCCACGTCACAACCTTACCACAGCCCTGACTGCCGCAGCAAACGGAGCAATAACGATAGAGAACACCACTTATGGCGAAAACCAACGCTGGAGACTCAGAAAGAACGGGGCTTCTGTCAATTACTCCGGACCTTTCATTCTTGAAAATGCGCGAGGCGAGCTATTAACTTCTTTTAGAGCCTCTGGCTCGTCAAAACTGACTGCACAGACTTCGACATCTTCCGAACAGAAGTTCTATCTGAACGCCATTGATTTACCTTACTATAAGATATCACCAGCCAGCTATAGCAGCTACGCCTTTGACCTCAGCAATGCCAACAGCAGTGCAGGTACAACTGTTTGTACATGGCAATACACAGCAGACACCGATACCCCAACCCATCGTCAATGGATGCTCTGCCCTGTGCGTAGTATTGATGATACAGGTATCAACCAACTTGCTGACAAATCGTATGAGCTACGAAAAGCTGCATGTGCCGATGGCGTCTATGACCTGACAGGCCGACGTATTCTCAGCACTGCTTCTGCAAATGCTTTGAGACAATTGCCTCGTGGCATCTATGTGGTATGCATAAATGGAGAGAGGAAGATTATTCAGAAATAGTCTCATACAAAATGGAATATTTATTTGAACATAAGGACAAGGTTCGCGATTATGAATGCGACCTGCAGGGCATTGTGAATAATGCCAATTACCAACATTATACAGAACATGCACGACATGAATTTCTGCTTGCATACGGCATCAGTTTTGCCGAACTGCATGAGCAGGGCATCGACTGCGTAGTATCAAAGATAGAGATGCGCTTCAAGGTGCCTCTCCGCTCCCGCGACGAATATGCCGTTCGCGTAAACATGATGAAAGAGGGATTGAGGTATATCTTCCTGCAAGATATCTACCGCCTGCCCGACAACACTCTATGCATGAAAGCAAAGGTAGAGGCCGTATGCCTGATAAACGGAAAGTTGGGAGACACAGACATTTTAATAAAAGCACTATGCAAAAACTAAAAGAGCTATATACCACATGGCACGGAACAGAGCCGGTAAAGATGGAGAAACTGCCAGGTGCTGGCAGCAACAGGGAGTATTACAGGATGACCGACGAAAATGGCAAGACATACATCGGTTGTGTGGGAACATCGAAGGATGAAAACCATGCCTTCCTGGCGCTGGCAAAACATTTCACAAAGCGAAAACTCCCTGTGCCAAAGGTGTTGGCAGAGAGTGAGGACGAATTGAGATACATACAGAACGACCTCGGTTCTCTGTCACTATATGATGCCATCAAGGGTGGCCGCGATGCTGGGGGACGCTATAATGTCAAGGAAAAGGAGCTACTCAGGCGCACCATCAGGGAGCTGCCTAATGTACAGATAAGAGGTGCGCGAGGATTGGACTTCTCTGTATGCTATCCACAGCCTGCTTTCGATCAGGAGGGAATACTCTTTGACTTGAACTATTTTAAGTACTGCTTCCTGAAAGAGACTCTGCCAGACTTTCACGAACTGAAGCTGGAGGCAAACTTCCGCCTCCTGGCAAAAGACCTTGAAGCAAGCACTTCGACACCTGTGGAGTCATTCCTATACAGGGACTTCCAAGCTCGCAACGTGATGCTTGACGCAAAGGGAAAGCCTTACTTCATAGACTTCCAAGGAGGCAGACGAGGACCATATTACTATGATGTGGCATCATTCCTGTGGCAGGCCGCTGCACGCTATTCTGACAGTCTGAGAAAGGAACTCATAAGAGAATACTATGATTCCCTGAAACAATATATCGAGGTACCATCATTCAGAGCCTTCAGCGAGAGGTTGCAACTGTTTGTTCTTTTCCGCACCATGCAGGTATTGGGAGCATACGGATTCAGAGGGTATTTTGAACGCAAGGCACACTTCATAGAAAGCATACCGTTTGCCATACAGAACCTGAGGGACCTGCTGGCAAAGAATGACTTCCCCTACCCTTATCTCGTCACCATTCTGAAAGAGTTGACAGAGTTGCCACAGTTTGCACCAAAGCCAAAGGTGCAGAAGGACGGCAAGGCAACAGTATCGAAATATGACGGCAAGGGTCCGCTGGTGGTGAGGGTGTATTCCTTCTCTTTCCACAAGGGCATTCCTGAAGACCCCTCAGGCAACGGCGGCGGATATGTCTTCGACTGCCGCTCTACTCACAACCCGGGACGTTATGAGCCGTACAAGAAGCTTACCGGCTTGGACGAACCCGTGATACGTTTCCTGGAAGACGATGGAGAGATACTGACATTCCTCGAGAGTGTGTATAAACTGGCTGATGCCCATGTGGAGAGATATATAAAGAGAGGTTTTACGAGCCTGATGTTCTCCTTCGGATGTACTGGCGGACAACACAGGAGCGTTTATTCTGCACAGCATCTGGCAGAACACATACACGAGAAATACGGCATTGAGGTGCATGTAGAACACAGAGAACAGGGCATAAAGAAATGCTTCTCCGCTTTATAAAAAATTGGGCCTTACCCATATCGATGACGATAGGGGCATTAGGATATATCATAGGCAGGGAACTACCCCTGTCGGCAGATATAAAGGGCGGTATAGTAAAGGGAGTAGAAATGCTACAGCCAGCACTTCTCTTCTGCATGCTTTTCGTAACATTTTGCAAGGTGCCACCATCGGCACTAAAACCCAAGATGTTACACCTGTGGCTGATAATGATACAGTGTGTTTTTTTTATCGTTACATGCATAGTGTTATACTTCTTTCCGCAGACAGAATACCGCCTGTTGGCAGAGACATTCCTGCTGATTATGATATGCCCGACAGCAACAGCCTGTGCAGTAATAACATCAAAGTTAGGAGGTGATGCAGGACTGACTACATCATACACCATACTTATCTGCATCGTGACAGCAATCATAATACCCATCTTCCTACCCCTTGCTTCTGCCCGTCACGGAATGGCTTTCCTGCCTACCCTATTATTGATATTGAAACACGTTTTCCCTCTATTGCTGGCACCATTGTTTGCTGCATGGGGAGTGAGATATTTCTTTCCGAAACTGCTCAACATGATACTAAGTCAGAAAGACTTAGGATTCCACATGTGGACAGTAGCATTATCATTAGCGATAGCAGTAACCGTAAGGGCCCTTTACAACAGCAGAATCAGCATTATAGAAATGTTGGGAATTGCCGCAGTATCGTTGGCAGGATGTCTGTTACAATTTGGATTGGGAAAGGCAATTGGAGAGCATTACGGATGCCGACTGGAAGGCGGACAGGCATTGGGACAGAAAAACACTATCTTTGCCATTTGGTTAGGATATACCTTCCTGTCACCCATCAGCGCCACAGCAGGTGGTTTTTATTCCATCTGGCACAATCTGGTAAATACGTATCAGCTATACCGATATAGAAAGAACCCCAGCCCTCCCGAAGGAGTGGTAACGGTTAAAGATAGCAATCCCTGACAGGAAACCCTGCCAGGGATTGTCAGTTTTTTTTTAGGCCGGAAGGCTAATTATGGTATCTGCATGCATAGAGTTCTCTGCCCTTGAGCTGGGTGATAAGTGCACTAAGCTCGGCACTTGGCATCAGGTCGTTCATAGCCTCAATGGTCAGGAAGGTTGCTGTAGGGAAATATGGAATATCTTTCTGTCATAATGGTTTTGTCACTAGTTTTCCGGATATGCGATAATCTTTACCGTGCAGTTGACGTCGTGGTTGCTCTTAATCCAGAAGCGGACGGTGTACTCGCCTGCAGGCGTATCGTTGTTGACGTATAACGGCCAGCCTCGTGAGGCATAGCTCAAGGGGATAGAGAAGTA
Source organism: uncultured Prevotellaceae bacterium (assembly GCA_946405805.1). Lineage (GTDB taxonomy): Bacteria > Bacteroidota > Bacteroidia > Bacteroidales > Bacteroidaceae > Prevotella. The sequence continues at coordinate 1,616 of CAMJIL010000041.1, read as the reverse complement.
CCCATTGGGATTGGTCTCCGGATCAATCTCTATGGAATTGAAGTCGAACTTCTCGTCCTCGCTGGTCTTCGGTGTCCAGTCGAAACTGAATGACATATAACCGTAGCCAGTATAAGTAAGCTCTTCCTGACTTGCCTTAATCATTGTGTAATTCCAGCCTTCACCGGTATCGATCATGAGGGAACTCTGAACACCCGGGTTGCTCTTCAGTCCGAGACGCACATACACGTTCTTGTTGTTATTTGACTTCAGCGAGGTGAGGGTCTGCGTAGCAGCATCCCAAGAGAAGAAGCCTTCGTCGACACCATTCCTCGCATCAGTGTAATCAGCTGACTGACCCACAATTTCCACGTCGTTCCAGTCCCAAGTGGCTTCTTCCTCGTAGTACTGGTCAAGAATTACCTTTGTTGATTCACCAACCTTCACCCAGTCTTTCTCGGCATGAATTTGGAAGCTGGTAATGCTTGGCTGGTGCATCTTCATCGTTCCACGACCATAAACTTCGTAGTCGTCGCCTTCTTCCATCTGCTGGGTTTCAGGGTTCCACGATTCATTCTTGAATACCAAGTAGAACAGGAGTTCATAATCACCAGTATACTCTTCGCCATTAGGAGAACGAAGGGTACTTCTAGCAGACTGGCTGCTCACCTTACGAAGCATAATTTTACTCTCGGGCTTGATGTTACCAAAGGCATCTTCGCCAGAGAATTTAGCAAAGTCGGCCGATAGCTGAGTGCCCTCGTAAACACCGAAGCCAAACTTGGCACCAGGACTATTCTCGAAGGTCTCACCTGTGAGCGCCAGAACGACGTCGGTCATCGACCGAGGAATAAAGCCGTAAATCATACCAAGCGTACTACCGTCAGCATCTGCATCTTCCAATGAGAAGCTGATATTATCTTGGTCTTTATTCCATTCCGACCACTTCGTTACATAGCTACGTTCCTGTGTCTCACCGGTCTTCTTGTTCTCAACAACATATACATTCTCCTTTTGCTTGAGGGCTTTCTTCAGTCCTTCGTCAGTAATATCTCCACCACCAGGCTCATCTTCGCCTTCAGCCATGATATTACCTGTAGCGATACCTGACCAGACACCTGGTTCACTCAGAGTGATGGTAGCAGTAACGGAACCTTCCTTGAAGTCTGCCTCTGGGGTGAAGGTTGCTGTGGCGACACCTTCGTTGGTCGTTACGCCCGATGCATTGCAGCTACCGCCCTTGGCTTCGAAGTAGATGGTCTTTCCAGCTACACCAGCCCAAGCCTCAGTCTTCGAAGAGTACTGTTCCAACTTGAAGATGATGGTAGCACTCTCAGCATCTTTAGCAATGGTCTGCTGACCAGGTTCTGCCTGCAGACGATACTGAACGGCAATCGCATTCCAGTCGTCAGCCTTGATAACATCCTCTTCTTCGCCTTCCTCAGCCTCAGCGCCTTGTACCACCTCGGCAGTAATCTTGCCGCCTTTCACGTCGGTCAGAGTGAAGAATGCACTTACGTTACCTTCCTTATCTGTATAGCCATACTCTTCTTCCAGCTCGCCACCCTCAGCCTCGAAGTGCACGAGGACTGCCGGTGCGTTGTATTCGGTGCCGGTGATGTAGTTCTTGTTGGTCA
>CAMJIL010000040.1 GCA_946405805.1 uncultured Prevotellaceae bacterium | reverse complement strand
CACACAAAAAGAAAAGGTGCAAACAATCCTGTATTTGCACATTCGGAGGTATCGCCAAACACCTAAGTCCCACAAATAAGGAAAGCCTGCACCATGAGGTACAAGCATTTCACTAACTTGCTATTGGGACACATTCTTCTAATTGGCGATTTTCCGAATGTTACATGCAAGAAGTAAAACACTTCTTCTGATGATATGTCTGTTAAACTTTTACGTCATTCTATACAATTTTTAATTTCATGTTACAAAGGTATAAATAAGTGAGCAAAATACCAAACAAAATAGAAATTATTTTCATTTTGCCTATATTTGCGAGCGTAAAAACCTTCGACAACATAGCAAAAGTATATCTAAACCTTAAGATTTGTTGACTGTCGTTTTACCCCTCCCTCCTCCCTCAATGTGCCTGGAAGGCCCATAAATACTGGGCTCACGCTGAGGGAGGGCTGCTTTTAATCCTTTAAGCAGCCTATGGGGATTACATAAACTCCATCTCGTCTTTGATAGGCATACTTACCAACACCTATGATAACTGCCATGAATGATGGTGCCAGCATTTTATCAGTATCTATATTGTTTGCAAGTTCTATTAAACTGGCTGCACCTTCATTGATATGTTCCTCACCTCCAAGTTTTACTTCTAAAAGAGCATAACTTCCATTTCTTCTATGAAGAACTGTATCGCATTCAAGACCATTGCTGTCTCTGTAATGATATAGTTGTCCATCCAAAGCCTCAGCATATACACGCAAATCTCGTACTGCCAAGTCCTCAAAGAACAATCCGAATGATTCTAAGTCATTGATTAAATCATTTGGTCCAAGACCTAACACTGCAGTTCCAATACTAGGGTCCACAAAATGGCGTGTATCACCAGTCCTGATAGCAGCCTTACTACGAATATTGGGATTCCAAGCTGCAAGGTCCTCAATAACAAAGAGTTTCTTCAAGGCCTTAATGTAGTCAGCAACTGTATCTTCGTCTAAAGTACTAGCATCGTTGGCTATCATATCTTTACGAATGGTGGCATAGGAAACTTGTTGGGAGATATTCCTCGCATAGGAACGAAGGAGCAACCTTGCACGTTCTGGACTTCTTTTCACCTTATCCACACGTTGTATATCTCGTTTTACCACAGAATCCACATAGTCAAAAGCCTGATCTAAGGCTACATCCTTGGAAATAAGTGTCGCCCACGGCCATCCACCTCGACAGGTAAGGTATGCAATGTCATTAACATTAAGGTCACATTGTCGAACTTCGGGTATTTTGCCATCGAACAAATCCCCTAAACTAATCGTGCCCGATGATTCGCCCGATTCATACAAGCTCATGGGACGCATCATGATATGCGCGAATCGTCCTGTTCCACTATGAATTGTCTCATCGGCATCAGGAAGTACGGAAGACCCAGTAAGGATAAATTGAGAAGGCTCACCACGCTTATCAACCTCGCTACGAATAGAATCCCAAATGGAGGGTAAAGCCTGCCATTCGTCAATCAAGCGAGGAGTCGTTCCTTCCAGAAGAGACTTGGGACTTATCTCTATCATTTGTGCACTTTGTTTCAGCACAGATGCATCCCCTAGGTCAAGTACACTTTTGGCAAGTTGCTTTGCCGTTGTTGTCTTGCCGCACCACTTGGGTCCTTCAATAAGAACGGCACCTTTCCCAATAACTTTTCGTTCAAGAAGTCTGTCTGCTATTCGTTGTTTGTACTTTGCCATAACATTACTATTTAGGCTGCAAAGGTACAACTTTAATTTCAAATTGCCAAAGAAAATTTAAACTTTTCGGTTATTTGTGGCGATATTATTCGGTTATTTGTGGCGATATTGTTCGGTTATTTGTGGAAAGTAATAAGAAAATCCTATATGTTATGTATGATGTTACCTGATTTGGGTTGACTTTCAATATATCTAAACCCTAAAATTGGTTGACTTTCAATTTTCCCCTCCCTCTCTCCCTCAATAGGGCTGAAAGGCCCATAAATACTGGGCTCATAGTGAGGGAGGGGTGACTTTGACCCCTCCCTCAACCCCTCCCTGGCCCCACCTCTTCCCTCCCCAGTTAGGGAGGGTGAATTTTGTTTAGAGTTGAAAGACCTATAATGGTTAGTAGTTTGTCTTTTTCCGACGTGAGCGGACTCTTGGTCCGTCGGGCACGGACTGGGAGTCCGTAAGGACGGACCAACTTTTAGCCTTAATGGTAAAAAATGCATGCGTGCTTTTGTCACCAAAATAATTTGAAAAACACTTGTGAATCTCAAATATTTTTTGTACCTTTGCACTGGATTTCTGTGAGAAGAAGCAAGAATGAATGCAACATTCAAACAGTACCATGAAAAACTCAATGTAAACCCTTATTTTTTAACTATAAAATCTATCTTTATTATGACACAAAATGTACTCATCAAGGGTGAGGCACTTCACGCCTCTGTGGTTTCTGCGCTTGCTGCAGAACAGTTTCTAAACAACAACTATCTCTTCCGTCGTAATGTGCTGAATGGCAAAGTGGAGTTTGCTATCAAACCATCTGGTAGTCAGGAACCAGCCTTTCGTCCTTTGACACAAGAGGCTATCAACAGTATCATCCTGCGTGCCAAGCGCGAGGATATCTGCGAAGGTAACAGCCCAAAGACAGACATTATGGAGTATATCCATTCAGAAGAGGTAAAAACGTTCGATCCCATCGGCGATTATCTCAACAACCTGCCACAATGGGACGGACAGAATCATGTTGCCAAACTCTTCTCCCGACTGCCTGGTATCACTACTGAGCAGCAGAACTATCTCTGCATCTGGCTTCGCTCTGCTGTAGCCCATTGGCTGCAAATGGAGACATTACATGGCAATGAGGTAGTGCCAACACTTATCGGAGCACAGGGATGTGGTAAGACAACATTCTTCAAACGCTTGCTGCCTCAGCATCTGCGCCAGTATTTCCTTGACCATCTGAATTTGTCGAACAAATTCGACAAAGAGATGGCTCTGACAAACAACCTGATGGTTTGCCTCGATGAACTTGAGGCCATACGCCCCAGCCAACATGCCTCGCTGAAACAAACACTCTCGAAAAGCAAGGTGAATGGAAGGCCAATCTTTGGCTATACCCAAGAAGATAAGGCACGCTATGCATCGTTTGTGGCAACTACAAACAATACGCATCCCCTCACAGATGCTACTGGCAGTCGTCGATATATCTGTATCGAGATACCTAAGGGAATGTTTATCGATAACTCTGGCGAAATAGATTATGAACAGCTATACGCACAGATTTTGCACGAATTAATCGATGAAAAGGCTCCTTATTGGTTTAATAATGACGAGGTTGCCCGAATACAACAGCTGAATCAAGGCTATATGGAACAGAAAGACATAGTAGAAATCATCAAGGTATGCTTTCGCAAGCCAGAAGAAGGCGAACAAGCGAAGGCTATGAATACCACAGAACTATTGGGATATATTCAAACTAAATTCCCCACAATCTCTGATAATATGAGCATAAGGATTCGTTTGGGTCAGGCTATGAAGATGCTGGAGTTTGACAGCACCCATCGTGCACACATATCTTATTACAAGGCAATACCCTTGAAGAGTGCCTGAGGGAGGGGTTGAGTGTAGGGTGAGGGAGGGGGCAAAGTTACCCCTCCCTCGCCACAACCCTAGTATTTATGGGCCTTCTAGCCACTTTGAGGGAGAGGGGGAGGAGGAATTCATAATTCACAATGCATAATTCATAATTAAAAGTTAAAAAATGACAGAACAAGAGATATTTAAAAAGAAAGCTATTAGCGGTTATACCGTTTGTTTTGCGGAACAATGTCCTTTGAAGGAGCAGTGTTTGCGTTGGAAGGTTGGTGAGCAGATGCCAAACACCCAAAGTCATTATGATTGTGTTAATCCGCATTATCAGGATGTGGGCACAGAGCATTGCTCGCTGTTCCGAAATAAAGAAAAGGTACAGTTTGCGAAAGGCATGTTGCATATCTTCAATGATAAAATGCCTCGTGGCTTAGAGCCAGCTTTGCGCTATGGCCTCATTTCAAAACATTGTCGCACCTATTACTATGAATATCGCAAAGGCGAACGTCTTATGTCTCCAGCTATTCAAGAGGAGATTCGCAACATCTTCCGCGAAGAAGGATGGCAAGAAGAAATCCACTTCGACAGCTACATAGAAGACTATGATTGGTAAAAATAATGAGATTTTTTCACTTTTGCTTGGTATTTTGCTCACTTTTTCGTAACTTTGCGCGCATAATTTGAATTACACGCAAATGGCAAAGAAGGAGTTGACACCAATGATGCAGCAATTTTTTGACCTCAAGGCTAAGCACCCTGAGGCTTTGTTGCTGTTCAGATGTGGAGACTTCTATGAGACATATTGCGAGGATGCTATAGAGGCTTCCCAGATACTGGGCATCACCCTCACAAGGCGCAATAATGGTGCTTCACAAGGCGATGCAATGGCTGGTTTTCCACATCATGCGCTGGATACATACCTCCCAAAGCTTATAAGAGCGGGTAGGAGAGTGGCCATCTGCGACCAGCTGGAAGACCCAAAGCTGACAAAGAAACTTGTAAAACGTGGCATTACAGAACTGGTCACCCCAGGTGTTGCCCTGCAGGATAATGTCCTGAACTACAAGGAGAATAACTTCCTGTGTGCCATACATCATGGAAAGGTGGCTCTGGGCATTGCTTTGCTTGACATCTCTACGGGAGAATTCCTCTGCGACCAGGGAAACAGGGAGTATATCGACAAGATGCTGGCAAACTTTGCACCAAAGGAGATTCTTGTCGAAAGAGGCAAGCTGAATTTCAACTCCAACTATTCCATCTTCAACCTCGATGACTGGGTGTTTACAGAGCAGACAGCTACGCAAAAACTTACCAAACACTTTCATGTGAAGAATATGAAAGGTTTTGGTGTAGATGACCTGAAAGACGGTTTAATAGCTGCAGGAGCAATACTGCATTACCTCGAATACACCCAGCATACACACATTGACCATATCACAAAGATTCAGCGCATTGATGCTGACAAGTTTGTGCGACTGGATAACTTCACCATCAGAAACCTGGAACTCATAAGTCCTCTGCATGAAGGTGGAATAACGCTCACAGATATCATCGATTACACCGTTTCTCCTATGGGAGCCAGAATGCTCAGAAGGTGGCTTGTCTTCCCACTTCGCGATGAAAAGGTGATAAATGACAGACTTGATGCTGTAGATTACTTCTTCAGTCAGCCTGATTCCCGTGATGCTATTGATGAAGAGCTGCATCGCATAGGAGATATGGAGCGCATTGTCTCAAAGGTTGCTACAGGCAGGGCAAATCCCCGAGAAATAATCCAGATAAGCAATGCCCTGACAGCCCTGAAACCCATAAAGGTGATATGTGCCCAAAGCAATACTGACGTGCTGAAAAATGTCAGCGAGAAGATAGATACCCTTGACGAATTAAAAAACATTATAGCCTCAACCATAGAGCCTGAACCACCTATACAGGTAGGAAAGGGTTCTGTTATCAGAAAAGGTGTCAACAGTGAGCTTGACGAACTGAGGAACATAGCATACAGCGGCAAGGACTATCTCCTGCAAATGCAGCAAAGAGAGATAGAACGCACAGGAATAACTTCTTTGAAGATAGGCTATAACAATGTCTTTGGGTATTACCTTGAGGTTCGCAATACTTTTAAGGACAGTGTGCCACAGGAGTGGATACGCAAGCAGACATTGGCAAATGCAGAACGTTATATTACTGACGAACTGAAGGCCTACGAAGAAAAAATCCTTGGTGCAGAAGAAAAGATTCTTGCCCTTGAGACAAGACTGTTCTTTGAACTGATACAAAGAGTACAGCAAAATATCACACAACTGCAGCAAAATGCCCATTTTGTCGCAGAATTAGACTGTCTGCTGTCATTCACCAAGACATCCCTTGAACACCACTATGTACGTCCAATAATTGACGATTCCAACGTTCTGGAAATAAAGCAGGGCAGACATCCTGTTATTGAGGCAAATATGCCTGTAGGGGAAAAATATGTTCCTAATGACATTTCCCTGTATCCTCAAAGGCTGCCTGATAAACCTGTTTCGCAGATAATCATTATCACTGGTCCTAATATGGCTGGTAAATCGGCATTGTTAAGGCAGACAGCCCTCATCGTACTGATGGCACAGATAGGCTGTTATGTCCCAGCTGATTCAGCACATATCGGTATGGTAGATAAGATATTCACCAGAGTAGGAGCTTCTGACAGCCTCTCAACAGGCGAATCAACCTTTATGGTAGAGATGACTGAGGCTGCCAATATCCTCAACAATGTTACGGACAAGAGCCTTGTGCTGTTCGATGAATTGGGAAGAGGCACCAGCACATACGATGGTATATCGATAGCATGGAGCATAGTGGAATATCTTCATGAACACAAGAATGTAAATGCACGAACATTGTTTGCCACACACTATCATGAGCTCAATGAAATGGCGAAAAATTACTCGCGCATAAAGAACTATAACGTTTCTGTGAAGGAGATAAATGGAAAAGTTATCTTCCTAAGAAAACTCGTAGAAGGTGGTTCTGAGCATTCCTTTGGTATTCATGTGGCCCAAATAGCTGGTATGCCACCAAGCATCGTAAAACGTGCCAATGAAATACTGAAGGCTTTGGAAAAAGAAGGTAACAGCGTTGGCAGTGCTTCAAGCAAGAAATTGGAAACCCTGGATGAGGTAGGACAAAAGGGTGCCAATGGTGGCCAGTTGTCATTCTTCCAGCTTGATGACCCTGTCTTAGAGCAGATAAGAGACGAAATCATCGGCATTGACATCAATAACCTCACTCCTTTGGAGGCTTTAAATAAACTGTCGCAGATAAAGAAAATAATCAACGGATAATAATAAAAACATATACAAAAAATGGAGTATAACTTTAGAGATATCGAAAAGAGATGGTTCTCTTATTGGAAGGAGAACAACACCTACAAAGTTACGGAAGATTCTTCCAAGCAGAAGTTTTATGTCTTAAATATGTTCCCTTATCCATCAGGAGCAGGCCTTCATGTAGGACATCCACTTGGCTATATTGCCAGCGATATATATGCACGCTTTAAGCGTCTGCAGGGCTTTAATGTTCTTAACCCTATGGGATATGATGCCTATGGACTTCCTGCAGAGCAGTATGCTATTCAGACAGGACAGCATCCTGAAAAGACTACATTCCAGAATATTGACCGCTATAGAGAGCAGCTGGATAAGATTGGTTTCTCATTTGACTGGAGCCGTGAGGTACGCACATGTGACCCAATCTACTACAAGTGGACACAATGGGCTTTCCAAAAGATGTATAACAGCTACTATGATGAGGACCTGAAGAAGGCACAGCCTATCGAGAAACTCATTGAAAAGTTCAAGAAAGAAGGCAAGTGGCCAAGCGATGCTAAGGAACAGTCAGAGCTTCTCATGAACTATCGTATCGCCTTCATGGGTGAGACAATGGTAAACTGGTGCGCTGGCCTTGGTACTGTTCTTGCTAACGATGAGGTAGTAGATGGAGTATCAGTTCGTGGTGGCTTCCCAGTAGAGCAGAAGAAGATGCGTCAATGGTGCCTTCGTGTAAGTGCCTATGCTCAGAGACTGCTTGACGGTCTTGAGACAATTGACTGGAGCGAATCAATAAAGGAAACCCAGAAAAACTGGATTGGACGCTCTGAAGGAACAGAAGTAGAGTTCAAAGTTGCCGATTCCAACGAGAGTTTTACTATCTTTACTACTCGTGCAGATACTATGTTTGGTGTTACATTCATGGTACTGGCACCTGAATCAGAACTGGTAGAAAAACTCACTACAGCCGATCAAAAGGCTGAAGTTGACAAATATGTAGCATATGTAAAGGGTCGCACAGAACGTGAGAGAATGATTGACCATAAGGTTACAGGTGTATTCTCTGGTTCTTACGCCATAAATCCATTTACAGGAGAGAAGAATCCTATCTGGATTAGTGAATATGTGCTTGCAGGATATGGCACAGGAGCTATTATGGCTGTACCAGCTCATGACTCTCGTGACTATGCCTTTGCAAAACACTTCAACCTGCCTATCATCCCACTTATCGAGGGTGCTGACGTAAGTGAAGAGAGCTATGATGCAAAGGAGGGTATTGTTATCAATTCTCCTGCTGCAGGAAAGACTTCTGTTGCCTATGATGGCGAATCACTCAATCTTAACGGAAAAACCATCAAAGAGGCTATAGCTGCAACAAAGACATTCGTGGAGAAGCATAATATTGGTAGGGTGAAGGTGAATTATCGCCTTCGTGATGCTATCTTCTCACGCCAGAGATATTGGGGTGAGCCATTCCCTGTTTATTACAAGAATGGTGAGCCTTGCATGATTCCTGAAGAATGTCTGCCAATAGAACTTCCTGAGGTAGAGAAGTTCCTGCCAACAGAGACAGGAGAGCCACCACTCGGAAATGCTACCAAATGGGCTTGGGATGAAGCAAACAAGTGTATTGTTGAGAATTCTAAGATAGACAACAAGACTGTCTTCCCAATAGAACTATATACAATGCCAGGATTTGCCGGTTCTTCCGCTTATTATCTGCGTTATATGGACCCAAAGAATGAGAATGCTCTGGTAGATCCAGCAGTAGATAAGTATTGGCAGAATGTAGATTTGTATGTAGGTGGTTCAGAACATGCTACAGGACACCTGATATATTCACGTTTCTGGAACAAATTCCTTTATGACCTGGGTGTTTCATGCAAAGAGGAGCCATTCCAGAAACTCATCAATCAGGGAATGATCCAGGGTCGTTCTAACTTTGTTTACAGAATAAAAGACACTAATACCTTCGTTTCCATCGAGAAAAAGGACGAATATGATGTAACACCTATCCATGTAGATGTTAACATTGTAAGTGCTGATATTCTTGATGTTGAAGCATTCAAGGCTTGGAGACCAGAATATAATGATGCGAAGTTTATTCTGAATGACCAAAACGAATACAAATGTGGATGGGCAGTAGAAAAGATGTCTAAATCCATGTTTAACGTTGTCAATCCTGACATGATAGTAGAGAAATATGGTGCTGATACACTTCGTCTCTACGAAATGTTCCTGGGTCCAGTAGAGCAGTCAAAGCCTTGGGATACTAATGGTATTGACGGCTGTCACAGATTCCTTAAGAAACTGTGGGGACTCTTCTATGACAGAGAGGGTAAATGGTTGCCAGAGGATATTGCTCCTACACAGGAAGAAGAAAAGTCACTTCATAAGCTCATTAAGAAAGTTACAGGAGACATAGAGCAGTTCTCTTACAACACAAGTATCTCAGCATTCATGATAGCAACAGGAGAACTACAGAAATGCCGCTCTAAGGCTGTTTTGGAACAGCTGGTAATACTTATTGCACCATTTGCACCATTTATTGCAGAAGAACTGTATCATGCCCTTGGAAACAAAACATCTGTCTGTGATGCCAAATGGCCTGCTTTCGACGAATCTAAGACAAAGGATTCTGAGATAACAATGCCTGTTCAGTTCTGTGGTAAGACACGCTTTACTATGCAGATACCAGCAGATGCTTCTCGTGAGGAGGTTGAAAAGATAGCTCTTGCTGACGAAAGAACAAAGAAATACGTAGAAGGAAAGCAGATTATAAAGACAATCGTTGTACCAGGTAGAATCATCAATATTGTTATAAAATAACATATGCGCATCCTTGTAATACGCTTCTCTGCCTTAGGAGATGTTGCTATGCTTTCGCCTGTAATGAAACAGGTTTCTGCAAACAACAGAAATAATGAATACATAGTTCTCTCTAAACCCATCTACGAACCATTGTTTGATGGGGTAGGAGAGAATGTGTCTTTCATTGGAGCAGATATGAAGAATGATTACAAGGGATTGCCTGGAATATACAGATTGTTTAAAGAACTCAAGAAACTTAACTTTGATTACATCATTGATGAACACGATGTTCTTAGGACGAAAGTATTGAGGTTTCTTTTTAAAATACATGGATATAAGGTACGTAAAATAAACAAACATCGTGAATTACGTAAACTTATTACTGCTCCTCCACCAAAGAAGGTTCTGAAACAACTTCCTACATCTTTTGAAAACTATTTTGAAGCATTAAATATATGAACATCGGTATAGCCCCTTTTGCTGCTCACAAAGGTAAGATATATCCACTCGACAGAATGGAGAAGGTAGTTCAGTTGCTTAAAGAAAAGCAGCCTGATTGCCATATATACCTCTTTTGTGGAAAGGGAGAAGAATTGGAACTAATGCAAAAGTGGGCTAAAAAGTACGATTTAATCGTAGCTACTGGTGAAGGAATACGTGCTGACTTGGAAAAAATGAAAAAGCTTGATGTGATGATTTCTATGGATTCAGGAAATATGCATCTTGCCAGTATCGTTGGATTAAGAGTTGTCAGCATCTGGGGAGCAACACATCCTTATGCCGGTTTCTTGGGATGGGGACAGAAAATGGAAGACTGTATCCAAAAAGATCTTCCATGCAGGCCTTGCTCTATATACGGAAACAAGCCATGCCTTAGAGGAGACATGGCTTGTATGGATATCGAACCGGAAGAGATTATTTCCCGTATAATACAGGATTAGTAGAAGGGTCGTTATACATTTTCATCTGACGATATACCTTCATATATTTACGTCCTGCTTCTATATCTTCCAATAACTGATCTATTGCTAAAGAAAGGTCTTTCTGCTGTTCTAACAAAATAGCAAGCTTACCTCTACATGTTGCCAAATGCTCTTCTGATGTGTCAGAACGCTTTGTTTGCTCCTCCATGTGGTAAATCTTCAAGGCAAGGATAGAAAGCCTGTCTATAGCCCATGCAGGAGATTCTGTATTGATTGTAGCATCTGGTAGTATCTTCACATCTTTATATTTTGTCCTGAAATAGGTATCTATATCCTCTACCATATCAGTACGATCCTGATTAGACTTATCTATTCTACGCTTTAATACAAGTGCCTCAGAAGGATCTATGTCTGGATCACGGATAATATCTTCAAAATGCCATTGTACTGTATCTATCCAGCATTTATGATATAATATACCCTCAATAGAGTTTTCATCATAAGGATTTGATATAGCAGTATCTATATTATCATGAATGTGATAATCATTAATAGCCTGATTGAAAATCTTATTTGCTGAAGATGTAAATTTTTCCACGTCTTTATTATTTTATTATATTATATAATGTAAGATTAAAATTTAAAAGAATAGTAATAATAGTGTGTTAATATGTTTATAATTGTTGTAAATGTATGATATTCAGTATTTATTGTTTTTGAAAACTCTTGTATAATTAACAGTATATGATGTTTATAAGTGTGTGGATATCTCTATATGATAAAATTAGGTTGGATAAGTTATGCTTTTTCCATAATTTATTAAAAAGTTATCCACATAGTTTTCCACAAATAAAAAACCACGGCCGGGAAGCCGTGGTCTATATCTGCTTCTTATTAAAGATTAAAGCAGTGAAGAGCTTGCCTTCCACTTAGCAACCTTCTTTGCTGGAATCTTAATAGCTGCACCTGTCATAGGGTTCTTACCTGTTCTAGCAGCACGCTTCTGAACGCTGAATGTTCCGAAACCGATGAGCTGAACTGAATCACCTTTCTTGAGAGCACCCTGAATAGCGTCAAGTGCTGCGTCAAGTGCTTCCTTACTAGCTGCCTGAGAAAGACCAGCTTTTTCTGCAATCTTCTTTACAAGTTCTGTCTTGTTCATAATACTGTGAATTATTTAAATTAGTAAAAATAAAAAAAAAGAAAAACTTCTGTTTGCAAAGTTATGATTTAAATTTTAAAGTTGCAAGAAAAATCGAAAAAAAATGATGATATTTTCTCAAAAAAAGCAAAAAAAATCGATTTTGAGGTATTTTTTAGGCAGAAAATCCCGTCTTTCAAGCAAAAATTAGTACTTTTGCAAGCAATATGAGACAAATTCCCAATATAACAAAGAATCTGCTTATCATAAACATCATTTGCTATATGGCAAAAATGGTGCTTGCAGGTAGGATAGATTTCGGTAATGTATTCGGTCTTCACTTCTTTTTAGCTGAAGACTTTCACATACATCAGTTGCTTACATATATGTTTATGCATGCGAATTTCACGCATCTTTTCTTTAATATGTTTGCACTTTGGATGTTTGGCGGTACTGTAGAGCGTACCTTTGGCGAGAAGAGATTCCTTATATATTATATAATATGTGGATTGGGTGCTGCTATCTGTCAGGAGATATCTCAATTCGTACAGATATATGCAATGTTGCCATCAGAAGTGACAATAGAGCAGATGTTCCATTTGAGTTATGCAGACAGGATGGCTCTTAATGCATTTACTACTGTTGGTGCTTCTGGTTGTGTATATGGTATATTGCTTGCTTTCGGAATGTCTTATCCGGAAGAGAGAATTTTTATATTCCCATTACCAGTACCTGTTAAGGCCAAATGGTTTGTAATAGCTTATGCAGCCATAGAATTGGGTTCTGCATTATCTTCACGTGGAGATGGTGTGGCACATGTAGCACATCTGGGAGGTATGCTGTTCGGATATTTCCTGATAAAGTATTGGCGTAAGACCAGTGATACCTTCAATGGTTGGGATGGGTATGAAATTCGCTAAGCTACCTGTTATAATCCTTATAATAATAAATGTGATTTCTGTGGTGGGGTTGCTCGTCACAGGATATTCTTATATTCTCTCTCCGATAGATTGGCCATATTTGTCGCTGATGGGATATTTCTTTCCAGCATTCCTGTTTTCAAATGGATTATTTCTCGCATTATGGGTGTTTGTGAACTGGAGATATCTTTTCATCCCAGTAATAGGTTTTATTGCTGCCTACCAACCTCTTAGCTTGTATTGTCCATTCTTTACCTCTGCATCAGTTGATGAGGCAGAATACTCATCACAAACAAAATTGACGATTTTATCGTATAATACATACGATTGGGGTAAATATGATAAGACAGTAGAAGATGGCAAGGTTAGTGTAATAGAATATATAGCAAACCAAAAGCCTGATATTGTTTGCCTTCAGGAGAGCGCATTGGATAGTAAGGCGTTAGAACTCGTAAAGGATTACATGCCTGAGATGAAGTATCATACCTCCATTAGAAATGATGATGATAAAAATGGAGTTGTTTTAGCATTTCTTTCAAAATATCCTATAGATAAGGAGCAAAATCTGAATATTCCAAGCAAGTCGAATGCTGCAGGAGCAATATGGGTTGATGTTAATGGAAAACAGTTGCTTGTTGTAAATTGTCATCTTGAAACCCAATCTATGTCTGAGGGAGAAAAGGAAAGATTCTCACGTCTCGTCCATGATGTAGCACAAGGAGATATGGAAAAAGACAGTATGAAATCAGGTTCCAAATTCTATCTGAAAAAATTATCGGCATCAGCACAGAAGAGGGCTCCTCAAGCTGAGCTGGTATCTGAATTTATAAAAGAAAACTCTAATATTTCGACAATAGTATGTGGTGATTTCAACGATATTCCTCTATCATATACCCACTATGTTATTTCTGATGGATTGACAGATTGTTATCAAAAAAGGGGTAGGGGATTTGGTTTCTCTTATTGCCATAATGCTATGAGAGTTCGTATAGACCATATATTGTGTTCTCCAGATATAAATCCTATAAAATGTTGGGTTGATAGTGATATTAAATTATCAGATCATTACCCTATAATATCTCACTGTTTACTTGAAAATAAAGAGAAGAAATAAAAAAAATCCGTTTTTGTTTGGTGAATTGTGTGTTAAATATTACCTTTGCAGCCAAAATATATAGTAAATATTTTTAAAATGGAACCTAATAATGCTATTTATGATGCACGACAACTGGGTACTCCTCGTATGATGATACTTGGTGTTCAGCATCTGTTTGCCATGTTTGGCGCAACAGTCCTTGTACCGCTTATTACTGGTTTGGACGTTTCTGTAACACTTCTTTTTGCAGGTATAGGAACATTGATGTTTCACTTTATTTCCAAATGGAATGTTCCTGCTTTTCTCGGCTCTTCCTTTGCTTTCCTTGGTGGTTATGCCTCAGTAAAAGAGATGGGAATGTCACAAGGTCTTTCTGAGACTCTTGCTTTGGATTATGCTTGTCTTGGTGTTGCTTGTGCTGGCCTTATGTACTTTATTATGGCAGCACTCATAAAATTTTTCGGAGTACAGAAGATACTTCATTATTTCCCTCCAGTAGTGACTGGTCCTATCGTAATAGCTATCGGATTGGTATTGTCTGGTTCTGCAATTGCTAACTGTCAGACAAACTGGTTGTTGGCTATTATCGCTATAGTAACGGTTATTACATCCTCAATATGGGGTAAAGGGATAATCAAGATAATTCCAGTTCTTCTCGGTGTAATCGTGTCTTATGTGATAGCAGCATGTATAGGAGAGGTAGATTTCAAACCTCTTGGCGAAGCAGCATGGGTTGGTTTCCCTATTGACATGAATCGTACTGTTTTCGCAGTTTTTGAAGATGGAAATACTACTCTCATGCTGTCAACAATTCTTGCTGTTATGCCTATAGCATTTGCTACCATCATGGAACACATCGGAGATATGTGTGCCATAGGTTCAACAGTAGGAAAGGATTTTCTGTCTAATCCAGGCCTGCATCGCACTCTGACTGGTGATGGTGTGGCAACAGCATTTGCTTCTATGTTTGGAGCTCCTGCAAATACTACATATGGCGAAAATACTGGTGTATTGAACCTTACAAAGGTTTTTGACCCAAAGGTGATAAGAATAGCAGCATGTTTCGCTATTATCTTGGCTTTCTGTCCTAAGTTTGCTTGCCTTGTGCAGTTGATGCCAGCAGCAACAATAGGTGGTGTCAGCCTTATACTCTATGGAATGATATCAGCTGTAGGTGTACGAAACCTTGTTGAGGAAAAGGTTGACCTGAAGAGTTCACGAAATGTATTCGTAGCAGCCTTGATATTGGTGCTTGCCATTGGTGTGAAATATGGTGCTAATGACGATATAGCAATAGGTCCTGTTCATCTCTCAGGACTTGCTATAGCTGCTCTTGTTGGCATTTTCCTCAATGCAATAATGCCAGTCAAGCTTGGTATGAAAGTTAAATCATTCAAAGGAAAGGAGAAAGACTAATGAAAGTTATAAATCTTGGAGCCAACAACTCTATTATAAATCAGTTTGTTGCAGAATTGCGTGATGTTAATATCCAGAAAGACCGTATGCGTTTTCGTAACAATATCAGACGCATAGGTAACCTGATGGCATATGAGATAAGCAAAACTCTGAAATATAAGGAGACGGATGTTGTTACACCTTTGGCAACAGCAAAGATGAATCTTCCTATCGACAATATTGTCATAGGTACTGTCTTTCGTGCTGGCTTGCCTTTCCATCAGGGTTTCCTCGATATCTTTGACCAGGCTGGCAATGCTTTCCTTTCTGCATATCGCTATTATACGGATAGAGAATGCAACAATATTGATGTTCATATCGAGTATATTGCTACTCCAGACCTATATAAAAAGACCTTCATCCTTGTTGACCCAATGTTGGCAACTGGTGAGAGTCTTATCTTGGCACATAAGGCCTTTGTCACAAAAGGAGTGCCTAAGAAGATAATTCTTGCGTCAGTAATAGCAACAGAGGAGGGTGTAGCCCGACTGAATGAGAAATTCCCAAATACGAATATAGTGCTTTACACAGCAGCTATTGACCCAATTCTCAACGATCATAAGTATATCGTTCCAGGCTTGGGAGATGCTGGTGACCTGATGTATGGTGATAAGCTGTAAGAAAGCAGAATTTAGTTTAGTGGAACATCAAACTCTACCTTATTGCTCATCGTTACTCCTTCAGAGTTGATGTATAGAACAAAGTGTGCATTTTCTCCTTTCAGGTTCTTCTGGGCGCTGACGAAAGCCGTATAGCGTAAGGCTTTCATCGGACCGATGCTCTCTATTGTAATGGCAGGAGAAACAAGCAAATGTTTATTTTTCGTTGTTTCTTCAACCATAGGCATAACGTTCATAAATGTCTTCTTTTGTGTATTGCGGAAATCGAAAGCTATCTTTACGAGGTCACCCTTGCCGATGTGAATGCCTGCATTACCGTCTTTACCGATGAATTCGACATTTTCTATCACTATCGGTTCTGTTACAGTATTTTCCAGCATTTTTTCTGCTGCCTGCAGTTGTTTAATGTCTATATTCTGCTGCATCGGCTGTTTGTTATAATCCTGTTGGGCAGGATCTGATGTCTGTATGACATAGTGGTATTCGTCTTCCTTGATATTGCCATATTGTCTATTATCATATGGTGTGCCGTCATACTGCATTTCTTGATTATCATATAGGCGTTGTTCTCTTTTTTCAGCGGCAGCACCTATTGCTGCGCCACCTGCAGCACCTCCAGCCATTCCTATCAGGGTTCCCAGATTACTACCATGATAACCGCCTGCTATACCGCCGATAGCGCTTCCTATCATGCCACCAAACATTGCGCCTCCAGCCGCTCCGCTACCAATGCTGCTGCAAGAAGCAAACATTACTCCCGACATAAGAAAAATAAAAATCCTTTTCATAATTTCCATATTTTTTTGTTTATATAACTCCCTCTTTTCACTCCCCTTTTTCACTCCCCTTTAACTCAATTATCTCCAAATCTTTGATGTCTTTTCCGTCTATGGTGAAGCGTACGAGAGTTCTGACAGGCTGCTGACCATACAGGCCTGCTGCTCCAGGATTGATATGCAAGAATCCATAAAGCCTGTCATACATTACTTTCAGGATGTGTGAATGGCCAGAGATGAACAGCTGTGGTGGCTTGTGCGTCAGTTGCCAGTAAATAGAGCGGTCATAGCGCCCAGGATAGCCTCCTATGTGCTTCATCAGTACCTCAACTTCTTCACATTTAAAGCGCAAGACCTCAGGAAACTCGCGTCTAACGATGTCTCCGTCTATGTTTCCATAAACTCCACGAAGGATGATATTGTTCTCTCCATGTTTTATTTCCCTGAGTTTATCGGCAATTTCTATATTGCCAAAGTCTCCTACATGCCATATTTCGTCACATTCTGAGAAATAGTGAGGATAACGTTCATCCCAATAGGAATGTGTGTCTGAGAGTAAACCAATGCGTTTCATGGTTACAAAAGTAGTAAAAAAAGACGAAGGAAGGATGTAAAATAGATTTTTTTTGGTTATTTAATAAATTTATTGTACCTTTGCAACCAGGTTAAACAAAAAAGGCTGCTCTGTTAGTTCAATGGATAGAACAACTCTCTCCTAA
>CAMJIL010000039.1 GCA_946405805.1 uncultured Prevotellaceae bacterium | reverse complement strand
AAACGGGGGAACCGAAGGGGGTGTAAAGACCATTGAGGACTGAGGAGGGTCTTTTGTGCGACCTGATGCCTATGTAGCAATTGCGGAAAAACTTAGCCGCAAAATTTTCTCATCAATGTCGCAACTTTTCAGTGCACTTTTCCTTAAAAAGCTATTTCCTTATTCTTTGATGCAATGTTGCGATTTAGCGAAGACAGAAGTCAAATAAATTTGAACTTTGTTGAGTGTGAGCAACATCGCACTTGGGTTAAAACTCTTTCAAGAGATTTCATCCAAATTAACCGGTGTTTTGGATGACTTAAGAACCTTTGGTTCTTAAACCCGAGTGCAAAGGTACGACTTTTTTTTGAATTGTGCAAGGATTTTTTCATATTTTTTCAAAAAAAGTTTGAGGTTTCCCACTTTCCCACTTTCCCACTTTGGACATTAACATTCTGGAGGAACTTGAGGCAGGAAGGTTATATTATATATATTATATATAAATATATAATATATATAATATAAAATTATTATTAAATAATTCTCTCTTCTCTCTTCCGTAGATATATTTGTAATTGAAAAACCTTAATGTCCAAAGTGGGAAAGTGGGAAAGTGGGAAAGTTAGGTTTTTCAATTACTATTTATAAAAATGTTTAATAAATATGTCAAAGATTTGGTGATTAGAAATTAAATGCTTATTTTTGCATCCATCTCAAGAGGTAAGAGGTAAAACAAATTTATATAAAAAAACTAATTATGATTCTCTCAACAACCCCACAGATTGAAGGTCGTACCATCCGGGAATATAAGGGAGTGGTTACTGGCGAAACTATTATCGGTGCAAACTTCGTAAAGGACTTTTTTGCTGGCATTCGCGACATTGTTGGCGGACGCTCTGGTAGCTACGAAAAGGTGCTTCGAGAGGCAAAGGATACTTCTATGGAAGAGATGATGCAGAGAGCTGAAGAGCTGGGTGCAAACGCCATCGTTGGCATCGATATTGACTATGAGACAATAGGTGCCCATAACTCCATGCTGATGGTTGCCACCAGCGGCACTGCGGTGGTGATTTAGGGTTAAAGGTTATCGTTTTCTTTAAAAATTGGGCTTGTGTGCTATGTAAACATGCAAGCTTTATTTTTGTAACACTTAATATATATTAAGTATTTTCTCAAAAATTTGCATTTCTCATAACTTTTTCGTACCTTTGTAGCGCTTTAAAATAAGGTCAATGTTCCGCTCGGCCCAAAGGGACGCTTTTACAAAGCGGAGCGACTAAAAGAATGTTCAATAAAAAAATAAATATGCTTAGAATTGCAGTACAATCAAAGGGGCGCCTGTATGAAGACACAATGGATCTTCTGAAAGAGACAGGCATAAAAATCAACAGTGCAAGAAGAACTCTGTTGGTACAGTCAAGTAATTTTCCTATCGAGGTGCTTTACATGAGGGATGATGATATTCCTGAGTGTGTGGCCAGCGGCATTGCTGACATCGGTATCGTAGGCGAGAATGAATTCGTAGAGCGTGGCAAGGATGCCAACGTGGTAAAGCGTCTGGGATTCTCTAAGTGTCGCCTGTCGCTCGCTATTCCTGAGGCAGAGGATTACAATGGGGTGAAATGGTTTGACGGCAAGAAGATTGCTACCTCCTACCCTAACATCCTGAAGAAATTTGCTCAGGAACAGGGCATCAACATCGAGGTGCATGTGATACAGGGAAGTGTGGAGATTGCTCCTGGCATAGGACTCTCTGACGGTATCTTCGATATTGTTTCATCCGGTTCTACACTGGTAAGCAACAAACTGCGTGAGGTAGAGACAGTGATGAAGAGTGAGGCGCTGCTCATTGGTAACAAAGAACTGACACCAGAGAAGCAGGCTACCCTCGACGAATTCCTCTTCCGCATACAGAGTGTCCTCGTGGCTGACGACAAGAAGTATGTGCTGATGAATGCTCCTACAGAAAAGGTGAAGGAGATATGCAGCATACTGCCTGGCATCAAGTCTCCAACAGTATTGCCTCTGGCTACTGAAGGATGGACCAGCGTTCATGCAGTTATCGACCAGAAGCATTTCTGGGAGATTGTAGGACAGCTGAAGGAAAAAGGTGCTGAAGGAATCCTCGTGCTGCCAATTGAGAAGATGATACTGTAACGGTTAAAGGTTAACGGTTAAAGGTTAACGGTTAAAGGTTAAAGACGGTTCAAAAGTTTAAGAGTTTAAGAGTTTAAAAGTTCAATGTTCAATATTCAATGTTCAATAGTTAAATATCCTACTGAGGCGGAGTACGCCAAGATATGCGAGCGTCCGCAGATGGATGTGTCACAGCTGAACAGCATTGTGGCTGGTGTGCTGGCTGACATCAAGGCGAATGGCGACAAGGCTGTGAAGGCCTATGAGGAAAAATTTGACAAGGTGCAGCTGGAATCTCTTGCTGTTACAGAAGAAGAGATAGCAGAAGCTGAGAAGTTGATATCACCAGAACTGAAGGATGCCCTCATACTGGCCCACAAGAATATAGCAGCCTTTCATGAGGCACAGCAGTTTGCCGGCACAAAGGTAGAGACAGCGCCTGGTGTGGTATGCTGGCAGAAGAGTGTTGCCATAGAGAAGGTAGGACTGTACATCCCTGGTGGCACTGCCCCACTCTTTTCTACTGTGCTGATGCTCGCCACTCCTGCGAAGATAGCAGGATGTAAGGAGATTGTTCTCTGCACCCCTCCAGGAAAAGATGGCAAGGTAAATCCTGCCATACTGATGGCTGCAAAGGTGGCTGGAGTAAGCAAGATATTCAAGGCTGGCGGCGTACAGGCTATCGGAGCAATGGCATACGGAACAGAATCGGTGCCAAAGGTGTATAAGATTTTTGGCCCGGGAAACCAATTCGTTATGGCTGCCAAGCAACAGGTTTCTCTGCATGATGTGGCCATCGATATGCCAGCAGGACCTTCTGAGGTATGTGTCATAGCAGACGAGACAAGCAATCCTGTATTCGTGGCTGCCGACCTGCTGTCACAGGCAGAGCATGGTGCTGACTCACAGGTGATACTGATTTCCACTTCGGAGGAGATGATAGAAAAGGTAAGCAAAGAGGTAGAGAGACAACTCGCCCTGCTGCCTCGCTCAGAGATGGCAGAGAAGTCGCTGAGCAATTCACAATATGTCTTGGTGAAGGATAAGGAAGAGGCTATGGCGCTCAGCAATGCCTATGCACCAGAGCACCTCATCATTGCTACCAACGACTATGAGGAATTGGCAGATAAGGTGATAAATGCCGGCTCGGTATTTCTTGGCTCCTATGCCTGCGAGAGTGCCGGCGACTACGCCTCAGGCACCAACCACACATTGCCAACACATGGATATGCTGTGGCATACAATGGTGTGAACCTTGACTCCTACAACAGAAAGGTAACCTTCCAGCACCTCACGAAGGAAGGCATCAAGAGCATCGGCAATGCCGTTGTCTGCATGGCAGAGAACGAACAATTGGAAGCACATGCGAATGCGATGCGAGTGAGAGTGAAGGCAATTGACAATTGATAATTGATAATTGACAATTGACAATTGAGTTTCAGGTTTCAAGTTTCAAGTTTCAAGACCTTTGACCTTAGACCTTAGACCATTTATCAGTATGACGAAGGACGAACTGTTAGCTTTAGTACGAGATAAGCAATGTGAGATGACTTTATACCAAAAGTTGCATCTCACTATTCTCTTGTCTATCCCTACGATAATAGCACAGTTCTCTTTCATAGCGATGCAGATGATTGATGCTGCGATGCTGGGACATCTGAGTACAGACGAAGCAGCAGCAGTGGGTCTGGTATCAACAACAATATGGCTCTTCGGAGGACTTAACTCTGCCTTTGCTACAGGTTTCTCTGTACAGGTGGCTCACCGCATGGGAGCAGGTGATGTGGCAGGCGCACGAGGTGTCATAAGACAAGGGCTGACATCGGGACTGATATTCTCGATGATGATGATGGCAATAGGAATGAGCATAGCGCCATACCTACCCCACTGGTTGGGAGCAACAGAGAGTATATGTGATATGTCAACACGCTACTTCTCTATATTCTGTTGCGGTATGCCCCTGATAGTGCTCAACAGCCTTGCCGCAGGAAGTCTGCGCTGCTCTGGTAACGTCAAGACACCAAGTATGCTGATGGTGCTGATGTGTTGCCTTGATGTGGTGTTCAACTACCTCTTTATTTTCACTTGCGGAATGGGTATAGAAGGTGCTGCGTTCGGAACCATGATGTCTTACCTCGTCACTATGATATGCATGACATATAACATGACGATGGTGGACAAGAACCTGCGCTTTACGCAAGATGCGACCTCGTCGTATCGCCCAACAATAAAGATACTGAAGAAGGCTGGCAGAATAGGAGCACCAATAGGACTGGAGCGTGGCATGATGTGTTCGGCACAGGTGATGATAAGTTCTATCATAGCACCACTCGGAACAGTTGCTATAGCAGCCAACACCTTTGGCATAAATGTAGAGTCGCTTTGCTACATGCCTGGTTACGGCATTGCGGAGGCTGCCACCACCCTCGTAGGACAGAGCAAGGGAGCTGAGCGCAGAGATTATATGCATTCCTTTGCATGGATATCGATGACTCTGGGTGTATGTATCATGGCTTTCATGGGACTGATGATGTGGATTTTTGCTCCAGAGATGATGAGTGTCATATCTCCTGACGAAAGGGTTATAACTTTAGGAACAGACATACTTCGCATCGAGGCATGGGCAGAACCAGGCTTTGCTGCTGCCATAATAGCTACATCCGTATTCGTGGGAGCAGGAAAAACCCTCATACCAAGCATCATGAACTTTGGCAGCATCTGGGTAGTAAGGGTGTCATTAGCTCTGGCGCTGGCGCCACAATATGGCTTGAAAGGCGTTTGGCTGGCAATGGCAATAGAGCTGTGTTTCAGAGGACTGATAATGACATTGAGACTATGCACAAGAGGATGGTCTTACATTAAGGACAGAAGCGAGAGACAGTTGACAGTTGATAATTGACAATTGATAATTAAAAATGACTACTATACGAGATAAGGAATACGGAGGTGAAAGGCCACTTTATGCTTCACATAATCTGCGACTGGAGAATGTGACAATTCACGTCGGAGAATCGAGCATTAAGGAGAGTAGCAACATCGAGGCTGAGAAATGTACTTTTGAAGGAAAGTATGTTTTCTGGGAGACCTGTGGTTTCCGCATTAATGACTGCTACTTCAATGAGAGTGCCCGCTCTTCACTGTGGTATTCCAAAGACTGCACCATAACAAACTGCATCGTGGATGCCCCAAAGATGTTCCGACGTATGGAAGGGATAGAGATAGACCACTGCACTTTTAATCATGGACAGGAGACTATGTGGGACTGTAAGGATATCACTATCAAAGACACCACGATAAAGGAATGTGACTATCTGGGTATGCACTGTGAGAACATCAGGATAGAGAACTATCACCAAGACGGAAACTACAGCTTCCAGTATGCCAGGAATGTGGAGATACACAATGCAGTACTCAACTCAAAAGATGCCTTCTGGGAGGCAGAGAATGTCACTATCTATGACAGCGAGATAAATGGAGAATACTTTGCCTGGTATGCTAAGAACATAAAACTCGTAAGATGTCACCTGACAGGCGAACAGCTGTTGTGCTATGTGGACGGCCTGACAATGGAAGACTGCACCTTTGGAGATGATGCCAACCTGTTGTTTGAATACTCCACAGTAAATGGAAACATCAAGGGTGATGTTCACAGCATCAAGAACCCTACTTCAGGAGAGATAATCGTAGAAGGAAAGGTAGGCGAAATAATTTTCGACGAGAATCAGAAACAACCAGCGAATGCAAAAATACAACTTCGATAGGATTATAAACCGCATAGGTACCAACAGCTACAAATGGGATAGTTGGGATGCCTCTGCCAAAGACGGCAAAGAAGGCATTGCGCTATGGGTAGCTGATATGGACTTCGAGACAGCCCCATGCATCATGGAAGCGCTGAAGAAGCGTATGGAACATGGATGCTTCGGATATACCCTGGTACCTGAATCCTATTACCAAGCCTCCATCAACTGGTTTTCCCGCAGACACGGATGGCAGATAGAGAGAGAATGGTTTATATATACCTCTGGAGTGGTGCCGGCAATATCAGCCATCATAAAGGCTATGACGCAGCCAGGCGACAAGGTGCTGATACAGACTCCTGTATATAACTGTTTCTTCTCAAGCATCAGGAATAATGACTGCATAACAGAAGAGATGCCAGCAAACCTTGATGACTTCGAAAAGCATTGTGCTGACCCAAAGGTAAAGGTGTTCCTGCTATGCAATCCTCATAACCCTACAGGACATGTATGGCGCGAGGAAGAGCTGAGAAAGATGGCAGAGATATGTCATAAGCATGGAGTATTTGTTATTGCTGACGAGATACACTGCGAATTCATAAATCCTGACCTCGATGTAAAATACACGCCCTTTGCCACAGTGGCTGCAGATAATAACTTTGCCACCTGTATATCACCATCTAAGGCTTTCAATATTGCGGGACTCCAGATAGCAAATATCATAGCTCCAGACAAAGATATCCGCACAAGGATTGACAAAGCAATAAACATCAATGAGGTTTGTGACGTAAATCCTTTCGGAGTGATAGCCCTGCAGGCAGCATACAGCGAAGAAGGAGAAGAATGGCTGACACAGTTGAACAGATATATTTATGACAACTATAACTTTGCCAAAGAATATATCGAAACCCACCTGCCCGACTGGGAGGTTTATCCTCTTGAGGGAACATACCTGATGTGGGTGAATGTGGAGAAGACAGGAATGAGTGGCATAAAAATGACACATCATCTGCTAAAAGAGGAAAACGTTTATGTAAACAGCGGCTCTATGTATGGCGACAGCAGATGCATAAGAATAAACCTCGCCACACAAAGAAAACGCTTGGAAGAAGCCTTAAATCGGTTAACGGTTATAGGTTATCGGTTATCGACTTGAAACTTGAAACTTGAAACTAAGATATGCGTACAATTAAAGAATTAGTAAGACCCAATATATGGTCATTGGCACCATATTCGAGTGCTCGTAATGAGTATAGCGGACATGTGGCTCATGTGTTTCTCGATGCTAACGAGAATCCTTTCAACGGACCATATAACCGCTACCCAGATCCATTGCAGGAAAGTCTGAAGGAAAGACTCAGCGAGGTGAAGAATGTACCTGCTGAGAATATCTTCCTTGGCAATGGTAGCGATGAAGCCATCGACCTGGTATATAGATGCTTCTGCGAACCAAAGAAGGATAATGTAGTAGCTATCTGCCCTACATACGGAATGTATGAGGTTTGTGCAAACATCAATGATGTGGAATACAGAAATGTGATGCTTGACGAGAACTACCAGATTACAGCAGAAAAGCTCCTTGCAGCATGTGATGCAAATACAAAGGCTATCTGGATTTGTTCACCTAACAACCCGACAGGAAATGACATCAATAATGAGGAGATAGAAAAGGTGATAGAGAATTTCGATGGCATTGTGATAGTTGATGAAGCATACATAGACTTCTCAAAGCAGAAATCCTTTAGCCGATATATCAACTCCGAAACCTCAAATGTCATAGTATTGCAGACAATGAGTAAGGCATGGGGTTCTGCAGCAATAAGACTGGGAATGGCATTTGCGAAGAAAGAGATAATAGCCATCTTCAACAAGGTGAAATATCCTTACAACGTAAATCTGCTTACCCAAGAGCAAGCTATGAAACGCCTCAAGGATACACAGCCTGTAGAACAGTGGGTAAACATACTGCTGCAGGAAAGAGGAAGGACTATGGAAGCCTTTGGTGAACTGCCTATATGCGAGAAGATATATCCTACAGATGCAAACTTCTTCCTGGCAAAGGTGAAGGATGCACAGAAGACGTATGACTACCTCGTAGATAAAGGAATCATTGTGCGTAACAGGACAAGGGTTTCACTATGTAACAACTGTCTCCGAGTAACCATTGGAACACGTGAAGAGAACAATGAGCTGCTTGGAGCATTAAGAGATATGAAATGATATACCTAAAAACCATATTTACCATAGAGGCAAAAGACCAGGAATCTGAAGAAACAGCTCGCGACCTGCTGGCTGATGAGTTGGGAGACTATGGTTATGATGCCTTTGAATACAACGATAAGCAGCTGATAGGATACATACAGCAGGACAACTATCATGAAGCTGTCGTTGATGAGGTAATAAAGAATCAGTTGATGACAGATGTGAACATCTCCTACACTACTGAGGAAATAGAGAATCAGGACTGGAATGCCACATGGGAAGAGGAAGAAGGCTTTAAGCCAATCAATGTAAAGAACATGGTGACAATATATGATGCCAGACACACAGAAGACTGCACTACTTTCTCAACCCCTATCAGCATCGGAATACATGCCACAAATGCCTTCGGAACAGGAACCCATGAGACTACTCGCATGATGGTAGAAACACTGTTGGAACAACCACTGACAGACAAGAGAGTGCTCGACTGCGGATGTGGAACAGGAATACTGGGAATACTGGCACTGAAATGTGGAGCAAAACATGTGGTGAGCTATGACATTGATGAATGGAGTGCAGAGAACACCAAATATAATGCAGAGCTGAATGGTGTCAACATGGAGATGGATGTGTTGCATGGAGATATCAATATCCTGACACATGTAGAAGGTATCTTCGATGTGATTGTTGCCAATATCAACAGAAACATTCTGCTGGAAGATATGGTGCATCTGCGTAATGTGCTCGCTATTGATGGAACACTAATAATAAGCGGATTCTATGAGGAGGATGTCCCTATGCTGTTAGAGAAAGCAGAATCCTTAGGAATGAAAGAGGTATCAAGGAAGACTAACAATGAATGGTGCGCCCTCGTTTTGAACCTTACCAACAGCCTGTAGGGAAAATCCTAAAACGAATTAGGGAATTTTCTTCTTGAAAACAAAATAAACATCGTATCTTTGCATCGCAAACCAAACAAAAAAGTAGAATTATGAAAAAGTTAATTGTCAGTTATCTGTTGTCAGTTGTCGCTTGCCAAGTAATGGCACAAGACGATGATATGTATTTTGCATCTGACGGCTCACAGAAAGCTCAGAAAGTTGGCAATTCCGTATCATCTTCAAATAGTTCTGGCGGATATAAAACCTATCGGCCATATGTGGACAGCAATTCTTATAATCCGAATGACTATTGCGGTTCGGATCGTGATGTAGATGAGTACAATCGCAGATATCGTCCGGAACATGATCCATATTATAATAAGGATTCTGTGACAATATCTATGAATGATTACGAGAACTATATGCGAATGAAGCGTTGGGATGGTTATCGCTCTACAACCGTAGTAGTTGTTAACGACCCTTGGTATTACGACCCTTGGTACTATAGTTCGTATTATTATGACCCATGGTATTATGGTTGGTCTTGGCGTTGGGGTTATTCCTACTATCCTTGGTACACAAGCTATTACTGGAGACCATATTACTATTGCTGCTGGGGCTGGTATGGAAGAGGCTGGCATGGCAGATATTGGGGATATACACCTGGTCGCTATGGACATTATAGAGGTGGATATGCTTCTACAACTTATTCTGCTCGCAGAAGTGGATGGACAAGCACTAATGATGCTGGCAGACGTTCATACAACAGGCCTTCTTCTTATGGCTCAACAAGCTATGGCCGCAGAAGCGGAAATATCAACAGCGGAACAGGCGGCTTGAGAAGTAGTGGCGGAACAACTTACCAGCGCAGTAGCGGTTCTACATCAACAAGCAGTATGCGCAGAAGTGGTGGATACTCTGGAGGAAGTAGTATGCGCAGCAGCGGAGTATTCTCTGGCGGCGGTGGCGGAATGCGCAGCAGCGGAGGAGGTGGCTTCTCTGGCGGCGGAATGCGAAGCAGCGGAGGAGGTGGCTTCTCTGGCGGCGGAGGAAGACGCAGGTAGGGCCCCCTCCCGACCTCCCCAAGGGAGAGGGGTAGAGTTTCAGGTTTCAAGTTTCAGGTTTAAAGTTTAAAGATATATTCTATGAAAAAATTATTCTTTACCGCATGTTTGGGCATGATGACTGTCGGCATGCAGGCACAGGAGACATACGAGGTTGCAGAACTTGCTACTGAAGACCTCAATGGTACAGCGAGATACGTTGGTATAGGTGGTGCTATGGAAGCCCTTGGTGCTGACATCTCTACTATGGGTACCAACCCTGCCGGAATAGGATTGTTCCGCAGATCGTGGATAGGTGTTTCTGCTGGTGCTACAATACAGAAAGGTGACTCATACAACAATAGTGTATATACCGATAATGGAAAGACTAATGCTGACCTTAATCAGGCTGGTGTAGTATTCTCGATGCAGACAAATGAGAATTCTTTCCTGAACTTCGGTTTCAACTTCCAAAAGAGCAGAAACTTTAACCAGATTCTGAATGCTATGGGAGAACTGGGAAACTCCAGCGTCAGCGAAAAGGCTGTACTTGCCATGAGGTCTATCGCCGCTGCCAATCCGCACGTTAACAACATGGATTACCTGGTGTATGACAACTATGATGAGCAAGGTGTTAAACACATGCCTTATGGTACTCAGTTCTTTGGTATGAATGACAATGAGGGATACATCAGCGAATTTGATTTCAACATCAGTGGAAACATCAAGAACAGATGGTTCCTTGGTCTGACCATTGGTGCTAAGAGTGTTGACTTCAGCAGCATAGCAAACTACTATGAGTTTGTAAGCTATGATCTTAATTATGGTTTAGATTATACTTCTAAAACTGATGCTGGTGGAAACTATGATGCTATAACAGCAAATTACCCATATGCTCTGGAGACTGTAAATGAGAGAAAAATAACAGGTTCTGGTGTAAATGTAAAGTTT
Organism: uncultured Prevotellaceae bacterium; assembly: GCA_946405805.1. GTDB lineage: Bacteria > Bacteroidota > Bacteroidia > Bacteroidales > Bacteroidaceae > Prevotella. The sequence goes on along the minus strand of CAMJIL010000039.1, from coordinate 7,113 downwards.
GGTGCGATCTGGCGTCCTATCGAGACTTCTCCTTTCCGCGTTGGAATCTATATCCATACCCCAACGTGGTATCGTCTGACACGGGATATATGGCAGGACACATATACAGACTCTAATCCAAATGCTACAAAGACATACACTGTTAAGGAAAGTTTCTATAAAGATTATAGATTCTCTACACCTTGGAAGTTTGGTGTTTCCTTTGGTCACACTATTGGCAATATCGTAGCATTAGGCCTTACATACGATTATGCAAAGTATAGCGCTATCAACACCAAATTTGACAGATATGATGATGACTATTTTGTCAATGAAAACACAAAAGCTTCCCTCAAGGGTGTTCACACCCTAAAACTTGGTGCAGAAATAAAGCCAGTACCAGATGTTGCCATTCGTGTGGGTTATAACTATGTCAGTCCAATGTATGACAAGAATGAGGGTTACAAAGACTATTTCGAGCATACTCATGGCATATATGACTGTGGTGCCAACTTCACCTCTAATGACTACACCAACTGGAGAGGAACAAACCGTGTGACATTCGGCCTTGGCTTCACAATAGCAAAGCATTTCAACATCGACCTCGCTTATCAGTATATTGGTCAGAAGGGAGAATATCATCCATTCGCTACAACAATGGGAAAAATATATGAAACTGATAAAGACCCCAAGGAGAATGGTACAGTGATGCAGGAAGTCAAGAACAATCGTCATCAGATTAACTGCACCCTGAGCTATAAGTTTTAATTAAATAAGGCAAATAGGTCTAATAGCAAAAGAAGATTGAGGCAACTTGCTTCAATCTTCTTTTGTTTGTTCCTTGGGCCAGTTTACTAAATACAGCTTTTCGGTGGCTCGTGTGAAGGCTGTATAAAGCCAATGGATGTAGTCAGGAGTCAGCATATCATCTGTCATATATCCCTGATCTATATAGACATGTCCCCATTGTCCACCCTGTGCCTTGTGACATGTTACAGCATAGGCGAATTTTACCTGCAAGGCTGTATAATAGATATCCTTCTTCAAGGCCTTGAGCCTATCATCCATTCGAGGTAGGTCTGAATAATCTTCCATCACCCCATCATAAAGCATTTTCTGCTGTTCTGTTGTAAGGGCTGGAGAATCTGTCTGCAGACAATCGAGAATTGTAGTCATAGTGAGCTCCACATCATCATAATCAGGAAAAGTTAATGTTAGGTCTGCAAAGGTCAAACCATAGAATTCTCTTATATCTGTCACCCTCTGTACAACAGCAAGGTCGCCATTGGCTATGAATGGCATCGGAGGATTTTCTTCTTCAAAATAATGGTTCTTAACAATCATTATTCTATCTCCGGAAGTAAGCATATCTTCATGGTCAAGGACACGAACCCTTATACCATTATTATATATAGTAGCACGCTTATTGCTGCGAGTAATGACTACAGTATCGTCAATGCCCATCCTATAATAACTGTCCTCAAGGCTCTCTATCAGTTCGCTGCCATTTACAACCTGTATATCAGCAAAGCCAGAAAATTTTATCTTGGGAAGTTCTGTTGCAGAGTCGTGGGTAATGAGGAAACGTATCTGGTTAGCATTCCACAGAATGCCAGAAACAGATTTCTGACGCACTACCTCCATGATGTCATACTCGAAGACATTCAGGCCATAGCATTCTATGACGCCCTTCTGTAAGGCTGGAGCCTCATCCTCTCCTACTGGTGGCAGCTGTGCAGTATCTCCTATAAGCATCAGGCGACAATTCCTGCCAGAATAAACATAAGTGATAAGGTCGTCTATCAAACCACCGCCATTACCTAAGAACATTGGCATTCCCGCTGTTGCAATCTGAGGTTCGGTACTTATCATCGAAGCCTCATCAACAATAAACAAGGTGTCTGTGTGCAGGTTTATGTCAAGGCTGAAATCTCCTCCAAGGCTCTTTTGGCGATATATCTTTCTGTGAATTGTTGTGGCAGGAGTATCACTACTCAACGCCAGTACCTTTGCAGCCCGACCAGTAGGAGCCATCAGGATAACCTTCTGCTTCAACTGCTGAAGAGTTTTCACAATAGCTGCCACAAGCGATGTCTTACCTGTTCCTGCAGAACCACGCATCAGCATGGCAGGCATACCATCCCTTTGGGCAATGAAACGGGTAAACACATCCATCGCCCCCTGCTGGTCAGCAGTAGGAGGAAAATGTAGGTACTCCAGAATAATTTGCTTAAAGGCATCAGTAGTCATGCAGAAAGAATCTTTATTATAAAAACGTCACATGCTAATTTTTATTTTATAAAAATCCTTGGGAGATTGATTATTTTTTCTTACCTTTGCACCCATGACTGAAATAAAGAAAATCATAATAAATATCCTTAACGACAAATTCCTGTTCTCGATTACAGAGACAGATGGTACTCAAGCTGAACATGAATATGCCATCGACAAGAAGATGTCTGTTGCAGCAAACCTGCGTGAGGTGTTTCGAGAGCAGTCATACATGAAGGCTGCAAAGACTACTCCCGAAGGCATTCCTTGCATACATGCAGTACTAAAGGTATCAACACCTGTGGTCCTTATTCCTATTGAAGAGGAGTATGACCCAGAAGCATCTTATAACACTTCCATTACAGGATATAAATATGACGAGAAATGTGTCAAGGAAATTCCCCTGCTCGATGCCATAGCTATCTTCCCCTTAAACAGAGACCTTAAAATGGTGGTGGAAGACAACTGCTCAGAAATAGAGGTCTCCAACAACATCATACAGGTTTGGCAAACACTTTATAAGAATTATTTCAAGGGCACCCAAAACAGGAATCTCTTCATATACTTCTACAACGAGGTAATGAACATCTGCTATTTCGAGCAACACAGATTTAGATATGCCAATTCCTTCAAGATGACAAATAATGACGATATGCTCTACTATATATTATATGTATGGAAGCAGCTCGGCATGAACAAGGAAACAGACATTCTGTCCTTATGTGGAGAGATACCAGAGGGAATACATGAAAAGTTAAGCAAATTCATTGAGGAGGTAAGAGAGTGCGTATTGTAACAGGCACATATAAAGGCAGGCATTTTGACATTCCCCGTAGTTTTAAAGCCCGACCTACGACAGACTTTGCCAAAGAGAACATTTTCAATGTGCTCCAGGGGTATATTGACTTTGAAGATGCCTCAGCCCTCGACCTCTTTGCTGGCACAGGAAGCATTTCTTTAGAATTGCTGTCTCGTGGTTGTAGCAATGTTGTCAGCGTAGAACTGGATCGAGACCATGCAAAGTTCATACAGCAGTGTATCGACAAGCTGTCAACAAATTCCAATTCTGATGCTCTTCTGAACCATACTCTCATCAGGGGTGATGTGTTTAAATTTCTGAAGACATGCAAGAAGCAATTCGATTTCATTTTTGCTGACCCACCATATTCTCTCCCTACCCTTGCAGAGATACCAGATAAAGCCCTGCCTCTGTTGAAAGAAGGTGGCATCTTTGTCTTCGAACATGGAAAGCAGAATGATTTCTCATCCCATCCACGATTTGTTGAACATCGCTATTATGGCAGTGTAAATTTCACTCTTTTCAAATGATAGACAGAGCCACCATAGAACGCATAAAAGATACTGCAGACATTGTTGATGTAGTATCTGATTTCGTATCCCTAAAGAAGGTGGGAATAAACTATCGTGGCCTATGTCCTTTCCATAATGACCACACCCCTTCCTTCTATGTCTCTCCCACCCGACGCTCTTGTCATTGCTTCGTCTGTGGAGAAGGTGGTGACAGCGTAAGCTTTATCATGAAGCATGAGCAGCTGACATATCCAGAGGCTCTGCGCTGGTTAGCAAATAAATATCACATAGAGATTCAGGAGACAGAACTTACTGACGAACAGAAAAAAGAGCAGTCAGAACGTGAAGCAATGTTCATTGTGAATGAGTGGGCTGCAAACTATTTTAAGGATATTCTGCAAAACAATGTTGATGGCAAAGCTATCGGATTGCAGTATTTTCGCTCAAGGGGAATACGTGATGACATCATAGAGAAATTCCGATTAGGCTTCTGTCTGAACGAAAGGCATGCAATGGCGGAAACAGCCATAAAACAGGGATATAAGGAGGAATACCTTGTAAAAGTGGGATTGTGCTATAACATAGAAAATGCCAGATCCGAACTTCCCTTCGACCGTTTCTATGGACGAGCTATATTCCCATGGATAGGAATATCAGGAAAGGTGGTAGCCTTCGGAGGCCGGGTGCTCGACTCAAGAACAAAGGGCATAAACCAGAAATACGTCAACTCTCCTGATTCAGAGATATTCCACAAGGACCATGAACTATACGGTATCTTTCAGGCAAAAAAAGCCATCGCCAAAGAAAATCTCGTCTATATGGTGGAGGGATATACTGATGTTATCTCTATGCACCAATGTGGTATAGAAAATGTTGTGGCCAATAGTGGTACAGCTCTTTCCGAACACCAGATACACATACTTCATCGCTTCACCTCAAACATCGTACTTCTCTATGATGGTGATGCTGCAGGCATTAAGGCTGCACTGCGAGGTACTGATATGTTGCTGAAAGAGGGTATGAATGTAAAGGTTATGCTACTGCCTGACGGACAAGACCCAGACGAATTTGCAAAGAAAAATACAGCAGAGGAATTCAGGGCATACATCAAGGACCACCAGATGGACTTTATAGCATTCAAGACAAAGGTGTTGCTTGATGGTGTCACAGATCCACACGAACGTTCTGAAGCTATCAGCAGCATCATAAAGAGTGTCAGTGTGATTGGTGACCCTATTGTCAGGGATGCATACATACAGGATTGCTCAGCACGCTTGGGATTCAGCGAGCAGACTCTTACTACCAAGATGAATGAGGAGATTCGTGCCTACAGGGAAGAGGAACGAAAGGCTGAAATGCGTGAGCAGCAACGTGCTAAGGAATACCAGGAATATCCCAAGCATGGATTGCTGGATAATGTCAAGAATCCTACCCCATCAACTCCTGCACAATCTACAACGCAGACAACTCCTGCTTCACAAAAACAACAATACAGAAGAAAGAGAGAAACATCTGCTGACCTACTGATGAAGATGATCATACAGCATGGAGAAGAGATATTGTATGACAACATCACAGATGATGATGGGAACACTTTCTCTCTTACTGTAGCACAGTTCATACATTATAACCTCGAAGGGGATGAACTGAAGTTTGCTAATCCTATGTATAACGATATCCTGCAGGAAGCTGTAGAACATACTGGGGAAGAGAATTTCTCATGCGAACACTACTTCACCAGCCATCCTGACTACGACATCTCAAGTCTTGCAATAAAACTGACATCTGATGCTCTGACATTATCAAAAAGCCTGGAAGTAAAACTCTCCATCGAACAACTTCGTGATAAGATAGAACACCTGCTCTACGAATTCCGACGTGAATATATAACAGACAAACTAACCCATATACGCAACGAAATAAAGACTACCACTGACCCCGAAAGACAAATGGAACTCATTGTCGAACTGCAAGAGACAGAAAAGATTCTGACAGCAATAGCAAAGAAAATCGGAGGCAGTCTGAAAGCATGATAGGGATTTTCCTCCTTAATTATAGGGAAAAATGTTTTCCTGAATAATGAGAAGTGGTTATTTTTGCAAAAAATAATATTTATAGAAAGAAAACATGAAGAAGATTATCACCACAACAATAATGATTCTCTGCATGCTGTCAGGGGGATATTGTCATGATGTAAATGACTATGACTGCCAGTTTAATGACAGAACCTCAAACATGCGCTCCAGTAGCACTCGCTCTACAGTGAACAATACTAATGCGAGAAACAGCAACACAAGAAACGCAGAAACGACACGTTCTTATGGAGGAGGTAATATGATCAGATCTGGTGTAACTGGTGGTATGCGAAGTAGTTTTACCAGCAGCTTTTCAGGAAACAGGACTTCTTCTCCACAAAGAAGAGAGCGTTCTACAAATAATGAAAGAACAAGAAACAGCAACAACAATAATAGTGAAACCCAAACAAACAACAGAAACAATTAATCAAAACATAACAAACACTCTTTATGAAAACCAAATGCTTAATAATAGGTAGCGGACCTGCCGGATATACTGCAGCAATATATGCTGGACGTGCTAATCTCTCACCAATAGAATATGTTGGTCCACAGATGGGAGGACAGCTTACACAAACTACTATCGTGGAGAATTTCCCTGGATATCCTCAGGGTGTTGATGCCAACCAGATGATGATGGAGATTCGTGAGCAGGCAGAACGCTTTGGTGCTGATATTCGTGATGGAGAAATCGTAAGTATCGATTTCTCGTCTAAACCATATAAGGCTACTACTGATGACAATACTGTCATAGAAGCTGACAGCATCATTATTGCAACAGGAGCAAAGGCAAAGTATCTCGGACTTCCTGACGAAGAGAAATATAATGGTATGGGAGTCAGTGCCTGTGCTACCTGTGATGGTTTCTTCTATCGCAAGAAAGTAACTGCTGTAGTTGGTGGTGGTGATACTGCCTGTGAAGATGCTTTATATCTCTCTGGACTTTGTCAGAAGGTTTATCTTGTTGTCAGGAAGAACTATCTCCGAGCTTCTGAGATAATGCAGCAGAGAGTTCGTGATGCAGAAAATATCGAAATTCTCTTTGAGCACAATGCCACAGGTCTTTATGGCGAGAATGGTGTAGAAGGTATGCATGTAGTAAAACGTAAGGGTGAAGCTGACGAAGAGCACTATGATGTTGCCATCGATGGATTCTTCCTTGCTATTGGTCATAAGCCTGCTACAGATATCTTCAAGGATTCTCTTGCTCTTGACGAAATGGGTTATATAAAGACTGTAGGCAATACTCAGCAGGTATGCGATAAGTCTGGAAACATCCTTCCTGGTGTCTTTGCTGCAGGAGATGTCTGTGACCCTATCTATCGTCAGGCAATCGTAGCAGCTGGAACAGGATGCAAAGCAGCCCTCGAAGCAGAGAAATATGTACAGACTATTTAGTTTCAGGTTTCAAGTTTCAGGTTTCAAGTTTCAGGTTTCAAGTTTCAGGTTTCAAGTTTCAAGTTTCAGGTTTCAGGTT
>CAMJIL010000038.1 GCA_946405805.1 uncultured Prevotellaceae bacterium | reverse complement strand
GTGAGGCAGAAGGTACTTTCAACTGGGATGACCGCAGCGGTAAGAGTGACAAGGGAAATTATGGCAACCGTGGTGAACGCTATCTCGCTGCTGTGGCTTGTCTTGACGGTCCGGAGGGAAAGGCCAGCGGAATATTCAGTCGTGGCTACTATACCTATGCTTATATCTGGGCAGTAGATTTTGATGGTGAGAAACTGATTCCTCGCTGGCTGCATCGTTCTGATTCGAAGACGAAGTATAGTGTTGTGACATATAATGCAAGTGGACAGGGAACATCTCGAGAATATACTCCTGGAGCAGCAACAAGCGGTAGCGGTAGTCGTACGATGTATGGCAACGGTAACCATAATCTGTCTGTCGGAGATGTTGATGGTGATGGCTGCGATGAGATATTGTGGGGCTCTGCTGGTCTTGATAATGATGGTAAGTTGCTCTATGCTACAGGTTTCGGTCATGGTGATGCCATCCATATGGGAAAGATGATTCCTGGTCGTGAGGGAATGCAGGTGTTTGAGGTACACGAAGAGAAAGGTACCTACGCATGGGATTTGCATGATGCTGCCACAGGTGAAGTGTTGCATAAAGGTGGACCGGAAGGCGTTGATAACGGTCGCGGTATGGCAGCACAGCTGACAAACAAATCGGGAGAGTGGTGGTTCTCTTCTGCCAATGCCCGCGAACAGCGTAGTGCTGTGACAGGAGAGACAGCATCAGAGAAGAGTGCTTCCATGAACTTCAGAGTATATTGGGATGGTACTGTGCAAGATGCTCTGCTCGATGGTAATAAGATTGACAAGTATGATGCTACAAAAAACAGTTTTGGCCGTTTGGTGACCTTCTCTGACCTTGGACCAAGTTCTACGTGTAACAGCACGAAGAACACCCCAAACCTGTCTGCTGATATCCTTGGAGACTGGCGTGAGGAGGTTATCTTATATACCGTAACAGACGAAGAGACCTATCTGGGCATCTATTCTTCAAATATCGCTACAGACTACAGACTTCCAACCATGATGCATGACCACACATACCGTATGGGCATCTGCTGGCAGAATACAGCTTATAACCAGCCACCGCATATCGGATACAATCTTGTTGAGGCTACTGTTACCCATCTGGTTGTCGATAAGGATGTAAATGCAGAGGTCAATGAGCCTGTAGAATTCCTGATTGCAGCTGACTTCGTGAAGACTAATCTGTTGGTGAAGAGCATACTGCCAGACGGTACCTATAAGTCATATAATGTACCAGACGGGTTCACCCGTAAAACAGCCAATAAGGTTATGACCATCAGCGGCACTCCGACTCAGGTGGGTGATTATAAGTTTGCAGTAAAGCTGACTGGTCTTGGTGGCGAGGTTGTCAATGATACTGTCGTCCTGCATGTTGCCGGAACAACCGGTATTGTCGCAGCTCCAGTAAAGAAAACATACAAGACGGAGATTTTCGACCTGTCAGGTTGCAAGCTGCCTGTGACGGACGAAAACTCTTTGCCAAGAGGCATCTATGTCATCAAGCGTGAGACTCCTGACGGAGTAGAGGTCCGTAAGGTGGTAAGATTTTAGGAAGAATGAGGAATTAGGAATGAGGAATGAGGAATGAGGAATTAATTCCTAACTCCTAATTCCTAATTTCTAACTCCTAACTATATTATGCATTATGAATTAAAAAAGGCTGCTCTCTTACTGACGGTATTGTTTTATGTTGTGCCTCTTATGGCACGTCCTCATGTGCCGGTCATACTGACTGCGGGGCAATCGAATGCCGACGGACGTGTGCCGTTGAGCGAATTACCCGATGAAATGAGGAATTTCAAATACTGTATGTGGAGTTATGGCAGCGGAGATTTTGAAACAGCAACAGGTCAGTTCTCGCTCTTCTCACCTCGGGTGGCAAAACCTAAGATAGAGGAGAGTTGGGGATTTGATGCTGTGGTATATCATAAGTTAGAGGGCCTGTGGCAGCGTCCGTTCTATGTCATAAAGCATACTGACGGTGGCACTGCCATAGACCCCTCCTGTAAGACCAGCACTCACGGATTGTTTTGGAGTGCTGATGAGGATTTCCTAAACAGCACAACATCTGCCAGTCATGGCGGTAAGTCATTGTTGAAGGCTTTTGAGCAGCAGATTGATGACTGCCTTCCTAATCTGCCTAAGGGATATGACATAAAAGTCCTGCTGTGGCATCAAGGCGAGAGCGACCAGCGGGCTGATGACAGATATTATGAAAACCTGAAGGCTGTCATCAAGCATATAAGAGAGCACTTGGTTGCCGTGACAGGAAAGAAGAAATATGCTCGTCTGCCTGTCATCTGCGGCACATACGCCAAGGACTCCCGCATGCGTTCACAACGAGTGGTAGATGCTTTATACAGGTTGGCACAGGAGGATAAGAATTTCTATGTCGTCGATGCCAGCGACCTCCCCCTGCTCCGTGACCGCCTGCATTTTAATGCCCAGGGGGCACAAGAATTAGGGCAGAGGGTTTTTGAAAGAATGAAAAGAGAAGAGTTAGGAGTTAGGTAATCGGCTCTGCCGCTTATACCTTTAGGTGTAAGAATTAGGGGTTAGGAGGGAGTAATTAGGAGTTAGGAGTTAGGAATTAATTCCTCATTCCTCATTCCTCATTCCTCATTCCTCATTCCTCATTCCTCATTCATTTGTACCTCAGACCTTAATGATGATGGCAGCAGCAATGCTCTTCCTTATGCTCATGTTCATGATGGTGCTCATGCTCATGACAGCAGCAATGTTCCTCTTCGTGTTTGTGGAAGATGTGCAGTCTAAGAACATTGAGAAGAAGTAGCGTCAACAGTATGGTGCAACCGATGTTGAACCATGAAGTACCACCAGCTTCATGGCATGCTTTTGCCATCATGCCCGTCATGAACCATTCCTGTGGCAGGCAATAGTCAACGATACATCCCCAGCAGATTGCCATCGTTATGATAGAGAAGAGATAGACAAAGAGAGTTTTCCTGCCCAAAACCTTGTTTATTACAAGTATGGAAGCCATATTGCATGCGGGGCCAGCCATAAGGAGTACCAAGGCTGCGCCAGGGGTGAGACCTTTCAGCATCAGGGCGACAGCAATAGGAATACTGCCTGTAGCACAGATATACATTGGAATTGCGATGCAAAGTACCAGCAGCATACTCATCAGCGTGTCACCCTTGAAGATAGTAAAGAAACTTTCTGGTACGAAGACGGTGATAAGTCCGGCAATGATAAGACCGATGACGAGCCATTTGCCAATATCCCCCATCATCTCAACAAAGCCGAATTGCAAAGCCTCCTTTAGTTTAATTGAAAATTGAAAATTGAAAATTGAAAATTTCTCCCGCCCTTTAAGAGAGGGTCGGAGAGGGTCTTGATGGTGACAGCAACAAGATTTTGTATCTTCCTCTGATACCTCCCGACCTTCCTTCTCGTCAGCAAAGGCGTTTACCATTAGTCCTCCCATCAAGGCGTTGCAACAAGCTGCTATTGGCCTGATCAGGGCAAAGGGAAGTCCCAACAGCGAATAAGTAGCAATGATACTATCGACACCCGTTTCAGGCGTTGCGATGAGGAAAGAGACAGTTGCTCCTTTTGAAGCGCCTTCTTTGCGTAGCGACATAGCAGTCGGTATGACACCACAGGAGCAGAGTGGCAGCGGAATGCCAAAAAGTGCTCCGTATAATACTGACCTGAAGCCGTGACCACTAAGATAACGGCTATAAACCATACCGGGGATAAAGGCGTGCATCAACCCTGCGAGCAGAAAACCCAGCAGCAGGTATGGTGACATTTCGTTGATTAAAGTAAATACTTCTTGCATGAGATTGATAATTATGAATTGTTTGCCATCGCGGCTTGTTTGCGGTGGCAAAGGTACTTCAATCTTTTTGCAAGTCAAAGGCAAAAACAATTAGCAATGAGGAATTAGCAATGAGCAATGAGGAATTAACTCCTAATTCCCAACTCCTAATTCCCAACTCCTAATTCCTAATTCTTACACCTAAAGGTATAAGCGGCAGAGCCGATTACCTAACTCCTAACTCTCCCTGTAGTTCCTTCACCAGTTTCTCTGGTCCTGCGATGATGCTTATCTTACGATTGTCGCAGAGTGGTATCACTTGTCCTCCTGCTTCGCGGACTATGAGTTGTCCGGCACAGACATCCCATAGGTTCAGGTTAAACTCCCAGTATGCATCTATTGTTCCCATCGCAGTACAGCAGAGGTCGTACGCCGCGCTTCCCATTCTGCGGAAGCCGCGCACCTGCGGTATGACGATGCTTACTTCCCGGATGTTGTTGATGGGGTGGGTTGCTTTGTCGTATGGAAAGCCCGATGCCACGACACATTCCTTCAGTGACTCTTTTTGGGAAACTTGTAACCTGGTGGCATCACTGACTTCGCCGGCCTTTCCGAACCAAGCCCCTTCGCCCTTCACTGCCGTATATAGTTCGTCAAGATATGGGGCATAGACAACGCCGACGACGCATTCGCCCTTATATGTCACGCCTATGCTGACGCAAAACACAGGCAGTCCCTGCGAATAGCTGTTTGTGCCGTCGAGAGGGTCAACCACCCAAGCCCATTCGCTGTCGGCATGCAGGTGCTGTCCTGTCTCTTCGCCTATTACGGAGTGGGTAGGGTAGAGGCGTGAAATCTCTGAGAGGAGATAGTCCTCACAAGCCTTGTCAACCTTTGTTACCACGTCATAGACATTGCTCTTGGTGTCTATGCCTATATTATTTGTGCGGAAAGACGCCAGTTGTATCTCGCCGCAATGCAGCGCCATCTTTATGGCAGCAGACTTTATTAATTCATAACTCATAGCTCCTAATTCCTAATTCCTAATTCCTAACTCCTAATTCCTCATTCCTCATTGATAAACGACTTTGTTGTCATATCGTAATACAGGGCCTCGAGTTCCTGTAGTGTCAGTTTCTCCACAGAATGCTCGATGATGCGTATCAGTTCATCACGCCTGAAGTCATCAGGTTGTCCAAAATGTGCCATAGACTTAGTACTTTGTGAAATTATACTTAGCCCTCAGCTCAGCTTTCTTTTCGTCTGTCTGAGAAGTGAAGTAACCTTTCCAGCCCGGGCAGAAGTTAATGTGCCAACGCCAGAATCTACCTAACAATGAATTGGACTTCTTGTCATAATGAGCCCTGAACTTGCAGTTTTCGCAATTGTGTGCCATAATTTTATTGTTTTACGTTTCAGGTTTCAAGTTTCAGGTTTCAAGTTTCAGGTTTCAAGTTTCAGGTTTCAAGTTTCACCTTTCACCTTTCAAGTTTCACCTTTCACCTTTATTAGTATCTGTATAATTTGAAGTGTTGTATTTGGAATTGTCCTACTGGTATGCGGATGTGGCGGCCTTGATGTGTCTGATCGCCATTGAGGTGGCGCACGATGCGCTGCTTGCCGTCAACAATCTCCACCTCTTCACACTTTGCCAACCCGATGCGCTTGTCGCCCTTCTGCCATGTGGCAGATGCTTCTGCCGGAGAATAGGTCACCACCACTCCGCTTCCTATGACAAGATAATCTTCTTTGCCGAGGCGAAGGATGATGCACGCTGCTTCGGGCCATTCTGCATCCTTGGCACCGGGTTCCCAACCGAGGGTGTAGCTATGCTTTATGGTGAGGCAGATACCATCGGGTGTAATGATTTCTGCCTCCCGCTGTCCGTTATCGAGGAGTACGGCATCCATGTCTTTTGTACCCTGTCGCTCCAGAATCAGCGGCTCTGCCTGACGCAGCAGCTTATATGACGCAACAAGCGGAGACAGTGATGTGCCGGCGGAAGAGAAGGCATTGAGCTGGTCATCCTGTGAGAGGTCCATCTGCTTCCAGTCGTTGCTCTTGTTCGACTTGGTGAGCGGATAGTCCTCAATGCTGAACGGACAGAATCCCATCGCCCCATGATGGCCGAAGGCATAGAGGGCATACATGGCATCCTTATCCTCCAGACGTATCTCCGGAACAAAGAGCGGATTGTTGGGCAGGTGGTACTTTTCCAGCCACGACTTTATGCCCTTGTCGTAAATGTCAACACCCAGCACATCAATAGACGGCGCACCGCAATGCCACAGATCTATGAGATGTGCCAGCGGACCGCCAGACGGATATTGCCCGGGCTTGCGACCTCGGCTGTCGAGAGCCACATTGACGTACATCGGCAGGTTGTAAATCTCACGTCCGGCCTTGGCAATCTGTTCAACGTATGTGGCGTAGGTCCATGTCTGGAAAATCTCTTCCGTATAGATGCCATCACCAAACAGCTGCGCCCAATTGGCACCAGCCTTTGCCTGCGGCTGCAGTTTCTCCTTCAAATAAGGATGTAGCGTCTTCTGATACTTCTTCAGATAGTCGGTCAATTGCTGTGGCACAGCGCTGCGGTACATACGGGTGGCATCATCAGAATAGTCACGCGGCACCTCTATCATCCCAATCTCATTCTCCACCTGCACCATGATGACCGTCTGCTCCTGAGCATCATGACTGCGCAGATGTTCCATGATGCGGCAGAAGGCACGCTTGTCGGCCTCCAGCACGTTCTTGCTCAGCGACGAGGCTTCCTCAACAGGTTTCCCGTCCTGGGTATGGGCACGGGGAAAGCGCTTCATGTCACGCTTGAACCACTCCGGTGCATAGCAACTCATGGAGTTTTTCCATGCCCCGAACCAAAGCAGTACTACCCTCAATCCGTTGCGCCTTGCTTCTGTTAGGATGACGTCGAGCAAACTCATATCAAACTTTCCCTCCTGTGGTTCGATGAGTTCCCACGATACGGGGGCGAGGACGGTGTTGAGTCCTATCTTGGAAACATGCGAAAAGGTGCGCTTCACATCCTCCGGCGTGGAGGCAGATGAATTGCCCAGCTCACCGCCAATCATCAGCATGGGTTTGCCGTTGGCGACAATCCTTGCCGTACTGTTGCTGTGATGTTCCAGACGTGGCTGCCCCGCAAGAAGCAAGGGCATAAGGCTCATGAAGGCTATTATAGCGATAAAACGGTTCAGTTCAATGATCATAGTTATCTGATGAAGTTCATGAATGTTGGTCGCTCCTCTCGCTGTGGTGCATAATTGCCGTCAGCATAAATTTTCTGCAAAAGGAAAGCCATATTCGTAGCCAAGGTACGCATGGTCTGCATTCCTTCTGTGTCGAGTTTCACTTCTCCCTTTCCTGCTCCGTAGGCGATATTCCAATATTGGGATGTTACCACGGGCATGTTCATCATTTCAAACATCATGTTCATCGTCTGGAGTGTAGCTGTTGCTCCTCCACGACGACATACTGCTAAAGCTGCTGCAGGCTTGTTCTGTACCAGGTGACCTGATGAGTAGAACAGTCGTTGCATCAATGACAGGATGCCTCCGTTGGGCTGACCGTAATACACTGGTGTGCCGACAATCAGAGCGTTCACCCCTTTCATCTTCTCTGTAATGATAGCACAGAGGTCATCGTCAAACACACATCCTGCCCCGTTATTTCTCCGGCATCCACCGCAATTGATACACATACGCACAGATTGACGGCCTATCTGAACAATCTCTGACTCTACACCATATTTCTGCAGCTGCGTCTCTATCTCTTTGAGGCAGCAGAATGTGTTGCCGTCGGCTCTTGGACTGCCATTAACCAATAATACTTTGGGAGCCTTACCACTCAGCGATGTATTGTTTGCAGGCTCTGCCTCACTCATCATTAGTCCCGCATTCTCTGCTTTTGTCAGCATTGCTGATACGGGAGCTGTAATAGTTGCTCCTGCAGTAGCAAGAGCACTCTTCTTAATAAAATCTCTTCTGTCCATTTGCGCAAATATTCAAATAAGTATTCTTTATAACAGTCCTGATACTATATCACCGTGACGTTTCTCGTCGTTCTTTACACTCTCCACCTCCGGAAAGTCAGCAATCAGGTGTTCATAGCCGACTGCTGCATCATACTCACCTTTGGCAATCATTTTATAGAGGCGTTTCTTGCCTAACAGATAATAAAGCAGTGGTATAATGCGGGCCATCGTTTTCCTGGGTTTCAATGCCTGTTTTGTATAGGCGTGAAAGACACTCGCATGACGGCCTTCTTCCTTTGCAAGCTGCAGGAAAGCCTCACGCTCCTTTTCTGTCTTGACGACTTTTGCAAGTCTTTGGTACATCAGCACTGCATCGAGTTCACCTTGCTGACTGCGCAACAGTTCTTTCTGTTGTTCTTGATTCATAATTATAATTCCACTTTTGTTATTAAATATACTATTATTGCTATTTGCAGTATGATAATTGCCGGCACGCCATATTTGAACTTCTTGTGCATTGTCTTGTGATGCCATATTTTTATGCCCAGCCATGCTCCGATGCTGCCGCCGATGACGGCCATCCACAATAGTGCTGCTTCTGATATCCTCCACTTAGAGCGTTTTGCCTTGACCTTGTCGATGCCATACATGAAGAATGTAACCACATTGATGGCAGCGAGGTATATTAGGGCGATATGTAAAAAATCTTGGTAAGGCATGGAATCGATTTTAATAATTCAGCGTAGCCCCTGCATTCTTCCTTACCACCTCAGGTACCTCGCCGCATGGAGCAATATTGTAGGAATAGGGTATTTCGATAGAGTCGCCAAAGGAAGACGGAAGGCTGTTGTTTTCTGCTATAATGTTGTCGTTCCTCCACTCCACAGCTATTGCGTCCGTTTGGCTGTAATAATTCCTGACACCCTTGTCAATATAATTTCCTTCAATGAGGAACTCGGAATTCTTGCGAGGATTAATGCAATTTATGGCCTTTGTGCTGGTGTAATAGTTATTCAGCAAATGTATCTTCGCAGCTCTCGCCATAGGCATACGCGCCTTGCATCCTTCTCCCCACCAGTTAAAGGCAAACGTGATGCTCAGGAAACCCATGGTTTCATTATCGCTATAACCAACCAGATTTGTATTCTGATGCATATAGGAGCGGTTTGTATAACTGAATGTACACCAGCTGACGGTAATAAAATCCGATTTTGATGTGATATCGAAATTGCCGTCCATACCATCTGCGAACGAGCAGTGATCCACCCAGCAGTTCTTGGTGCCATGCACAAATGACAGCAGGTCACTTCCTCCCACATCGATAGAGCCTGGTCCCACAAAAGATATATTGCGTATGATGATATTCCGACAATCGTTCAGCGTCATGATACCTGCATGGCGGTAATTCTCATCTTTGTCGCCTGTCATCTCCATGATAATCTTTCGTGTGTTATATTCTGCCTCCTCCCTCACTCTCATTCCATTAGGTAGTATACCACCTCCGCGACTTGTACTCATGGCGGGGACGCCGGCAGCATCCAATGTTTCTTTTAGCTCTGCCGTCACAAACCACTCTGTACATAAGCGGGCGTTGTTGATGCCTAACAGTGTCTTGCCTGAGGCATTTTGCAAAAAGATACTGCTGGAAACAATGAAATCGCCTTTTGAACCGTCAAATACTATCACCTGGTTTTTGTTGATAGCATTTTCAATCTCATCTCTCATATCCTTACCCGTTGACTGCAGCACTATTACCTTGCCGTCAAAGTCTTCTGGTATGGGATAGGAAAAGCATCCTCCGCCCTTTATATCAAATGTCTGGGTAGCATCAGTACAATGGGAAAGGGTACAGTAGCCAAAAGGCTTATTCTGGTCATAGCCATTATGGGCAAAGACCTGAATATATCCTAAAGCAGTTAATAATATGACGAAAAAGGGTTTCATTACTTTACATCACAATATTGTCTCCATACCCGTTTTCTGTACCTTCATACCCATGCTTTTGTAGAAGGCCATCGCGGGGTCGTTCCCTTCCCATACGTTGAGGGTGATGTTATTGCAGCCTATTGACCTGGCATAGTTACGCACAAATTCAAACAGCGCCTTACCTATGTGCTTGCCGCGAGAAGCTTCATCCACGCAGATGTCGTCAATATACAGCGTCTTTATGTCCTGTAATAGCCTGTGGTTTCTTATCTCGGTAATCTGGCAGAAAGCGTGTCCCACGACGTCGCCGTCATCATATACGAAGATGGGCTTGCTGCTGTCGTTGATAATGGTCGCCAGCTCTTGTGCGTTATATTTCGGAGTGTCCGACTTAAACAGGTCAGGACGAATGCCGTTATGTACAGCATCTGCCTGATACAACAGTTTTGTCAACGCTTTGATGTCCTCTGTGGTTGCTTTTCTTATCATTGTTTTGTTTGTATTATCAATTTTCCGTTTGCAAAGGTACGATTAAGTGAGCATAATACCAAACAAAAAGAAAAGTATTTTATTTTTGCTTGTATTTTCGAACGATCGTACCTTGGACAAGGTCAAAGGTATAAAAAAAATGCTACATCACGATGTTTTTTGATTTTTTTTCTTACCTTTGTCGCACAAATATTAAACACAAATGAAAATATTATGAAGCTTAAATTTACTTGCCTCGCATGGTGTCTGCTAATGACTCTTGCTTCACAGGCACAAACGGAACATCAGATTACAGTAACTGAGAACATCGCGTACAGAACGGATGTAGGCCCCAGTACGGTACTCGACCTTGCGCAGCCGCAGTTCGGGCCGCAGCAGAACAGACCTGCTATCCTCATTATTCATGGTGGCGGATGGAGCGCCGGCTCAAAGAACGACGCCGTATATCGTGCGCTGATGGTAGATTATGCCATGAAGGGCTATGTGGTATGTAACATGAACTATCGCCTTATGCAGGAGGCTGAACCGCCTGCTTGCCTTGAGGATGTGCGCTGTGCCATCAGATGGATGAAGGCTAATGCACAGAAACTGGGCATCGACCCTAACCGCATCGGAACATACGGCCACTCTGCTGGCGGACATCTGTCGCTGATGGCTGGCGTGGCTGCTGACAGTAAGGCGTTCAATGATGATGCCGACCCTTGGAAGGGGTTTGACTGCTCCGTGGCATGTGCCGTAGGCGGTGCTGCCGTTACGGAACTGGGAAGGCCCGGCATTCCATGGGGTGACAAGAAGGAGTATTGGCCTATCGGTTATATCGGCAAGAGCAAGACTCCTTTCCTCGTACTGCAGGGTGGAGAGGACCCTGTCGTAAAGCCAAACCTCACGGAGGACTGGGTGAAGAAGATGCAGCAGGCCGGTGCGTCAGTAGATTATGTTAAGGTGCACGGACAGCATGGCGTGGCTTACGACCAGGCGTTGGAATTCACGCGCCCTGCTATGGATGCCTTCTATGCCCGTTACCTGAAGCACGACGATCCGTCTGTCAGCTTTGAGCAGATGAAGGTGGTGGAATATGGTGGCACGGGTCGCCACAAGGCTATTGCAGTACGAGAGAAGTCGCTGCCTGACTTCGTAGTATATCGCCCCCTGAGGATGCGCGGCAAGCTGCCCGTACTGGTGTTCTGCAACGGTGGATGTATGGATACCAGCATCGGTTATGAGAATATGCTCAGCGACATCGCTTCTCACGGCTATATGGTGGTTGCAATAGGCGAGATGCAGATGTTTGCGCAGCATGACAAAGACCAGCACACTCCTTCTACTATGGTAAAGAAGGCCCTCGATTGGATTAGTCAGCAGGCTACCGACCCCGCTGCTCCCTACTATAATAAGATTGATGTTGACAAGATTGCTGCCGCAGGACACTCATGCGGTGGAGCACAGGTGTTGGCGAATGCTGCTGATGCACGCCTGAAGACCTACATCATCCTGAATGCCGGAATGGGTAAGATGACGATGGCGGATGCTACACCTAAGTCTCTTAAGAACCTCCATGCTCCTATCCTCTATCTCGTGGGCGGTACAACGGATGTGGCATGGAAGAATGCCCAGATGGACTATGATGCCATAAAGAAGAATCCCGTAGTGCTGGCCGACAATACACAAAGCGGTCACGGGGGCACGTATGAGCAGCCTAACGGCGGTGCCAACTCCCGCATGGTGCGTGCATGGCTCGACTGGCAACTGAAGGATAAACAAGATAACAAGAAAATCTTCTTAGAGGATAACCTCACCGACTACGATAACTTTACTATTAAGCACAAGAATTTTAAATAAACTACATTACTCATGAAAGCCTTACTTGCCTCAGCACTACTGCTTATCAGCGCCCTAACCGCAACGGCACAGGGACAGCGTCGTGGATTTCCACGCGAAGCGTTTACAACAGATTCTCCAATGGCCCATGATCCCGTTATGGCCAAGGACGGAGAAACTTATTACCTTTATGCCACCGGCAGGGGCATACAGCAGATGACATCCAAAGACCTCAAGACATGGACGGTGCTTCCACAGCCTGTTATGACCGTCATCCCCGGATGGACAACAGACAGTGTGCCGGGCTTCGACAGTCATGTCTGGGCGCCCGATGTTATCCAGTGGCACGGGAAGTGGTGGATGGCTTACAGCTGCTCTACCTTTGGCAAAAACGGCTCTGCCATAGGCCTGCTCAGCAGCCGCTCCCTGCGTTCGAATATGTGGAAGGATGAGGGGTGCATCGTAACGTCTCACAACTGGAAGAAGAATGCCGACGGCTCTATGTCCGGCGACAACTGGAATGCCATAGACCCTAACTTCGTCATCGATGATGCTACGGACACCCCTTGGCTCGTATGGGGCTCTTTCTGGGACGGCATCCAACTGGCACGTCTTGACACTACCATGCACATTGCGAAAGGCGAGAAGCCTCGCACCATAGCACGTCGCTATGACCCTAACCACGAGCCCAGCGAACCGAATCCTACTTCAAAATATGCCGGCAAGAATGCCATCGAGGCACCATTCATATTCAAGCACGAAGGATACTATTATCTCTTCGTGTCGTGGGACTATTGCTGTCGCGGCAAGAAGAGCAACTACCGTGTGGCAGTAGGCAGGAGCAAGAATGTCGCAGGACCGTATCTCGACAAAGTCGGTAAGGATATGCTTAATGGCGGAGGTACTGTCGTTCTGGAAGGTGACAAGAAAGACTGGGAGGCAGCAGGCCACTGTGCCGCATACACCTTCGACGGACAGGATATCTTCATCTGTCACGGATACAGCGCCACCCGCAACGGCGCTGCATTCCTCATCCAACGGCCCATCACATGGACCACAGACGGATGGCCCATTATAACGGTTAACGGTTAACGGTTAACGGTCAAAGGTCCGCTCGGCGTTGCCGAGGTTAAAGGTTAAAGGTTAAAGACGAAAACGGTAAACTGTAAACGGTAAACTGTAAATTATCAATTATGAAGACAATTAGCACAAAAAAGGCACCCGCTGCCATTGGGCCGTATAGTCAGGCCATTCAAGTAGGGAATCTCGTTTATACCTCTGGTCAGATTCCCATCGACCCTGCAACAGGAGCGTTTGTTGAGGGAGGTATAAAAGAACAGGCACGTCAGTCGCTGACCAACGTGAAAGCAATTCTCGAAGAGGCAGGACTGACGATGAGCAATGTGGTGAAGACAACGGTATTCATGGCAGATATGAATGACTTTGCCGACATGAATGCTGTCTATGCCGAGTTTTTCTCTGAACCATATCCCGCCCGCTCCGCCGTCGCTGTTAAGACGTTACCGAAAGGCGCATTAGTTGAGATAGAAGTCGTTGCAGAGGTTGCCTATTGCGCCTGTGATTAGGTCGTAATGCTGGAAAACAGGTGGGGTAGGCGATAGGTCATAATAGTCTATCTCAGCTATGGGAAGACAGAAATATTCTAACTTGTCATAGCTCGTATAGAGGCGAGGCAGCACGGGATTATTGTCAAAAATCCATCGCTTCACATCGTCCTCCACGTTGAAGTTCACCATTCCAGAGCATCTGACGGAAATATTATTAGCATACGCCAGTATTTCGACATTGGGATTCTGGCGTAACTCCTTATAGACAGCCTTCTCTTCAGAAGTGGCAAAGTAGAGCACATGCCCTTCCTGCTTCATGATTTGGAAGATACGTAACTTAGGACAGTCGCCCTCGCTGGTGGCGAAGGCGACTTCCTTATGGTCTTTCAGAAACTGAATTGCTTTGTCAAACATCTCGCTTACCATTTCAGTTCGTCCTGCAGGATGACACCGTCTGTCATAGGACTGTCAGCCTCTGTGAAGGCGTTGGCCTTGTACTGGATGCAGAGCATTGTCAGGTTCTCGCTGCCATTGTTCTTCAGCGCACGCTTACCATCGGGAGAAACACGGATGATGGTGCCTTCGCTAACAGGGAATATCTCGCCATCCACCTGATACAGGCCTTCACCCTTCAGGATGATATACAACTCCTCGTGGGTCTTGTGGGTGTGCAGGAAACCGCTGTCCTGACCGGGAACAAGCGTCTGGAATGAGAACTCACTACCTGTAGCACCAACTGCCTGACCTGCGAATACTTTACCTTTTATAATAAAGTCAGGTCCCATTGGCAACTCATGCTCAATGATTTCATTTACTTTGCCTACACTAACTGCTTTGAAGTTCTTACCTTCTTTAATTGTCTCAATCTGTTTCATTTCTTTACCTTTTTATTTATTATACATGTTATATTGATTTGCAACGCAATCTTTTTGACGCTGACAATGATGCGATTAAGTGAACTGATGGAGCAGCGAGCACAGAGTCAAGTTTACTTGAACTATGTCGAGTCGTGACAGAAGTCGATGACCATCAATGGCAGAATGAAGCTTGCTTCAGTTATGCCGAGCGTGAGCATCTTCGCGGTGTGGTTTCTAAATCACGCCGCAAAGGTACGGCAAGTTTTTCATTCCCACAAGAAGGCACTTTTAGGTGACATAGTTACCAAAAAGTAGGAATTGTGAAAACCTCGAACTTCACAGAAAATGCCTTTAACTTAGATTAACATAGTGTAATGCCGTTACTTGGTAACTTTTTGTTACCTTTGCAACGATAACGTTAACGATAACTCTCAACTGTCAACTCTCAACTCTCAACTTTCAACTTTCAACTTAAAAAAATGGCAGACATACAGGCACAGTATTTTAATTGTCCTATCAGGCACGTAGTGAGTCGTTTTGGTGACAAATGGTCTATGTTGGTACTCTATATGCTTCACACCAGCGAGACAGGTGTGTTGCGTTTTAATGAGATCCGTCGTTTGATGACAGATTGTTCCCAAAAGATGCTTTCACAAACTTTGAAGAATCTGGAGCAGAGCCATCTCGTTCATCGTGAGGTTTATCCTGAGGTACCTCCTCGTGTGGAGTATTCGCTGACTGAAACGGGCAAGTCACTAATGCCGGCTATAGAGGCCCTCGTTAAGTGGGGACAAGAACATTTCAAGGAAGTGGTGACAGATTAAAAATATGCTACTACCTAAATTCATAATCACGATGGATGGTGTGTTTCGCCTCGGTATGGTGAACCAGCACAGGCATCTGCTGAAGCCAGGAGACCAGTGTATCGGTGGAGGCTACTACCGCTTTGACTATATTTCCAACCGAATTATCCTTGACAGGGCATCATACGACTTTGGACGCCCCAAATGGCATCTGCTGGAAGTATTGAAGGTCCCCTCAACCTATCGTGGCTTGCGTATCATCTATAAGTACGATGACGGCTTTCACGATGACTTAGATGTAACCGGCAATTTGAAGATAGAATATTATGACTGATTCTGTCTTGGCTTTTTTGTATATAATACTGTTTTTTTTTTTCGTACATTTGTGCCAAACTTTACATAAGATATGAGAAGAAACTTTTTGGGGATTTTAATCATTTTGAGCCTGTTGCTGAATGTGTCGTGCAGCAAGGATGAGGACACGCCCGATGTGCCGTCCTCAACTGAGCGATATACTGGCGACAGTTATGGCGAACTGAACAGTCCGTGGGTAAAGGATGAGAAGCAGCAGAGTCATCAGACGATTTGGTCGTGCATTTATTTCGGAACTTACCCAACAAACGAGGTGGTAAGCGGAGTCTTCACTGCTGTTGATGATTATGCTCTTGCCGATGGTGATGTGATTGTTGATGCTTCGCTCTATCAGCGCTTGCAGCAGGCAGACTGGGATGCCGCTGATGATGCTGTGATTGATGGAAAACGCTATCATCGCATTAATGGCTCAACGGCTGTAGAAGCATCTACTAACCGTGAACAGCATTACCGCTGGGGCGAAGTAAATGAGTGGCATTATTTCACTTACGAACCTATTAAATGGCGAGTGCTGAATATAAAAGGTACACAGGCTATGCTGCTTACTGACCGTATGCCAGACACTCATCCTTTCCAGAATGTTGACGAGGATACCAACTGGAGTCTTAGCGACTTGCGACAGTGGCTTAACAGCATATTCCTGTCGTCTGCCTTCAGTAGTGAGGAAAGGAATGCCATTCTCGAAACACATCTTGAGAATGCCCCCAATAGCTACTTTAATACTTCCAGCGGTCCTGATACCCAAGACTATGTGTTCATCCTTTCCGGCAATGAGGTGTTCTCCTCGCCAAAGGCTTCTGATTACGGATTCTATGCCGGCAGTGGGTTTGACGACCCTGCCCGCCGTTTCCGCAGCACACTCTATGCCAAGTGTCGCGGTGCCTGGTGGTCGCCTGTGGAAGGTTATCGCGGCAACTCTTTTTGGATGATGCGCACCAGTGGCTACAACCACAATTATGTTACATATATTTGTGACTTTGGCTACATCTATCAGCAAGGTACAGCAGTCACTTGTGATGATGCAGCATTACTTCCTGCCGTCACTATCGACCTGAGTCGTGCTCCCTACAGTGTGGCTCCTTCTGTCATTTGTCGATGATGTTTATTCCTCTATCTTCTTAATAACCTTGGCTGGGACGCCGCCAACTACCACATTGTCAGGTACATCTTTCGTTACTACAGCACCTGCTGCAACAACGGCATTCTTGCCAATGGTTACGCCCGGACAGATTGTGGCACCGATGCATATCCACGCATTCTCCTTTATCGTCACCTTCCCGAAGTGGAATAGATTGTGCCTGTCGTACAGGTCGTGATCAACTGTTGTAATCTTAACCTCTGGACCAATCAAGACATTGTCCTCTATCACCACCTGTCCCGGAGAGAGAATGGTTGCTCCTTTATTGATTGTAATATTTTTTCCCAATGTCATCCTACAACCACAATCACAATAGAATGGAGAGACAATAGCTACACTATCGTCTATCTCACATTGGAATAGTTCTTCCAGCAGACTCTTATAATCCGGATCTGTGGGTTTCTTGGATGAGATTTTCAGACATAGTTCATGACTCCTTATCATCTCAGCCTCCACGTTACGCATACGAGGGTCGCTTTTGTAGCCCGACCCAGTGGCATCTATTATGTCAAACATTTCTCGCGATAATCTTCTATGTTCGTGTATCCAACCATCATTATCATGATAGTGCTTTTAATCCGATAATAGACCCGATGAGGGTAGTGAGAAAGAATAACCTCCAAAAGGTAGCGGGTTCACGGAATATGAATATCCCGACGAGTACTGCCCCAACAGCACCGATACCGGTCCATACGGGATATGCCGTACCTAATGGAATCGTTTGTGTAGCTTTGGCAAGGAATACGGCACTAAGTACATACAGAACGGCAAATGCAGAGATCCACGAGTACCATTCCGTGCCTGTGACACCCTTTGCCCGCCCAAGACTATATGTGAAGCCTACTTCACATAGTCCTGCAACAATCAATATAATCCAATTCATGACCTTAGTCTTTAGTCTTTAGTCCTTAGTCTTTAGTCTTTAGTTCTTAGTCCTTAGACCTTTCTTGCCCTCGCTTACTCGCATACTTCGCTTTCACTATCTCATAGGAGTTTCGCGTAAGTTCCTGCAGCAAGTCATCTGGCGCAATATTTGGGTTGATGCCTATCCAATGCTTGGGCGATTCGTTATACGGATTGCCGATGCACTCGTACTGTGCCTTCAGGTCTTCGATGCGCTCTGGCTGGCATTTCAGCGAGATGACAGAGAAATCATTGCAGTCGAAGAACGAAAACATGTGTCCCATTACGTAGAACACCAATACCCCCTCTCCGTTCTTGAATTTCTGGAAAGGCAGTTTTTCCTCAATGCCTTCGCCTAATGACAGGCAATACTCGCGATAGTCTTCTATGTTCATGATATTTATTTATTTCGATAACTATTGTATGATTGCCAGGCTTCACTTATATCTACAGGTTCAAGGCCTTCTTCAAAGAAGGATGCTTGAAAGTCCTCTTTAAAAGGTGACCAATTACCGCATATCTTTCCATCGTAGGCTATTATTGGCTGGAAAATTCCACTATTGTTATGGGCATGATGCCTGTGTTCTGGAGGCAGCACGATGTCACGACTTTTATAACTAATGAGGTATTCATCGTATGGAGGAATCAGGAGGAACTTGCCTTTTCGGAATCCTC
>CAMJIL010000037.1 GCA_946405805.1 uncultured Prevotellaceae bacterium | reverse complement strand
GGCAAGGAGTTCAACGCTATCGGTGGCCGTACAAAGTAAAATCTGATTATCTCTAATATTCGTAAGGGTTGGGTGTTATCTCCCAACCCTTATGTTTTTTTCTGATTTTCTTGCATTTCTCAAAATTTAATTGTATCTTTGTACTCGATTATATATCACAAGTTGTAAACCAGTAACAATACATTTAACATTGATAACTATGATGAAACCTAGAACGATAATCGCCTCCCTTTGGGGAGTCAGGGTGGGGGTCTTACTGGGAATCCTAACTTTCTTAGCCTCTTTGGATGCAAATGCCGTTGTCACTACTGGCACTGTGTATATTCAGACTAATCCTACCAAATACCAGAAAATTGACGGTTTTGGCGGTACTGGCATGAATGGTCAGTGGGGAGATGTTTATACCCAGAAAAAGGTAAACCTGCTCTGGGGAACAGGAGAAGGACAGGTTGGCCTGAATATAATGCGATTGCGCATTAGTCCTGATGAGTCTTCATGGAACAGGACAACCCCTGAGTACAGTAATCCTGTAAAGTGGGCTCGTAAAGTAAACCCTAATCTTGTGGTTTTTGCAACACCTTGGACACCACCTGTTCAATACAAAAAGAGCGGTTTTACCGAGCGTTATCAAAACTCTTTCGGTACATGGGTTTATCCTCTTGTTCCGTCACAATGGGGCAATAGTTCTTCGGGTTCTACCATCCTTGATGAAAAGATGTCGGATTTTGCTGATTATTTGGAGCGTTATCGTGCTGCAATGGAGAGTGCAGGTGCTCCGGTTGATATTATATCCATTCAGAATGAGTGTGACTATACGCCGACAAATGCTGAAGGTAAAGCTTCATATGAAAGCTGTATATATACCCCTCAGCAGATGGCGGCAATGGCAAAGGCTGCCCGTGCAGCAATAGATCCGAAGTGTAAGATTATGGGTCCGGAGACCTTTGGATGGGGACAAAAGAATTATAATACCACTCTTCTCGGAATAGCTGATGCTACGAATAACATTGACATCTATGGAAACCACTTCTATGGTTCTAATGACTTATCTTTTTCAAAGAACATCTATGACAAAGGAAAACCACACTGGATGACAGAGTTCCTTATAAACTATGACATAAACGAAGAATATAAGGGCTATGGCTACAATGCGTACTCAGGTGAGTTCAAGTTTGAGTATAAGATGATTGAGAATATTGAGATAGCAATGCAGAATTACTATACTGCATACATATATTACAATATGCTCGGTGATTTCTTTGCTTCTAGTCATGGTGGAAGCGATACAGAGTTGTGGAAACGTGCATATGTCTTCAGTCACTATGCAAAGTATGCTACAGGAAAGACACGTATAAATGTAACAAAGAATGGCTTCGCTGGTATACCACAGCCTAACAGTCAGACTGTTAATTATGATAAGCTCATTGGAGGTTCCGCATACATAAGTGATGACGGCAATACTATAAGTGTTTTCGTCTTGAATCCACAGTCAGTAGCTGTGACTTTCAATGTTATGTGTAATCCCTTCGTGGCAAACAAAGTAACGGCAATAGTAACAGGAGAAAGTGTTAACGCCAAGAAGATAGACGTAACTGGTAACTATGATGCTACAACTAAAAAACTCGTAACGACATTACAGCCAGGACTTTTCTATACCTTTGTATTTGAGAAAGAAGGAAAAGAAGAAGAGGTGACACCGACATCACCGAAAACTGAGGGTTATGGAAACCCGATAAATCCATATCAGTATATGGCAGACCCTACAGCCATAGAGTACGATGGTCGTCTTTATGTATATGGAACTTGTGACCAGCAGCAATTTGACTTTACAAAGGGACTTGTTTCCAACAGCTATGACAAGATTACATCACTTGTTTGTATGTCAACTGATGATATGTCGAACTGGACCAATCATGGCACTATTGACGTAAAGGCTATTGCACCCTGGATAGGTCGTGCTTGGGCACCCTCTATCATAAGTCGTGTGGAGGGAGATGGCCTGACACACTTCTACCTGTACTTTACCAACGGTGGAGGTGGTATAGGCGTGCTGACATCAACATCTCCTGTCGGTCCGTGGACAGATCCACTGGGTAAAGCGCTTATTGACGGTAATACACCAGGTATTGGTAAGATGAGTAATATCATAGACCCAGGAGCTGCTATTAATCCAAATACTGGCGAGGCATATCTCACTTTCGGAGGCGGCGATATACAGTCAACGGGTTCCGTCCTCTTCCCAGGTAATGCGCGTATAGTAAAACTTGCTGATGACCTTATTTCATTCAACTCATCAGACATAGCTGTCATCAAAGCACCTTGTCATTTTGAGGCAAATGAACTTAACTACATAGGAAATAAATGGGTATATAGTTATTGTACACGTTGGACTATTGCCGACAATTGGTCAGAATATAGCGCAAAACCAGCTCCATCCTCGTGCTCGATAGTATGGCTTTCAGCATCCGACCCTCTTGCAGATAGTTGGACGTATGGCGGGGAAATGCTTCCTAATCCCGGAAATTTAGGCTATCCGTATGGCAATAACCATAGTCATTTGCAGAAGTTTGGTGATAGGTATTATATGTTCTATCATACACAGTGGCTCGAAGATAAGAATGGTTATGCAGGAGGATACCGTAATATTCAGGTTAATAGTATATCAGTAACCACTCCAAAGAACGTAGTAAGAATAACACCTCTTTCTGGAAGCACTGCAACCATCGAAGGTGTGTCACAACTTACAGGCATGCGTGTAAATCCTTACGATGTGCAACAGGCAGAAATGATGAACAATGGTGCTGGAATAGCTGTGGAGAAGACATCTACAGCAGGTAATACTGTTGTTAATATGCCTAATGGTGCATGGACTTCTGTGTATGGAATAAATTACTCACTTGGTGAAGGAACGGCAAAGAGCGTTATCCTTAATGCTTCAGGAGCTGGAACTGTTGAGGTTCGTAAGAGTCTTGACGGCGAGTCTATTGCTACAATAGAAATATCAGGTAAAGAATCAGGGGAATTCACGGCTAATCTCACAGAGGAACTTACTGGTATAGTAAATAACATATACCTTGTATGCACTGGTGGCAGTGTTAGTATTGACAACTGGCGTTTCAGTGGTGAGGCAGCAGAAGAGGGCATCAAGGGTGATGTAAATGGTGATGGTGAAGTTAACGTAGGTGACTTGGTATGCGTAAGTAATTTCATGGCTGGTGAAGCTGGTGATATTACTAAGGAGGCTGCTGATGTTAATGGTGACGGTGAGGTTAACGTAGGTGATATGGTTACTATCACTAACATCATGGCAGGCAATGAGTAACGGTAACCTGGTTATCAAGAAATCATAAGGGTTGGGGGTCTTCTCCCAGCCCTTATGTTTTTTTATTGTTTTGTTGTTGTTTGACGTGATTTTTGTGTCGAAATTGCTGCTTTTTAGCTCGTTTCTCGCAGTTTTGAAGCCATTTTTTCATGTCTGAAAAAGTCCTGTTTTGCCCAGTTTTTGCGGGACTTAGGGAGAAAAATTTTTTCTCCCCGGAGTAACAATTTTTTTCCTTAATTGTGACAATTGTGACAATTGGACAATTAATTTTTTACAGACCGAGGTTGTTAGTTGTTAGTTATCAGTTGTTAGTTATTAGTTATTAGTTTATAGTTATCAGTTATTATTTGATAGATTATTATATATAAATTATAGAATATAAAATACTTTTTCAATAAAAATATACTAAAAAATACTATAAATATATATACTTATATACTATATATTCTTATTATATTATTGATTATCAATACTTTAGTATTTTTGACAGTTTCCAAACAGCATAAAAATCGACTGTCATTTGTCCTAATTGTCACAAAACTCCGAAAAATTTCGTACCTTTGTCGGCTGTATGGAAAAGATAAGAATAGACGTTGTAGGGCTTGCCCACATGGATGTGCGTGACTGTTGGAAGGAGTATGCCGAAGAAGCTGTTGGCAAATCACTCACCTTGCAGCCCGAGCCCGAGAACATAAAGGACCCCTTTGCTGTTCGTGTTCGTGAAGGCAGCAGGAATATAGGTCATGTGGCTGTTACCGACCTCGATGTGGTGTATCAGGCATTGTATGGCGGCAAGCTGCAGCGCTTGCGTGGAGTGGTTGTTAAAAGCAACGCAGAGCCCCCTGTGCTTACAGTAGAGTGTGAAGTGGAGTCGATAGCCTGGGATTACGAACCCTTCGACAGCGAGGTGTATGGCGATTGGAAGTATGACGGCCTGCCGCTGATGCCGCGAAAGCTGGAGATGATGCAAGACCTGACGGCAGACCTGATTGACTTTCTTGAAGCAGGAGAATCAGCAAAGACCATTCTCAAGTTGGGCGAGCAGTTTCTTGAGATGAACCCCTATGACCTTAGCCGTGAGATGACTCGTGCCCGCTATCGCATAGAGCGTCTGCTGGCTGCCCGAGAAGAGCCTGAACTCAAAGTGCTTGCCGAAAAGCTGAGTCAGGAGAAGGGTATGATTATGCGTCATGAGAATCGTGAGAAAGTGGCCAGATACCTTTTCATAGACCTTCCGAAGCGTCTTCATAAGCAAGGGTTGGAGGACAGTCATTATACCTACAACAACCGCCTGAAAGAGCTGGAGGCGCAGTTGCAGGCTTTTCCATATCACTTGTATGACAAATTCCTCTACGACCCAGTTGATTTCCTGCGTGAGGTTTATTACAACCATGTGCCCCGAAAGTACCTTTTCCCATTGCTCTCAGGCATTGTGCTGATGATACTGAAGGGAATGGTAGAGATTCAGCGTTGGGGTCGTGATGGCGACAGGTTGCCTATATCTGAGATTAAAAAATTCAGGAAGATAGATTTAAGTAATGATGAGAAGATGGAGATTGCCAAAGCAAGCATCAAGGAACTGCTGGAGAAGAGAGATGCCACAGGAAAGCCTGTCATCTCCCAAAAGAACCAATGGGCTGCCATCATGAGTGTAATAGTGAAAGAATATGCTCTTATAGAATGTGACATGAAGGCGTTCTGCAAAAAGATGGATGAGTGGGGCTTTGGTGAAGACTCCTCATATTCTTTTCCATGCAACTATGACAGCCTCAGCAAATGCACGGATTATGCCAAGAACCTTTCACGTAATTGGGACACTTCCGGAACCCAATACAAAAGAATGGTAAATGTAGCAAACGTATTGAGGGAAATTGTGAAAGAAAAATTATATCGAAAATAGGTTTTTTTCCAACATAAACATTCTAATGCCGTTCGAACGTTCTAACAGACATTCCAACGGCATTTTTCTTGCTTGTAAGCGCAAAAAAAATGTTATACCTTTGCATCGTCTTTCGGCCGAAGACGCAAAAATTTATTGTTTAATTATTAAAAATTTATTTTTATGCAAAGTAATAAAACTACATCATTTGCGTTCAGCAAATCAATCAAGACTCCAGCTCAGATGCAGCCTTGCACTCCTGAGCTTCTCAATGCTGCGTTCGACGACCAACATGTTTCAGACACCTGCCAGAAGATAGCAGCCAAGCTGCAGGAGGTAAAAGAAGGTACGCTCGTGCGTGAGGACTTCAACAATCTCAAGACAAAGCTCAAGGAAGACAACCTGCCTGTAGTGTGCTTTCATGCCTCCTTCTCCGACGGCTATCGCCACAACCAGACGGCAGTACCCAGTGGGCTCTCTATCTATGATGTTGACCATCTGGAGATAGACCCTCGCGCCTATTATATAAATAAGGTGAAAGGGCGTGAAGTAGAGTTGGGCATTTCTCTTGCCCACATCTCACCAAGCAATGAAGGCATCCGACTGGTATTCGAGATTCCACAGGGAATGACCCTCGAAGAAGCCCAGCGCTGGATGGCCGACAGGCTTGAAGACGACACCTATGACGGCTGCGTGAAGGATTTGGCACGCTGCTCATTCGTAGTATGCAGAGACTATGTTCTCTACTATGATGAAGAGGAACTCTTTAAGGAACGTGAGGTCACCCTTCCTGTGACAATTGTGACAACTGACAGTGCAATTTCTACGCCCTCTGCCGACAAGGAGTATGAAGACAACTTCGAAGGCATCAGCTATCCTAACATTGTAAATTCTTTGGAAGACGTGCTGGGCGGAGCGCCTGCCCAGGGAGCTCGCAACAACTTCATCTATGCGATGTCATGCTATATGCGTTATGTCTGCAATGATGACCCTATGTGGATAGCACAGGTGTTGCCACGTTATGGTGAGGATGAACAGAAATTCCTTGCTACAGTGCGTTCTGTCTGCAATCGTCCACAGAATATGGACTTTCCTGATGTCATTAAACGTGCCCTTAAATTGGCTCGCACTCGTCAGCAGGCTGACGAACTCGCAGAAGCCAACGGCATTCATGCCCCAAAGCCTCCTGTGATGCCACAGCGACTGACAAAGTTCATGCGTCTCATTACAAAGAATGTGCCCGAACACCTGAAGCCTGCTGTTGCTATGGGCATCTTCCCATCATTGGGAGTACATTGCAAGGGAGTGAAGTTCCGATACAATGACAACGCCCTTGTAGAGCCTACCTTCATGAATGTGTTGGTGGCAGAGATGTCGAGTGGTAAATCGTGTGTCAACGAACCTATCAATGCCATCATGCTTGACATCAAGGAGAAGGACGCCAAGAACCGCAAACTCATGCAGGAGTATAAGGAGCAGTATGATGCCTGTCCTGCAGACGAACAGAAGCCTGAACGCCCCAAAGGACTGACTATCCAGTGGGTGAAGTCGGACATGACTCCTGCGGCCTTCGTACAGCTGATGGCCGATGCTGGCGGACGATTCCTCTATACTCGTATGGATGAGATAGGTATGCTCAACCAGCTGAAGACCAATGGTAAAGGCAACAATGTAACAGAGATTCTGCGTCTTGCCTACGATTGTGGCGAGTATGGTCAGGAGCGTGTGGGTACAAAGTCGGTATCTGAATGTGTCGAGGTGCGCTGGAACTGGAATGCTTCAGCCACACCCGGAAAGTGTCGCAGGTTCTTCAAGGACGCTATGCTCGACGGTACTCTCTCACGCATCACCTTCAGCACCATATATACTGATGATGACAGAATGCCGCTCTATGGCAGCTATGATGAGAAGTTTAAGGCAGATGTACAGAATTTCATCACCCATCTGAATGATGCCAAAGGGCTCATAGTATGCAAGAAGGCTAACACCCTTGCAGCAAAGATGTTGGAGGAAAACCGCCAATACTCTGCCCTTGCTGACGATGATTCCTATCGTGAACTCTCCTATCGTGCCACTCTGTCGGCCTTCAAGAGAGGTATGATACTCTATATACTGAATGAGCAGAAATGGTGCAGGGAGATAGAGGACTTTGTACGCTGGTCCTACCATTATGATATGTGGTGTAAGATGTGGATATTCGGAGAAAACATGCGCAGGGCAATGGAGCTGGATAGGGCAGTCCTTGTGCCAGGACGTCGAAACCTGATGGAGCTGTTGCCAGACACCTTCACCCTCGATGACCTCAACGCAGTGCGACGTGCGCAAGGCATGAAAGGCGATGGAGCACAGCAACTCCGAAAGTGGGTTTCAAGAGGATATTGCACCTATGACCCCGTAACCGATACATACACCAAGAGTCCGCAGTTCCTTGCAAAGCACCCCAAGGCTGCATAACAACAAGAGGGGCAGGGTCGCAAATCGCGACACTGCCCCCTCCTTCGTTTTTGTGACAATTGTGACAAATGACAATTGATTTTTTCGCTATTAAGATTCGCAGATATAACAGAAACAGGTAACATGTTATAGCAGGAAACGTAAATGTTACATTTTATGATGTCTTA
Source organism: uncultured Prevotellaceae bacterium (assembly GCA_946405805.1). Classification (GTDB taxonomy): domain Bacteria; phylum Bacteroidota; class Bacteroidia; order Bacteroidales; family Bacteroidaceae; genus Prevotella. The sequence continues at coordinate 10,995 of CAMJIL010000037.1, read as the reverse complement.
TATACTAATAATGTGTACCTTTGCGCCGCCTAAATCGGAAAAAATAACTGGTACGGCAAACAAAACAACAAAATATTTGTAAACATTTTTATTATTCAAAACTTTTTAAATCAAAAAACAAATGAAAAAATTTTTATTCCTAATCGCCCTTTTCACCCTGATGGGGGGGGTAAATTCTTATGCTAAGCAAAATGTGCTTTATTCTACTGGATTTCCTGATGGGATACCCTCTGGAAATCCCAGTTATGATGTGAATACAAAAAAGTTCTCATGGTCATCTCAATATAGCAATGCAGCAACAGTAATTAGGTTTGCTGCAGGTTTACTTTCAAATTTCTCTACAGTAAATTTATATGTAGATGATATCAAAGAAGGTAGTGAATTCCGTATAATTGTTAAATTTGGAGATACTCAATATTGGCAAACTATATCTGCAACTGGAGATATATCTTTGGATATTAAAAATTTCCAAAGATGGGGTACTCCAATTACAGGTGAACAAATAGCAGAAGCTACAGAAATTCGTCTTTCTGGTTCAGATAATGAATCCTATGTTGGAGACTGGGTTCAAATAGATCCAACATCCATATATCTTGCGTCTGATGAGTATGAGTGTATGGAAATCAGTACTACAATAGATGGGGATGCGACAGTCAATTCACCATTCCAGTGGTACACAAGTTCAGATGGAACATCAAAAGTTGAAGCAACAGGTGATTTGGGTGCATGCCGATTTAATACTGCAGGTATAAAAGAAATTTTTAGTAAGGTAACCGCAAATCTTGGTTATAGCAATGGTTTTATAGATGTTACTGGTTATGACAATTTTACAGTCAACATAGCATCTTATGATAATGAGAAAGATAATCAAGTTAGATTGCTTCAGGCTACAGAAGCATCTACAACTTCTAACTATGATGTAGATCTTGCAGGAGCGGGAGCGTCAATAAAATCTCTGTCTGGACTTGCAACTCGTTGGATTGCAGGAATTTGGACCAAACAATATACAAATAATAGTCAGGCCGTTAATAATTTCGTTTTCACCAAGGATTTTAATGCAACTTCTACTACAGACTTTGCTATTGCTGCTTCAACTTCTTCAACTATATCATATGATCGCGCTTTCGCTGCTGATCAGGCCTCTACCGTTTGTTTCCCATTTGCTCTGACTCAGGGCGAATGTGATGCTGCGGGTGTATTCTACGAACTGACAGATTTTGATGGAACAACTCTGACCTTTACAGAGGTTACATCTGGTGGTACTACAGCGTATAAGCCATATCTCTTCAAAGCTACTGCTACAGGAGCTCCATTTAGCGATTTGACTGCTAGGGCTATTACTGCTTCATCAGAAGCTACTACATCGTACACCACTGCTGACAATAATGGCTACACTGCTACTATGACAGGTACTTTGGCTAAGCAGTCTGTAAATGGAAAGTATGGTTGGAATTCTGTAGGTGGTGCTTTCTCGAAGGCTACTTCTGATGAGGTAACAATTGATGCTTTCCGTGCATATATTACATTAAACGGTGTTTCTCTTGCAAGAGTGGCTGCTCGATTTGTTGGAGATAATGTAACGGGAATCAATGAAGTTTCTGAAACTCAGAATGTCCTGAATCCTGACCGCAAATACATCGAGAATAACAATATTGTCATTGTTAAGAATGGTGTGAAATATAACGCTGCAGGACAACTGTTGAAGTAAAGCAGACCCTCCCCGGCCCTCCCTTAAAGGGAGGGGGGCGAAAAATTAATTATAAACAAGACCTTACTTACTCCCTCCCTTGGGAGGGTAGGGGTTGGGGTCACAAAATTCAGAAATCAAAATGAAAAAGACATATATATTCCCAGAGGTAAAGGTAGTTAATATAAAGGTACAGAATATTCTTGCCGGCAGTCTTAAACAGACTACAAGCGGTGTTCCAGAAATGGGATCTGGTTCCTTTGGTGCTCGCGGAGCAGGCTTCTCTGATGGTGAATGGGACGAGGAGTAAGATGTATGATGTATGATGTCTGAGGGCAGAAAGACCCTCTCTTATCCCCCTTAAAGGGGGAGGATAAATATAGGCTCACACAGATTTAAAACTCTGTGTGAGTTTTTTTTTGTTTTTTCTTGCATTATCCATAACTTATTAGATAAAATTTTCACGTTCGAGAAAAGAAATTTATTCCTTTTCTTCTCACTTAACCAAATTTTTCGTACCTTTGACCTTCGTCCAAGGTACTTCGTCATGATAATGCCATAAAATAAAAATTTATTCTTATTTTCTTGCATTATCCATAACTTAATCGTACCTTTGCAGGCAGAAAGATGTTATAGCGATGAAAAGAGAGGAGATAAAGCCATATCTGATAGAGAAACTCAAGGCGGAGAACTGCCTTTGGTCTTATGACCAGTCTTCTATTAAGGACATTGATGATGATGTTCTTATAGAGTTGGTGATGATTTATCTTGATATTGAAGAGATAAACATGCTGTTCCAGCTCTTTTCAAAGAAAAAAGTGAAGGAGGCTTGGCTCAGAAATGTTGTGGCTCAAGGTGAACGCTATTACAATCTGAACAGATTCTTTGCATGGTACTACTTTGATGTAAAGAATCCTCCTCGCTACATAAAATCTATGGCAACCAGAATGTTGAACAAAAAGAGTGTAGCATGAATAAAGCAGGATTGGCCCCACATACTGGCAAGATTATTGATGGAATCTCTAAATTGGATTGCATCAAGCCCTTTGTTCTGGTTGGTGGTACAGCACTTGCTATTCAATTGCAGACGCGACAAAGTGAAGACCTTGACTTCATGCGTTGGAAAGAAAACAGGGATGACAGTCTTGATGTTGGATGGCCTTCTTTAGAGAAACAGCTAAGCAGCATAGGAGAGGTTAAAGATGTCAATGTGTTAGGTTTTGATCAGGTGATATTTAATGTTGATGGAGTAAAGATTTCCTTCTATGCGGCACCACGCAAGAAAATTCCGACTATGCAAGAGATTCCATATATGAATAATATCCGATTGGCAGATGTGGAGTCAATAGGCATTATGAAAATGGAAGCAATGATGCGTAGAAGTAAGTTTCGTGATTATTACGATATTTATTCAATTCTTAAGACTGGTGTTGACATAAACAAACTTATACCTGCAGCTATTGAACATTCTGGATACAAGTTGAAGGTGAAGAACCTGATTGCCATATTGTCAAATGGGGATTTATTTAAGAAAGATGAACATTTCCTGCAGTTAAATCCTACATACGACATCAGTTCGACAGATATTCAAGAGTATATCAAGGCTTTGTTTCAAAATTAACTAACTCCAAATAAACAAAATGAGAAAAGTTCTTTTATTTTTAGTAGCCTTGATGCCTGCTGTGATGTATGCACAGAAGGTGAAGGTGACATGGACAAATGGTGATGCAACTGCTGTGGTGACTGGCGATGCCGGTTATACAGAGATGGTGACTACGGCATATACTATGGGTACGAAGTTGACGAATGATGGTCTGATGACAAAGAGTAATGCTGATACTGGCTATGAGACAGTAACATACGACCCTGCATTCACGAAGTATAAGCCTGCTGAGCAGGTGAGCGCAAAGACAGCATACCATAACGTAGCATTTATGGTGACACCTGCCAGTGGACATAAGTTTAAGCCCACAAAGATTTCCTTTGATGCTGCAAAGGTAGGTACTGATGCCGGTAATGCCATTGTGTGTACAAAGATAAGCGGAGGAACAGAGACTGATGTGGATGTCATCACACCTCTCAGAAACAAGATTGGACAGGGCAACAGTACTGGTTACAGCCACCATTCCTATTATGTGAACAACTATAATAGTGAAAAGGGCTTCCTCATACTGATATACATCGAGAATATTGCCAATACCAAGGATTTGGCATTCCGCAATGTGGTGATAGAGGGTGAGATAGACACTGAGATATATGATGCAAGCCATTATCTCTCTTCTCTGAAGTGTAAGGGAAATATCGGAGCAGGAACAGAAGAGCTGGATCTCTATGATGCTATCAAGTCGCTAAAGTATGGTGAAACCGTGCGTTTTGGAAAGAAGGTATATAGTGACCCAACAGATTTTACTGCTACTTTGCAGGAGGGACTTCCAGAGAATAGCGTAAAGACGGAATATGATGCTAACACACATACCCTGAAGGTGAATGTGATGAATGGTGAAGAGGTGGAATTTATGTTTTATGTCGGTTTCACCGTTACAAATACCCCTCCGAAGGGAAAGGCAACACCACTGAAGCGTGGACTTGTAGCTGTAAACCTGTCACAGTCAGGAGGCTCAGGAAACATTGTTTCATGGCGTTCGAGAGGATATGACAACAGAAACTATAAGTTTAAGTTGTATAAAGGTATAAGTGCTAAAACCATCAATTCGAATATAAACAGCGGAAACTTCATCATGGGCAAGACGAACTTTGCCGATACCAATGGCGGAACATCGACATATTATCGCCTGGAGGTGTATAATGAGAATAACGAAATTGTAGAAAGAGATACCTGTAAAGCCTGGTCTTCACAGGTGACATACATAGACCTCGAAGGTGGCGCTCCTACAGACATCTGGGGCAGGGGAGCAACATACACTCCTAATGATGCTTCTATCTGCGATATGGATGGTGACGGAGAATATGAGATAATACTGAAGTGGAGCCCTTCAAACGAAAAGGATGCGGCATCAACAGGCACTACTTCTCCTGAATACTTCGCATGCTATAAGTTGAATGGTAAACGACTGTGGATACTTACCGGTGGTCCGAATATGTTCTCATCAGCACATACCTCTTCTTTCGTAGCATGGGACTTTGATGGCGACGGATACGGAGAATTCATGCTAAAGACAGGTCACGGAGCCATCGACGGAGAGGGTAACTACCTCAGCGTGGACAAGAATCCTAAGGGCAACTACCTCAATTCAAGAGGTAAGCAGGTAGAAGGTGAGGAATGGATTACAGTATTCGATGGCCGCAATGGTGCAGAACTCAAGACTATACCTTATCATACTGACTATGCTGCAGGCTCAGCATACTGGGGTGACAGCAAGCAGAACCGCTCTGAGAGATACCTTGCCGGCATAGCATGGCTGGACGGAAAGGACGGAAACCCAAGTGGTATCTTCGCACGCGGATATTATAACGGTGCTTTCATAGGTGCTTATGACTGGGATGGTACAAATCTCACCCTGCGCTGGCTGCATAGGGCGTTTACTGCATCAAGTGGTGAGGTGAAGTATGCTAATGGTACAACAAAGAAACTTTCCTCAACAGTATATGGCGAAGGCTGCCACTGGTTCTCTGTTGCTGACGTAAACCTCGATGGCAAGCAGGAGATAACCTATGGTTCTGGCGCCCTGAAGTCTGATGGTACAACACTTTATCGTACAGGCCTGAAGCACGGTGATGCCCTGCACACAAGCGATTTCGACCCGAATCGTCCAGGATTGGAAGTCTTTATGGTACATGAGGATAGCCCTTATGGTATGGATTATCGTGATGGTACTACAGGAGAACTGTTGCTGCACAAGACTGCTTCTGGCGACACAGGACGAGGATTTATGGCTAACTTCGACCCTGAGAGGGATGATGCCCTTTGGCAGGCTTCTGCTTGGCCTAACATCTTTGATAAGGACGGAAACAGTGTTGTAGCCGAGAAAACATGGGGCGGTGGCGCTGCTGCTCAGGACAGGTTATATTGGACAGGAACACTGGGCGATGACTTCTGGGGAAAAGGTGTCCTTGAGACTTGGAACCCTTCGTCTAAGAACTTTGACAGGTTGATTGGCTGCGTAAACGGGGGCAACTATACATACGGAAAAACCAATAATGCCTCGAAGAATAATGCCAGCCTGCTGGGAGATGTCTTTGGTGATTGGAGAGAAGAGGTAATCTGCTGGTCAGAAGGAGGAACAACTGGTTATCAGCTGGTTGTGAATGCTACAAACTATCAGACAGATTATATCGTGCCACATCTGCTGGATGATATTGACTACAGAGCACAGATAATAGCAGAAAACTGCTGCTATAACCAGCCACCACACCTGGGATATAACCTGCGTGAGTCGAAGAAGATTACTGCTGAGACTTTCGAGGTGGAGAATACTCCAGACAACATGGGAAAATACTGGGGAGCAATCTATGTGACATATCCTGTAAAAATACCAGAGGGAGTAACTGCTTATTCTGTAACAAGTTATGATTACAAAGAAGGATATGACACTATAAAGGTTACTTCTTATGCATCAGGAAAGATAATAGCCGCCAACAGACCTATAATTTTTAACTCAAAGGTGAAGAATCCTGTATTCGTTCCAACAGCGGTTGCTGCTAACTCTACACCATCGAATACTTATTTAAAGGGATTTTATTGCGATTCCACCGTTGCAGTTACTGCTTCGCAGGCATCATATAAGTTTATCTATGAGTTCCGTAATGGCGACAGAGGTGTAGGTTTCTACAAGACTGATGGCTCGTGGAAGATTCCTGGTGGTACTGCTTACGGATTATTCGGATTCAGCTCTACCTATCCAGGTGCTGACTCTTATGTGTTCGGACGTCCTTATAACCCAACTCCAACAGGCATCTCTGCTCATCTTGCTGACGAACAGAAGGAGAAAGAAGATGGAGCAATATATAACCTACAGGGAATCCGCCTGAAGGAAATCCCTAAGGAGGGTATTTATATAAAGAATGGTAAAAAGTGCGTAGCGCACTGATAATGATAGTAATAGGTATTGCTGCCGGGAGACTTTTTGAGATTCCTGTCAGCAATGCCTATATTGCGTATATACTGCTGGCGCTACTCTTTCTGACTGCCCTGCTGAGGCGACTTGAAAGGGTGGCGTCAGTAACTCTTATGGGGGCATTCATAGTATTGGGTGTCTTCCTGATAAGAAACAGCGATAATTCCCAAACAGCATCGGCTTCTTACGTAGAAGAGATAGCCGCAGAGATGGGGGAGAAGAGGAAAGCGCTGACATCAAAATATGTGGAACAAGGACTTTCCGGCGATACCTATGACATAGTTGCTGCTATGACATTGGGAGAGAAGAAAGGTATCAGCAAAGAAGTCCGGAAAACCTTCTCCGCCAGCGGAGGAGCACATATTCTGGCGCTGTCAGGAATGCATCTGGGAATCCTGTTTATGATTCTCACCTTCCTGCTTCCCACGAAAAGATGGCCAAAGATATCCGTACTGACAGAGTTGTTTGCTATATGGGCCTTTGTTTTCCTGATAGGCTTCCAGCCTTCTTTGGTCAGAGCTGCCCTCATGCTGACAATATACAGTATAGCAAAGATGCTTTCGAGAAACACAAGGAGTATGGATGTGCTGGCTGTTACTGCAGCATTGTTGCTGGTAATATCGCCACAATGGCTCTTTGATGTAGGATTCCAGATGTCTTTTGCTGCTGTAACAGGAATCCTCCTGCTCTATGGTTCGATATTCAGGTTCCTGACATATAGAGAAAAGGAATCAGGACAACCTTCTGTATGGATAACTTGTCGCAGAGTCTTCTCCGATGGAATCGTGGGTTTAGTGGTTATTTCTCTTACTGCACAATTGGGAGTAGCACCTTTGGTAGCATATTATTTCGGCAATTTCCCAACCTACTTCCTGCTGACAAATTTCATAGTAACCCCAGCTGCCTTCCTGATAATTGCTTTGGCGATAGGAATGCTGGTGGGATTACCCTTGCAGGAACCTTTGACAGCAGTAGTACAAGGGATGCATGCTTCCCTGTTATGGATAAAAAATCTGCCATACTCAAACCTGGAAGTCAGATTGTCAGTATGGCAGACCCTATTGGTGTATGTGATAATTATTTCTCTGTGCTGTCTTGTTTACCTTTGCATCCGAAAGACGGATCGATTTTTAAAAGCGATGCCATAAGGAAGGTAACACTGCAGAAAGCCATCACTATGATGAAGAACATGCGATAGCCGACTGCCTCCTGAAGAGCACCAGCAAAGAGACCTGGTATCATCATGCTTAATGCCATAAAGGCTGTACACAGGGCATAGTGGGAAGTCTTATATTCGCCTCTGCTGTAGTATATCAGGTACAGCATATAAGCTGTGAAGCCGAATCCATAGCCAAACTGCTCGATGAAAACGCAGACATTTACAATCAACAAATCGGCAGGAAGGGCATAAGCCATGAAGACATAAACAATATCAGGAAGAGTTATGGCACAAACCATAGGCCACAACCATTTTTTCAAACCATCCTTGCCTGCCACAATACCACCAAGAATACCACCAAGGGTTAATCCGATGACACCTACTGTTCCCTGAACAAATCCTAACTCCTGAGGAGAAAGGCCCAAACCGCCATTGGTCTCTGCATCGATGAGGAAAAGGGTTGATATCTTTACAAGAAGACCTTCTGGCATACGATAGAGCAGCATAAACAGGATGCCCACCAATACCTGTTCCTTTTGGAAGAATGTTTTTATGGTTTCTTTGAAATCAGCAAGAATAGTGCTGGCAGAAACACCTTCGCGAACTCCATCCTCACTTGGATGAGGAAGCACATAGGTATGCCATATCCAAATAGCTATGAACAATCCGCAGCAACCATAGAAGAGAAGACTCCAAGAATAAGCAATCTGGTTGCGGAAGATAATCTCCAGAGTTCCTGCTATCATCACCAAAACACCCTGTCCCACTATCATAGCGAGGCGATAGAAGGTGCTTCGTATGCCAACAAACCAAGACTGCTCGTGGCTATCAAGGGCAAGCATATAATATCCGTCTGCCGCTATATCATGGGTGGCACTGGAGAAGGCCATCAGCCAGAAGAAGGCAAGAGTGCCCTGAAGCCAGAAATCAGTCGGAATGGTGAAGGCAACACCACCAAAGGCTGCTCCGATGAGTATCTGCATGGAGGTAATCCACCAACGCTTTGTCTTGATGAGGTCTATGAAAGGACTCCATAGGGGTTTTATCACCCAGGGAAGATACAACCAAGAGGTATAATAGGTTATTTCCGTATTCGAAAGCCCTAACTGCTTATACAACACTAAGGCTATCGTCATCACTGCTACATAGGGTATGCCTTCTGCAAAGTAAAGCGAGGGCACCCAACTCCAAGGATTCTTGCTTAAATTCATTATATTTTTTTGAAAAAGTGTAATTTAGGATAATTATTTCGGCTGCAAAGTTAAGGAAAAGATGCCAAATAAGCAACTTTTTAAGGATTTTTTTTGGTGGGATAAAAAAAATATATTACCTTTGCATCCGCTTTTTTCTGCTCATGTACGCACGTACGTGTGTAAGGAAGTAAGCATAAGTATCATATTATTAACAATTTAAAAACAAAAAGACAGATGATTATTGTACCTGTAAAGGAAGGCGAAAACATCGAGAGAGCCCTCAAGAAATTCAAGAGAAAGTTTGAAAAGACTGGTGTCGTTAAAGAACTCCGTTCACGTCAGCAGTTCAACAAGCCTTCTGTATTGAAGAGACTCAAGATGGAACATGCCATCTATGTACAGCAACTGCGTCGCGCAGAAGAGGCTTAAAAGAGCCTTTTTTCTTAAAGAAGGTTAATTCTTTTGGCAATCTGAATTTTATTGCGTAAATTCGCAACATGATTGTTGAAGATTTCCTGAGATACATGCTTGCAGAGCGCGATGCATCACCTCAAACGGTGGAAACCTATCGTGAGGCATTGGACGACTACAAGACATTTCTCGAGAAGCTCGACAGTCAATTGACACCAGAGGGCGCCGACAGCGATGTAATTCGCGACTGGATAGAGGACATGATGGAAAAGGGGCAGAAAGCCTCATATGCATGTAAGAAACTATCTGCGGTAAAATCCCTTTATCGCTACGCCCTGAGAAAAGGTATCGTGGAACGCGATCCCGCGCACAAAGTCACAGGACCCAAAAAAGAGAAAGTGTTGCCAACTTTCCTCAGAGAGGAAGAGGCGGACAATCTCTTTGACAAACTGGATTGGAATTTAGAGGATATAAATGATGTACGTGCGCGTACATTATTATTACTCTTATATTCAACAGGAATCCGTAGGGGTGAAGTGGTGGCTCTCAGAGATGAAGATGTTAATCTCATCAATCATGAGATAAAGGTGACGGGAAAGAGAAGAAAGCAGCGTATTGTCCCGTTGGGGGAGGAGATGGTGGAAGCCATAAAATACTACCAACAGCTGAGAGATGAAAAAATCCCAGCAACAGACAATAGCCACGCTCTCTTCAGGAATGACAAAGGGGAAGCGATAACGGCTGCAATCGTTTACAGCATTGTTAGACACTACCTCTCTTTCGTTACTACACAAAAGAAGCGCTCACCACACGTATTGAGACATACCTTTGCTACAGTGATGCTAAACCATGATGCAAAATTGGGAAGTGTGCAGAAACTGCTGGGTCATGAAAGCCTCAAAACAACACAGATCTATACTCATGTTACTTTTGAGGAATTAAAACGAAGTTACGAAGATGCCCATCCTAGAGAGGGCAAAAATTCACAGTTATAAAAACCTAAAAACTTAAATGACTATGGAGATTAAAATTCAGGCTGTCCATTTCGACGCAACAGAGAAATTACAAGAGTTCGCTACAAAGAAAGTAGAAAAACTCTCAAGGTCTTACGAAGATATAAAGAAAGTAGAGGTGCAACTGAAGGTCGAAAAGCCACAAACTGCTATGAATAAAACAACAAGCATCAGCGTGGCAATACCTGGCGGAACACAATTTGTAGAAAAAACATGCGACACTTTTGAGGAAGGCATTGATTTATGTGTTGACGCATTGAAGGTAAAATTGACCAAAATTAAAGAAAAATCAAGAAATCATTAAAATTCTTTGGAAAAAGTTTGGTGATTTAAAAATTTATACGTACCTTTGCACCCGCAAATTCCCACAGGATGCATTTAGCGTCTGATTTCGGGACAGGGCTTGCCTCTTTAGCTCAGTTGGCCAGAGCACGTGATTTGTAATCTCGGGGTCGTT
>CAMJIL010000036.1 GCA_946405805.1 uncultured Prevotellaceae bacterium | reverse complement strand
CTGCGCCGATGGTACTGCAATACTATGCGGGAGAGTAGGAGACTGCCCACTTTATTTAAGAAAGCCCTCTTGTCAATCATGATGAGAGGGCTTCTTTTTTGTTTATAGGGATAGATATTGGTCTAATAGGACCAATGTGGCTAATTAGACTAAAAAATACATTAAATATTTGGATGTATGAGTTTTTTTTTGTAATTTTGCAACGCATTTTTGGAAAATAATAATATCAAATAATAAAATGGCAAATACAAACATTGCAAATGCTGCTCCAACAGGGCAGGAATTTAACAAGCAGGAAGCTTTTTTCTTGAAATTTCGTAAGCAGATACTCATTGCTGTAGCTGCTCTTATTATTGTAGTTGGTGGCTGGGCTGCTTACTCTAACTTGGTAGCTGGTCCTCGTGAGGAAAAGGCTTCAACAGCTCTGGCAAAGGCACAGGATTTGTTTGGACAGGGTGAATTCCAAAAGGCTCTGAATGGTGACAAGACAATGGAGGGATTCCTTGCTGTTGCCGAGAACTATGGTGGCACAGATGCTGCTAACCTTGCTAAGGCATACGCTGGCTTGTGCTACGCTAATATGGCTAAGTGGAAAGAGGCTGTTACATACCTTGAGGACTTCTCTGCACGTGAGGATATGATGATTAGTCCTGCTATTACTGGCGCTTTGGCAAATGCTTATGCTAATACTGGTGATGTAGATAAGGCTATCAGCACATTTAAAAAGGCTGCTGAGATGGCTGACTCTAAGGCTGAGGATAACGTGAACAACTCACTTGCTCCTACTTATATGATTTCTGCAGCTCGTCTGCTGGAGAGCCAGAACAAGAAGTCTGAGGCTCTTGAAATCTATAAGGAAGTAAAGGAGAAGTATGTTAACAGCGCTTCTTCTCAGGATATAGATAAGTATATCGAGAGAGTTTCTGAGTAAATAATAGTTAAGAGTGAAGGGTGTGAATCGTATATATAGTGGTATGTGCATGAAATCATCATTCACTCTTATTTCATTATGTCTGTTGCTCCTTGCAAGTTGCGGAGGCAATAAGCGTTCTGACGAAATAATTGTGGAGCGTGATCAGGTAGAAGAGCATCGTCCTGGTGTAATAGGGATGGCTGCAAATACTCAAAGTGATAATGTAGATTGGATAAGTGGTTCCAAATATACATATATCATTACTCGTGCAAAGGATACTTCTCTTCCAAAGGTAAAGAATCACGATCAGGATTATTATGATAATACAATAAATCTTGTAATCAAGCGTGATGATGGTTCGGTTTGCTTTGAGAAGAAATTCAACAAGAAGAACTTCGAAAGTGTAGTTCCGAAGTCGTTCTACGAGAGTGGAGTATTGCTTGGAATGAATTTCTACAAGGTAGAAGGTAACTATTTGAAATTTGTTACAAGTATAGGTTCGCCTGATGAGAATAATGAGGAGTTTTACCTTATTTTGCTGACGATAGATAATATTGGCAATACAAAATGCGAAGCCTATCAAGCTCCCAAAGAAGAAGATATAGACGAATAGTCGTTGAGTAAATAAAAGAATATAAGAAAAACTATAGTGGTTCCTTCATTATCTTTGTAATGAGGGAACTTTCTTTTTCTGCTGCTTTTCGTAGCTGTTTCTCAAAATAAAACGCTACGCTTCCTACGAAACCGATATTAAGATTAGAATTGTAATGCTTAATATTGTTTTCAAAGAATTTCCTAAAGCATTCTATTACCATTTCTTCTATCCATTGCTCAGAAAGGTGGCTATGGATGAAGGGGCAAAGGGAAGCGAGGAATCTATTGGGTAGGGGGCCGCGATATACTTTATTTATAATATCAGGAAGAGTAAGCCCTGTTTCAGATTCGAAAATAGTTATGAAATCGCGATGTCCTCCTTTGTATAAGCAATTCAGAAATGTCTTACCTATAACAGCTCCACTTCCTTCGTCACCTAGGATATATCCCATAGGAGAGATGTTCTCTACGATTTTCTCGCCATCATATAAGCAAGAATTGGAACCAGTTCCGAGAATACATGCTATTCCTGGTTCGTTATTAAATAGCGCCTTTGCAGCTCCCAACATATCGCTTCCTACGATGACGGATTTTGTAGAAGGGAAAAACTTCTGCAGGATCGTCTTGAGAATTACAGATTTCTCTACTGTACATCCTGCACCATAGAATTCTATATTGTCAATGGGGAATTCTATTGACTGCAGTTGTGGCAGCAATTCTTTCTCCAATATGGATTCCATTGTTTCGATATCCATATGGAAAGGGTTGATACCCTGTGTATAGAAATATAGCTTCTTAGCACCATTGGTGTTAAGAAGCCATGTTGTTTTAGTGCTACCGCTGTCAGCAGTTAGTTTCATGCGCTAAATTATTTCTGTAATATTATAGTGCCAACTGAAGTTGCATGCTATTTTGCTTTGCCAATCGTCTCATGTTTATCAAGGCATAGCGCATGCGTCCGAGGCAAGTGTTGATGCTGCAGTTCGTAATAGCTGCTATTTCCTTGAAAGAGAGATTCTGATAGTAACGCATCTTTACGATCTCGCGTTGGTTTTCAGGCAAGAAGTCTATCATTGCCTTTACATCCTCCAATACCTGGGTGTTTGTCATAATGTCTTCACGTGATGTCTCCATAATCTGTTGGTCAGACATCTCGGCAATAGTGATATCGCTACCATCAGTATCAATAAGATGCTGGCTCTTCTGACGACGATACCAATCCATAATAGCATTGTGTGCAATACGAATCAGCCATCCGTTGAATTTACCAGATGGGGTGTACTTACCATCTTTCAGCTTTGTGATAGCTTTCAAGAAAGTCTCCTGGAAGAGGTCGTTTGCCACTTCCTTGTTGTGTACTATAAAAATGATGTAAGAGAATATTCCCGTTTGCGTACGACTTAACAATTCGTCAAACGCACGATTATTACCTTTTACATACTCCATTGCCAACTCTTCGTCGGTTAGCAGAGACAGTTTTTTCATTTCCTTAAACTTTTTTAGTCAAGTAAATGTTTTCCTATAGGCAATAATTTTTTAGTTTGAACGTTAATATCGATGCAAAAGTAGAAAAAAAAATCAAATCATGTAAATTTTATTGTGACAAAAATCACTTTCAGGGTCTGTTTTTAACATTTATTTGCAAAACAGGTCTCTATTTACTTGTTATTGTAGATAACTTCATCAACATCTGGGATGTTTTGTATGTTCTGTACGATGGTCCTTAGCTCCTGATAGTTATGAATGGTGAAGTTGATTGTTGTTGTCACAATCTCGTCAACAGTATTTGTATTAAGGCTAAGGATAGACAGGTGAAGTTGGTTGGAAATTGTTTCTATGATGTCACTCAATAGATGCTTTCTGTCAACAGCCTTCAAAGTTAGCGATGCTGGATATAAGGTTTCAGAATTCTCTTTGAAATCGTCAGCTGCCACAATATTGTCGCCAAATTGTGACACAAGGCTTATTGCGAGGGTACAATCCCTGCGATGTACTGTTATGGTGCCATCATTTTCTTTGAATCCGATTACCTCTTCTCCTGGTATGGGGTGACAACTCTTGCATCTGCAATACTTTGGCTTTGGAAGATGATCCAGATAGATATTGATACTTCTTAGAGCCTCATAAGTCTTTGCGCTGGTTCTCCAATCTTCCTGTGGCATTATGTTTTCGTCAACGCCAATCTCTACACTATCTCCACGTTTCAGGATGGTTTTTACAGAAGCCAGGTGTCCATTTATCTTTGCGTATTTTGCATGCATGCCGACATCATTGCTGACAGCAAAAGCAAAGTCAAGTGCTGTAGATTTCTTTGGCAGCAGCATTGCTTTTCCCTCTGGAGTATATACCTGTATGTCATCATTATATAAGGCGGTGCGAACGCTTTCGATAAAGAAGTGCTTGTTTTCTTCGTTGTACTCTAAGTTTTGCGATACATCCTTCAGGACATTGCGGAATTTCTCCAGCCACATATTGATATCAATCTCTCGCTGTCCGCTATCGAAGAGGTATCCCAACTTTGTCTTGGTTGCCATCTTCAGCGACTGAATATGTATCTCTTCCCAAACTCCGTAGTCGCTAAGTAATTGTGTGTGGAAAGCCTGATATCCGTTTTGCTTTGGAAGGTCGATGTAATTTGTTACAGAATTAGGTCTCTCTTTGAATTTGTCTGTCAGCAGAGAGTATATCTTCAAAGCCCTATTCTTGTCCGTCATATACATGTCAGATTTGAAAACGATTCTGGTGAAATGCCTACACTCAAGATGTTCGTAGTCAATATTCTGCTGTATCATTTTCCGCCAAATGTTATAAGGCTGTTTGTATAACACTTCGCGTTCGTATTCTATTCCGTTATTCTTCAGAATCTCGTCCATCTTCTTGTAGAATGGAGTCATACGTTTTTCGTCACGTTTCTTGTCCTCTTCGATGAGTTTCAAGATTCTGTCGTAAACCTGTGGACAACGATAATGGAAGGAGAGATTCTCGAGTTCTATTTTAATAGTATAAAGACCTAATCTGTTAGCCAGCGGAGCGTAGAAGAAGTCAGTCTCACCAGCTATCTTCATCTGCTTGGCAGGAGTCATCGATGCCAACGTTCGCATATTATGCAGGCGGTCAGCAAGTTTTATGAGGATAGCCCTGATGTCATAGTGCATGGAATCCAACATCTGCTTGAAGTTATCAAGCTGCTTTGACATCTCATACTGGTTCTTCTTTTTCTTCGTAACCACTCTGACAAGAAATGCCACATCATCTCCAAACTCCTGTTGTATTTTCTCGTCAGTACAAGGTGTGTCTTCTACTACATCATGCAGGAAAGCTGCACAAACAGGTGCTGCTCCCAACTGCATCTCGTCAGCAATAATCATCGCTACTGCAATAGGGTGTATGATGTAGGGTTCTCCTGACTTGCGTGTTTGATTACGATGTGCCTCTCGTGCAAAATTGAAAGCCTTTTGCACCAATTGCATCTCTTCTACTGAACATCGCTTCTCAAGTGCTGAGAAAACCTCGTTGGCGCGATGTTGTATCTCTTCCTCTGTTATTTTGTTGGGTTCCATTTTGCAAAATTAGGAATTTTTCAGTTTCCTACCAAATTTTTGTTAAGAAAATTGATAAAAAACTAATAAATCACCTCGTTTACGCACACATCATGGCTATCTGTTGGCACTTTTTCTACCATTTGCCAAGGAAAACAGATGCCAATCTTGTAATTTCCTGCCAAACTGCCTAAATACCTGTCATAATAGCCCTTTCCTCTGCCCAACCGGTACCCTTTGTTATCAAAGGCTACTCCTGGCACAATGATGACTGCATCCTGTGGAGGAGTGACTGGTTTTGTATTAGCAGATTGTGTTATGATGATGACGTTTTTGTCACGCACCAATGTTGGGATGATGTCATGAGTGTTCACCTCATTTTTCATTGACCAGAAGAGCACAACTGTCTCAGCCTGTTTGATTCTTTCATGCTCCATCAGTTTCTCGCAGATTGTGCGTGAAGCCTCCTCCAGTTCTTGCGTGGAGTGCCCCTTTGTCTGGTCAAAAATGTATTTGCGAAGATCTTCTTTGTTCATAGCTTGTGCAAAGGTACGAATTTAATTCTAAAAAATATCATAACCCTGAAGAAAAATATTTTTCTCCTCGATGGATTTTCTCCTACCCCTAAGGGAAATTTATGTTCAAGGGCCTGAAACTTATGTTTAAGGGCCTTGGACAGTAGTTCGCGGGCCTTGGACAGGTGTTTCAGGGCCTGAAACATAAAATTCTCCTCGGAGGAGATAATTTTCTAACGTAGTTTGGAGAAAAATTTGTAATGAAAATATGCAAAATAAAACGTTTTGTGGGGCAAAAAGTTTTATAATTCAAAAAATTATTGTACCTTTGTGCCCGCAATTAATATTTTATATTAAAAAAGTTAAAAATGACGAAATATCTTGTTACGATACTGGGGGCGATTCTGTTGCTTTCCCAAACCATTCAGGCAAGGACTTGGACCTATGAAGAGTGTCTTGACTACTGCCTGACGAACAATATTTCCCTGCAGAAACTGGGCCTTACCCGCCAGACGGCTTTTGAAACCTTGAAGGCTTCTGAGGCTGCCCTGTTTCCTTCCCTCAATTTTACGACAAACCAGAATGTGGCCTATCAGCCTTGGAAGCAAGGTATGACCATTCAGAACAATGAGGTGCAGACAGTAACCAAGAAGACCAGCTATAATGGCGCCTACACTCTTGGTGGCAACTGGACAGTGTGGAACGGAAACAGAAACCACAATCAGGTAAAGCTCAATGATGTTGCTGAGCAAGCAGCTGCAGAAGACAGTATTGTAAAGGCTCGCAGCCTTGAGGAGCAGTTGGCTTTGCTCTTTGTCAGGATTCTTTACTCAAAGGAAGCTGTGAAGGTCAGCGAGAAAACTCTTGAGGCATCCAAGGTGAACGAAAATAGAGGAATGGAGATGTATAGGGTAGGGAGCCTTAGTAAAGCAGCCCTTTCCCAGCTCACTTCCCAAAGAGCTCAGGATGAGTATAACCTTGTGCAAAGCGAGAGTAATGTGCGCAACTACAAGCGTCAGCTGAAGGCGCTCTTGCAGATTACTGACGAAGATGAGTTTGATGTTGTTGAGACCCAGGCTACTGATGCGATGGCTTTACAGCCAATACCCTCTGTACAAAGTGTTTATGAGGCAGCAGTCGAGAATCGTCCTGAGATAAAGCGGGCACGCTTGTCTGTAGAAAGTGCCAACATCCAGCGCAGAATCGCTACTGCACAATATCTTCCGACAGTAACCCTTAATGCCTCTGCCACATCCAACCATTCTTCCCAGAACAATAATGCTTGGGGCACACAGCTCAAGAATGGGTTGAATATAGGAGGAGGCTTTAGCGTCAATGTCCCAATCTTTGACAGGCGCGAAGCAAGGACAGCTGTCAATAAGGCAAACATTCAGAAACAGCAGGCTCTGCTTGACATTCGCGATAAGGAGACAACACTCTACAGTACTATCAGCGACTTCTGGATTCAGGCATACAACAACCAGCAACAATACAAGTCGGCAAAGGTTAGCACAGAGAGCGCCCAAACCTCTTATGACCTGCTGTCAGAGCAGTTTCAGGTGGGCCTGAAGAATATTGTCGAGTTGCAAGAAGGCAAAACACGTCTGCTTACTGCCCAGCAGTCAGAACTACAGGCAAAATATACTACGATATATTGCATTAAAATGTTAGAATTCTACAAGAAATGAAGAAGAAAATTATAGGTTTGGTAGTGGTAGCGATAGTTGCCATTGCATTATTTCTCACACTTGGTGGTGATAAAGAAACAGAAGTCTCTTATGTCACAGTTCCTGTTGAGGTAGGTGATATCCGCACCAGTGTTACAGCCACAGGTACCATTGAGGCAGTTACAAGCGTCACTGTCGGTACACAGGTCAGTGGTATTGTTTCCCACCTTTATGTTGACTACAACAGCATAGTAAAGAAGGGACAGGTGATAGCAGAACTCGACAAGACAAATCTTATGTCAGAGCTCGCTTCTGCAAGAGCCAATCTCTCATCTCAGCAGAGTAATCTGGCTTACCAGAAGGCCAACTTCAATCGTCAGCACCAGTTGTTTGACAAAGGTCTTATCAGTGCAGACGACTTCGAGAAGGCACGCTTGTCTTATCAGCAGGCAGAGCAGCAGGTTCTCACTTCTACCCAGAATGTAAAGAAGGCTGAGACAAACCTCGGATATGCTACTATTACAGCACCTATCGATGGTATTGTGATATCAAAGTCTGTAGAAGAGGGCCAGACAGTCGCTGCGTCATTCAACACCCCAGAGCTCTTTAAGATTGCGCAAGACCTTACCAATATGCGAGTTATAGCAAACATTGATGAGGCAGACATAGGTGAGGTGCATGAAGGAGAGCGTGTGATGTTCACTGTAGATGCCTTTCCAGACGACACCTTCGGTGGTACTGTTACACAAGTGCGCCTCGAGGCTACGACAGAGTCAAATGTCGTAACCTACGAAGTGGTTATCTCTGCTCCTAATGCAGACCTCAAGCTCAAGCCAGGTCTTACAGCAAATGTAACCATCTATACAAAGGAAAAGAACAATATTGTGACAGTTCCTACCAAAGCCCTGAAGTTTACTCCTAACGAGAAGATGCTGACAGAAGATCAGACCATCAAGGATTGTAAGGGAGAGCATAAGGTTTGGGTACTTGATGGTAATACCTTCCGAGCATATCCTGTAAAGGTGGGCATCAGTAATGGTATGATGACAGAGGTAGTAGGAGGTCTGAAACCTGGTCAGAAGATTATTACTGAGTTCAAGATGACAGGCGAAGAGGTCTTGGGTAATAATGGCAACAACAACCCATTCATGCCTCGTCCACGAAACAGACAACAGCAACAGCAAAAAAAATAAGAACGCAACTCTGCTCCGATGGAAAAGAAAGTTGTTATAGAATTAGACAATGTGCGTCGTGAGTTCAAGGTGGGCTCAGAGGTGGTAAAAGCTTTGCGAGGTGTATCGTTCAAGATTTACGAAGGCGAATTTGTTACCATCATGGGAACATCCGGCTCAGGTAAATCAACGCTTCTCAATCAACTTGGTTGCCTCGATACTCCTACCTCTGGCGAGTATTATCTTGATGGCGTCAGCGTCAGGAAGATGTCCAAGAGCCAGCGTGCCCGACTGCGCAACAGGAAGATAGGTTTTGTGTTCCAGAACTATAATCTTCTCGCCAAGACTACATCTATTGAAAATGTAGAGTTGCCCCTCATGTACAACAGCGAGTATAGCGCTTCGCAGCGTCGTGAGGCAGCCATCAAGGCACTCAATGAAGTAGGCCTCGGAGACAGACTCTACCATAAGAGCAACCAGATGTCAGGTGGTCAGATGCAGCGTGTGGCGATAGCAAGAGCCCTCGTCAACAATCCTGCCGTTATCCTTGCCGATGAGGCAACGGGAAACCTCGATACACGCACATCTTTCGAGATGCTGGTACTCTTCCAGAAACTCCACTCTATGGGACGCACCATTATCTTCGTAACCCATAATCCGGACATAGCACACTACTCTTCAAGAAACATCATGCTCAGGGATGGTAAGATACGCGAAGATGTAGAGAATGACAATATATTATCTGCTGCGGAAGCGTTAGCACAACTCCCAGCACCACAAGACGATTAGTATTTATTATAGATGAATTTCGTAAACTTAATGAAGGTGGCCATCAAGGCCATTGCAAATAATAAGTTCCGCTCTTTCCTCTCGATGCTGGGTATCATCATCGGCGTTGCTGCCGTAATAGTGATGATGGCTATCGGTCAGGGTTCCAAGGAGTCTATCCGCCAGAATATCTCGCAGATGGGTTCTAACATCATTATGATACGTCCTGGTGCCGACAGAGGTCCTGGCGGCGTGCGTCAAGACCCCTCTGCTATGCAGACGCTGAAGCCAGATGATTATGAGAAGATAAAGGAAGAAGCAAAATACTGCACTTATGTGTCGCCTGAGGTAACCTCTGCAGGACAGATTATCAATGGCAACAACAACAGCAGTACCACCATGTATGGCGAGAGTACAGAATACTTTGATATCAAGCAATGGGAAATATCAAACGGTTCTGCCTTTACAGATGAGGATATCAAGAAGGCCGCAAAGGTGTGTGTTATTGGTAAGACTGTTGCTGATGAACTCTTCCCATCTGGTCAGGATCCAGTTGGTAAGATGGTGCGTTTCAAGAGCATACCTTTCAGAGTTATAGGTGTGTTGAAGAGCAAGGGCTACAACTCCTTCGGAATGGATCAGGATAACCTTTGCATCACTCCATATACCACAGTAATGAAGCGTCTCACGGCCCAAACGTGGTTCTCAAGCATCAACTGCTCTGCTATTACAGAAGAGATGACAGACGATGCAATAAAAGAATTGACAGCTATTCTTCAAGAGCAGCATAAGATAAAGGAAGGTGGGGAAGACGATTTCACCATTCGTTCCCAGCAGGAGATAATGGAGACAATGTCCTCGACTATGGATACTGTAACCCTCATCCTTGTTGTGGCAGCAGCCTTCTCACTCCTCGTTGCTGGCATCGGTATTATGAATATCATGCTTGTGTCAGTAACAGAGCGCACCAAGGAGATAGGTTTGCGTATGTCGGTAGGAGCACGAGGCATAGATATCTCAAATCAGTTCCTAATTGAATCAATAATAATATCAGTTACAGGAGGAATCCTCGGCATTGGGCTTGGGACACTGCTCTCCACAGGCGCCAACCTGCTGTTCGGCCTGCCAACAAGCATTCCGATGTGGTCTATTGTAGTGTCGTTTATCGTCTGCACAATCATTGGTATTGGCTTTGGTTACTTTCCAGCACAGAAAGCAGCACGTTTGGATCCTATTGAAGCAATACGATATGAATAATATATATAAGGTAGATAGATTGTATTTTCTCAAGGGGGTATTTGTCAGCCTCCTTATTATGGTAATGTCTGTACCAGCATTGGCGCAGACGGTAAAGGGTGTAGTAATTGATGCAGAAACTGGCGACAGTTTATCCTATGTCAGCGTGAAGTATAAGGGTAGTCATGTCTCAACTATCACAGATGGATGGGGTTGCTTCTCTATTGCACGCCACAAGGGTATGTATATCAATTTCACCTCTATAGGGTACAAGTCGAAGAGTGTTTATATCGGCGACAAGAATAATAATCTTGTCGTAAAGCTGAAGCCTGCTTCCAATGACCTTAGTGAAGTTGTGGTGAAGTCGAAGAGTTCGCGCTATTCCCGAAAGGAGAATCCTGCCGTAGAACTGATGCGTCGTGTTATCGCAAAGAAACAGCAGACAAAACTTGAGAATAAAGACTTCTATCAGTATCGCAACTACGAACGTCTTACCATAGCTCTTAATGATATCTCCCAGGCAACTCTCGACTCTGGTTCTTATTCCAGAAAGCCTTGGCTGAAAGAGCAGGTAGAGAAGAATCCTATCACAGGAAAGAATGTTCTTCCAGTAATCACAACAGAGAAGATATTCCATAAGTATTATCGTAAAGACCCGAGGAAGGAACGCATCTATATTGATGCGGAACACAGCACAGGTGTCAATGACCTCATCGAGACAGGTGATATCTTCACCAAGATGGCAGCGGATGTCTTTACTGAAGTAGATATATATGACGATCAGGTACGCCTGCTGCAATATCCCTTTACCTCTCCAATAGGTAGGGATGCTATCAGTTTCTATCGTTTCTACATCGTAGATACCCTTGACGTTAAGGGTGACTCCTGCATACAGGTCAGCTTCCTTCCTAATAACCAGCAGGACTTCGGCTTCCGAGGTGAGCTGTGGATTATCAACGACTCTACGCTTCATGTCAAGAGAGTGCATCTGAGTATTCCGAAACGCTCAGACGTTAACTTTGTCCATAATATGTCTATCGACCAAGAGTACCTGAAACTCCCTTCCGGTGATTGGGTTCTCAATGTCAATGATATGCTTGTGGAACTGGCTCTGATAGGGGAGAGAAAGGGTGATTTCCAGATTACCCGAACGTCGCGACGCAACGACTACTCCTTTGAACCTATCGAAGAGAAAATCTTTAGGGGAAAGGCATTGGAGAAGCGTGACCCATATAGCGAGATGCGAGATAAGGAATACTGGGAAGACAACCGCGAAGTGGCTCTGACAAGTGGTGAGGAAGGTATGGACAAATTCATCAAGGGAATGAAGAGTACCAAGGGCTTCGGATGGCTTCTTGTTGGTTTGAAAGCCATAATGGAAAACTATGTTGAGACATCCAAGGATCCTCACCCAAGTAAGTTTGATATTGGTCCTGTTAACTCTATGCTTTCAACCAATAGTATTGATGGCTTCCGCTTCCGTCTCTCAGGACAGACAACAGGAAATCTCAATCACCATATCTTCCTGAAAGGATATATGGCACACGGCTTCAAGACAAACAATAACTATTATGGAGCTACTGTTACCTATTCCTTTAATAAGAAACAATATACTCCTGATGAGTTCCCACGTCGTAATATCTCTTTCACGAGTACATACGACATCTGTTCTCCTTCAGATAAGTTCCTGAATGTCGATAAGGATAACGTCTTCGCTTCTATCCGTTGGAGTAAGGTGATGAATATGGCATACTATAAACGCCAGACCCTTGACTTTGAACGCGAGGAAGACTGGGGATTTGCTATTTCTGGTGGTATCCGCAGAGAATATCAGGAAGCAGCCGGTGACCTGTTCTTCAAGAAATTCAGCGACCCGAATTTTGTCATTACTGATGACGACAGAGGCTCCTTCCGTTTTACGGAAATATATCTGCAGGCCAGCTATTCACCTGGTCAGACATATATCAACTCAAAGCAGAAACGTACTACTGCAAATCGTGACTCTCCAATATTCAAACTCAAGCATACGATGGGTATCAAGGGCCTCATGGGTGGACAGTATAACTACCATGTTACCGAGGCAAGTGTCTATTACCGTCAGTGGCTGAAATCTTGGGGTAAGTTGGACTTCTATCTCAAGGGCGGCAGACAATGGAGTCAGGTACCATTCCCATTGCTTATAGCTCCTGCTGCTAACATCTCTTATATATGGCAGCGTGAGACCTTCGAGTTGATAAACAATATGGAGTTCCTTAACGATAAGTTTGTATCCCTGATAATGGAGTGGGACTTGAATGGTAAGATATTCAACCGCATACCATTCCTCAAGGAATTACAATGGCGTGAGCTTATAGGCTTCAATGTTCTCTATGGCGGATTGTCAGACAAAAACAATCCTGCTTTGGCAGCCGCACAAGGTATGGATATAAGTGGTCTGATGGAATTCCCAAATAGAGCATACGTCATGAATACCCATGAACCTTATTTCGAATTACGAGTAGGTATCCACAATATCTTCAAATTGTTACAGATAGAATACGTACATCGTTTCAACTATCTCAATCTGCCGACAGCCACAAAGAACGGCGTCCGCTTCGGATTTAGGTTGACGTTCTAAAAAAAAGCGTGGTATGCAACAACATACCACGCTTTTTCGTTTTTCGTTTTTCGTTTTTCGTTTTTCGTTTTTCGTTTTTCGTTTTTCGTTATCGTTTTGGTTTTCGTTTTCGTTTTTAGATACTCAGCTCGTCCAATACGTTTATGAGTCGTTTGTCGAAGCGTTTGTCTGTGCGGATGCATTCGCTAAATGGCACCAATACAGCATTGCCGTTACAATAGCCCACCATTACGTTGCGTTGTCCCTGCATGATAGCCTCTATAGCAGCAACACCCATACAGCTCGCAAGGATACGGTCAAGAGCCGATGGTGAACCACCACGCTGAAGGTGTCCCAAGATAGATACACGCACATCAAATTCAGGGAACTCTTTCTTTACTCGGTCAGCATAATAAAGTGCGCCACACTTAGGACTCTCTGATACTATTACGATACATGATTTCTTTGATTTACGGATGCCACGACTCATGAAGACTGCCAACTGGTCAACATCCGTTGACTCCTCAGGAACAATAGCTGCTTCAGCACCACAGGCGATAGCACAGTTCTGTGCCAGGAAGCCGGCATCACGTCCCATTACCTCAACAAAGAAGATACGTTCGTGGGAGTTCGCAGTATCACGTATTCTGTCAACACACTCCATGATAGTGTTCATCGTAGTGTCGTAGCCTATGGTGAAGTCTGTTCCGTAAAGGTCATTATCGATTGTGCCAGGCAGGCCGATAACAGGGAAATCAAATTCTGTACCGAAATTCCAAGCACCTGTCAGAGAACCGTTGCCACCAATAACAACAAGAGCATCGATGCCTTCCTTTTGGCATGTTTCATAAGCCTTCTGTCTGCCCTCTGGTGTCATAAATTCCTTGCTGCGTGCAGACTTTAGGATAGTACCACCTCTTGTTATAATACCGCTGACATCCTCAGTGGTAAACTCCTTTATCTCATCTTTGATGAGGCCGTCATAACCCCTGTAGATACCCATCATTCTAAAGCCGTTGTAGATACCGGCACGAGTTACAGCGCGGATAGCCGCATTCATACCAGGTGAATCACCGCCAGATGTCAAAATTCCAATAGTCTTAATTTTACCCATAGTTAATTTTGAATTATGAACATTAAATATTAAGTTTCAAGTTTCAGGTTTCAGGTTTCTTCGACTAGCGAAGCGGCAGAGCCGATTACAAGTTTCAAGAACCTTAGACCTTAGACCTTTGACCTTATACGTTTAAGTGCTGCAAAAGTAGAAATTTTATTTTAAAGTACAAAGAAAATTCGAAAAAAAATAAACGTAGGCTGCAAATGTGCAGCCTACGCAATTCATAGTTGGTATCTCGTATATCGTAATCAAAATACCAAATGGTACGCATGGTACGCCTTAAAGCATAACAACACCAGTCTTGCAGGCACAAATAAGCTTGCGTGTCTCTCGACAAACAAGCCCTGCTTTCTTCTCTCTAACCTTAATTTTATTCTCCCTCCCCTTGGTGAGGGTCGGGGTGGGGGTTCCCTACGACGCCATCATCTACGTCGCCAACTGGCCTGATAGCCGTCGCAAGGTGTGGGATGAGCTGTTACAAGCCCGCGCCTTAGAAAAACAATGCTTTGTAATAGGAGTAAACAGGGTAGGCGACGACCCCGTCTGCCATTATGATGGAGGTTCTGCCATCATCGATGCCAAAGGAAAAATCCTTGTTCATGTGCCCGACAATACCGCAGCCACCGCCACAGCCATCTTGGATATGGAATCCCTCAATGCCTTCAGAAAGGAATTCCCCGTCCTCCAAGATGCGGATGCTTAACTTCCGTGTGCCCACACAGGAGTTTTTTTCTTTTTTTTATTATATTTTTTGCATTATTGTATTTTTTTTCATAACTTTGTGCCCGAGATGATTTAAGTTTATTATTAGCGAAAATATAAATAAGGAAAAGGCGTTTTCTAAGTATTGCATTCAATGCAGACGATGACAGTCAGGGAAAATAACCGAAAATATACCGTGAAGGTTCTGCAACGAAGACATGCTAAAATGAATTAACTCCCACGTCTTTTATTACCAGACCTGAACATATTATTAACGCTGAATTTGGGGGGCAGGAAGCATTTTATTATCATCTATTATGAGAAAAATTTATTTCTTGAACTATTTCCTTGCTTTGGTTATGGCAATGGGAATGTTTAGTTGTAGTAGCAGTGATGGTGATTCTGCTCCAGACAGTAATCCTATCACAGGTGTTTATAACATTGACAGCTACACATTGACTTTCTATGACAACAGTACTTTTACCGCTGTGGACAATGCGACTGGCAAGTACTACACAGGAGCGTACACTTATAATGCTCCAAACTTGGTGTTGTCGGGAGTTGTAACAACAAGAGCCTTTTCTTTGGAAGAGGGTAAGGTCTATAGCTTTACTGTGTCACGTATCGGGAACGATTTGACTCTTACAAACAACGAGACAGGCGAGACATTCACTCTTAATTATGTATCTGCAGCACCTCCAAGTGACGCTCAGTTAACACCAGATGAGGAGAGGGCATACATTGAAACAACTGCACGTATGCTGGAGACATACTTTGTTGCCAACGAATGGCAGGCACTCATTGATGTAGCAAAGGAAATGCGAGATGTGAATGCTGATTCTTTGAAAGAATATGCAAAGGAGTTCATCATACGCACAGTGACTGGCTATAATAAGTCTGGTTATCAGTATTCTAATTATGATCAGGTATATTCGTATGTTAATATTAGGGAATATGTTGATAAACTGATTCTTGCATCTCAGGCTCATGGACAGTATAAGGCCTCCTATGGTGGCAAATGGGAGAAAGTCGGCTCAGACGCGGGTTTGAAGTTTACATATACTGACAAGAATGGTGCCGTATGGGAGGCAAGTGCTACCCAAAGTGGCAGTACAGGTAAAATCAGAATCGACGAATGGAAAGAAATATATGGACAGGAAATAAATACTGTTGATTTCGATGATTCAGGTGTTATACCATATATATATGAACGCGAGAATGTTCTTATAGACGTTCCTACTCAGGTTAATGCAACCCTTACATGTAATGGTCAGGTTAAGTTGCAGACAACGGTTAATATCAGCAAGTTCCAGAATGCTACTGACGAGCATAGCCAGCTGTCATTCCTGGGTCAGGCTGCTGGTACTGTTGACGTAATGATACAGCCTGCAGGAGAACCATTCTATGTACATACAGACTTTGATTATATAAATCAAAGCGGAAGTGCCGTAAATGCTACTATTAAGAGAGGTGCAATAGAATTGGTGAATGTGGCAGTCAATGCTACCCCTTCTGCATCAGCTCCTCAAAAGATGGATCAAGTTACTAACGGTTCTGCTGTTGTAACTGTGCTCAACAGACTGACAGTCCGTATGACTGTTGCTGAAGGTAAGAGTGTATATGATGCATACGATCAAGCTGATGACAGAAATAATCGTTTCAACGAAGAGGCTGTTAAGAATTGTGCTAACATAATCAATAATGGTGTCAATGCTTACATCACAAATGGTCCTGCAAACACTATAAACCAGGGTACTCTGAAAGTGGCTGTCAAGAGTAAAAGTTACTACGGTGACTTGTATCGATATGAGTTATATCCAACACTTAACTTTGCAGACGGCTCAAGCTATGCATTTGAGGATTACTTTACTGAGGCATATTTCAAGTCTGTAATAGATTACGCTAAGCAGTTAGGTAAGGATGTTGAAAGAATGATAAAGAAATAAAAAGTGAGAAGATCACTTATTACATATATGTTGCTCATTTTTGTGAGCATGATATATGGTCAAGACAGGTCGGGTGACAACAAGAGTGTGTCACTCGACTCTGTTATTGTCGTGGGAAATACCCACGGAAAAAATCTCCGGACATCTCAGGATGGTACAATGTACTGGAATCTTCAGATGATGAACGACTTGCCAAAGATTCTGGGTAATGCTGACCCGCTGCACTATTCTCAGATGCTGCCGGGAGTTTCTACAAATGGAGAGTATGATGCCGGTCTTCATGTTATGGGATGTGATAATGGACATAACAGAATATCTATAGACGGAACACCTGTTTATGGCGCTTCCCATATATTGGGGCTTTTCTCCATTTTTAATGCGGCTCATTTTCAGCAAATGATAATTAAAAAGACTCCCAATGCTTCATCTGCTGATTATTTAGGAGCAGAACTGACGATGCAAACACATTACGAGCCAACAGATTCTTTTACAGGAGAGGTCGCTGTGGGACTGATATCCTCACAAGGAACGTTAAGAATACCAGTGACAAAAAAATCCGAACTGGCTGTTTCGTTGAGAAAATGTTATCTGAACCTGTTGTATGGGCCATTATTGCGTGATAAGGATGCAAGATTGAAGTATTCCTTCTATGATGCCAACGTTACATACAATCACCGCATTAATGAGAACAATCGTCTGATATTTAACTTTTACATGGGCAATGACGATGCCAATATGACGGAGGAAAGAATGATGTCAGACATGAACGTGAAATGGGACAATCTGGTGACTTCCCTGAGATGGGAATATGATAGGGGGGGCATTGGGCTTTCAAATAATTTCTATTATACAAAGAATAAAGCAACGGGTTCGTTGGATATGACTTCCTTGGCTGTGGAACTGCCTTCTTCTGTATCGGAATTTGGAAACAGGTTTTCAGTATCGTGGGGTGATTGGAAATCGGGGATTGATTTGTCTTTATACAGAATACAACCCCAAATGCCAGAGATAAAGAGTACCTTTTACAATGTAGATTTCGATTATGAAAAGAGCAACTCCTTTCAAGGAGTGATTTATGTGGATAAAGGTTGGAGAATTAACAAAACATTTAATGCTGTAACCGGACTTCGTGGTTCATGGTATCATGTAGGTAAAAATAACTATTGGCACCTCTCCCCATCTGTAAGCGTAGCATATACCCCTGACAAGAATTTTGATATAACACTAAGTTACTGCCTACGTCGTCAGTATCTTGCACAGACAGGAATGTCGTCAATAAACACCCCGTTGGAGTTTTGGCTGAGTGCAGGTACTTATGGTATAGAACCTCAGATGGGGCATAATGTCGTGTTGAATGCAAGATATAGATTGCCGAATGGAGAATATTCGATATCCTTCGAAGCATACACAAAATGGTTGAAAAACCAGACAGAATATAATGGGACTATATATTCTTTTATTGCAACTGATTATGACCTGAGTGCAGTGCTGTTACACGGAAAAGGACATAATTACGGATTCAACTTCATGTTGACTAAAGATAAAGGATGGCTTACGGGGTGGATTGCTTATGCTTATAGTAAAGCTATGCGAACATATAATACCAAACTGTTGAATGGAACATTTCCTTCATCTCATGAAAGACCGCATGAATTTAATGGTGTAGTGACTTTCCATATAGGCAAAAAGTGGGATATCGGCTTTACGTGTGTTTTTGCATCAGGAACACCTTTTACAGCTCCTAAGATGTTCTATATAATTAACAGGAATATTGTGTCGGAATTCGCAGAGCACAACAGTAACCGCTTGCGACCATATTTCAGGCTTGACGGTTCTGTAAATTACCACTTCAATCCACCCCGACACATCCATGAACATGGACTGAATCTATCTGTCTATAATATGACGGCCCATGAAAATGACTTGTTCTATTATATGAACTTCTCTGAAAGTGGCTATGCATACAAAAGGACGACTTTCTTTATGAAGGTATTGCCGTCAATAAGTTATTATATGAAATTTTAGGATGATATGAGAAATAGGGCGTGTTGCTTAATTATTCTTCTTGCGACAATCATTGTATGTGCCTGTTCCGATGACTATATCGTTGAGTCTGATGGGGAAAAGTTGATTGTAGAAGGATGGATTAAAGAAGGGGAGTATCCTATTGTAATGTTATCGACCTCAATAGAGGTGGATATGATAGAGCATGATATCACTGAGTTATATGATCACATCGGGAGTTGGGGGCGAGTCGTTGTTTCAGATGGGGAGAAGAGTGTTGTGTTGACTGGACAATATGATTTTGACTACTATCCACCATACATATATACGACAACAGATATAAAGGGTGAAGTGGGAAAGACCTATACTCTTGATGTCGTTTATAACAAGCATCATGCAATGGCTTCAACATCAATACCTGCGTCAGTTAAACTAGACAGTATTACGCAAAAAAGGGTTGAGAATAATGATACTTTGTGGACTCTTTTGGCACATTTCACTGCACCAGGTTCAAAGTGTTATTACAGCCTTTTTGATAAAATCGGTACTAATGAACAGCAATTCATAAAATGTGATGTCGGCACATTTGATAATTCAGCCGTTAACCCAGAAATGAGTCGTCCTGTAGGTGTTACTTATCCTGTATATAGAACAAAATGTTTGGATGATTATTTTGAAGTGACTGAATATTTTGTTGAGGGTGATACAGTATGCGTAGAATTGTGTACTATGGATAGTACTTCATTTAATATATGGCAGGACTACCAGAATATTGTATCATTATCAGGAAATATGTTCGCACCTTATACTAAAAGCATAAGAACGAATATCAATGGCGGACACGGATATTGGTGCGGATACGGTAAAAGCCAATTGTGGAGTATAATAGGACGCAAATAATTTTTTTAGTGGTTAGCGGTTAGCGAATATAACAATGGCGCAAGATGTTTTCATCCTGCGCCATTACTTTACACTATAAACTTACCACTGCCTCTAAACTCTAAACTCTCAACTCTCAACTTTGAAAATCATCCTTGATTTTCTTAATGTAGTAGTCCAGTCCGAAGATAGAACCTGCGAGAAGGAACGCTTGCGCTACATACATGAGTAGTCCGTTAGCCACGTCAGCTATGGTAAGCACCTGGTACGCCACCATCATTATAGAAGATATTATCAAGCATACAGCGCAAGCATATTGTACTATGGAAAAACTCTTCTTCATTATATCTGAGCACCCCCTATACCGCCAGCGAGACCAGCAAGGATGCAATACGCTATACGAATAAGTATCGATTTAAAAGTACCATTGAATTTCATAACTCTTTAGATTTTAAACGTTAAACTTTACTAGAGAGGGAGAGCCCCGAAGGGCTCATCCCAATCTTTCGTTTTTCGTACTTCGTCTTTCGTGCGAAGCTTAACCATTGACCTTCGGTCGAGCTTAGGCTGCGCCTCGGCAGAGTTTAAAAGCGATTTTGCTTTTATTTGGCAAACACTGTCACGACTCGTCTGTGCTCATGCGAGCATGGCACCGGTCTCGCGCTCCATCGTTTAACTCTGCTCTCGGCTTGCACTAACCTTCATCGCCACTGCCGTCAGGATTAGGGTCGGTGTTACCACCCTGTGAACCACCCTGGTTCTGGCTA
>CAMJIL010000035.1 GCA_946405805.1 uncultured Prevotellaceae bacterium | reverse complement strand
AGAGAGATAAATAATTAATGTTTAATTTAACGTCCAACTTTTCGGGGTCACATCATCGTTGCAGCTTCTGCTAAAAAGTTATTTCTCTGAAATCTTACTCGTTGCCAGACATGATGTTAGAGATGACCACCAAGTCGCCAACGTTTACCTCGCCGTCCTCGTTCACATCTGCAGCATCCTTGGATATAGACTCATCACCTGCCATGAAGTTACTTACCGATACAAGGTCACCTACGTTAACCTCGCCGTCACCGTTCACATCGCCTCGAAGGGCATCAGGCTCACTGCCAGCATATTTGTACCATTTGCTGCCATCGGGTGTGAAAGCAGGTGTCCAGCCCTTTGCTGTTGCTGCTTCAACCTGCGTAGTGGTCATCACGTTGCCCTCACCCTCGTTGTAGATGACAAACATTACACTGCTACTTGCTGTCGGCAAACTCTCAATGAGCGCATCCATTGCTCTGCCATTAATCTGGTTCAGATAGAATGATATCTTAGATAGTGCAGTACATCCTGATACATTAAGTGAGGTGAGTTTATTATCATAGCAATACAGAGATGTCAGAGCCGAGTTTTTTGACAAGTCAAGAGAGGTCAAATAGTTACTGAAACATTCCAGATTGGTCAGAGCTGTATTCTTCGACACATCAAGAGTTGTTAGCTGATTTCGATAGCAATAAAGCTCTTCCAAAGCTGTGCAATCCGACATGTCAAGCGAAGTCAGCCTGTTGCTGAAACATGATAGGAAATTCAATGCCGTACATCCTGTTACATTAAGGGATGTAAGCCGGTTGTTATAGCAGTACAATGTTATCAGTGCCGCATTCTCAGAAACATCAAGCGAAGTCAGTTGGTTACTATGGCAGGACATGAATTCCAATGCCTTACATCCTGACACATTAAGGGATGAAAGTTGGTTTTCGTAGCAGTACAGCGTTCCCAGTGCCGTATTCTTTGATACGTCAAGCACCGTCAGTTGGTTGCTGCCGCATTCCAACAACGTCAGTGCAGTAAAGAACTCTATGCCCTTCAGGTTCTGAATGCCGATGTTGTCTACATAGATTTCAGTTACACCCTGAATTTCGGCATTTGTCAGTACGCCGTCAGAGCCATATTCCTGAGCTAACAGCCAATTGCGGAATTTCTCGTCAGGGAAGTTGGATTCGTTGATGTCAATGTCGGATACAGGACCATCATCTATTGCAACAATATTGCCAAATTCATACCATGGGGCAGTATTTTTATATGCTTCCAGTGCAGAAGCAGGCACATACAATACGGCTTCCCAAGACAAACGATAGAAAGTATTCTCGGCTGCATTGGGGACTTTCTTTGACATAGATGTAACCGAGCGGAGAGCAGAACAGCCTGAGAATACATAGTCACCGATAGTGGTAGTGCTTGCAGGAATTTGTATTGATGGAAGATTTTCGCAATTATTGAAGGCTCTGTCTTCGATGGTCTGCAGGCCACCCTCCGCAATAGTTACTGATGTAAGATTACGGCATTCATATAATGCATAGGCACCGATAGCTGTCACGCTGGATGGAATTGTGATACTGGCTAACTTTGACCCTCCTGAATAAATATCAGCAAAAGCATAGTCGCCGATACGTGTTACATCTTCTCCGATGATATATTCTTTCACCTGGGAACCAAAGATAGCTTTCAGGCCACTTTGGTAGTGGTATTCGTATGCCTTGGAAACAATCGCATTTGAGTTTATCGTAACAGATTGAAGACTGGAACCAAAACAACCGTTGGGGATACTCGTTATGCTGTTAGGAATAGTAACAGAAGTAATGTTGCTGTTTTGGAAAGCATATTCAGAGATGCTTGTCACGCTATTGGGAATCACCACATTATCAGTCTTCTGCCCATTGATATATAGGTTACCAGCTAAATATAACGGATTGCTGGAAGCAGTGCCGTAAGCAATCTTACACATAGTTTCTACACTTGCAAAATCAGCCTTAGTAAGCCCATTACAGTGTAAAAATGCGTCGTTACCAATATTCGTCACACCATTTCCAATAGACACCGATGTCAGCCCTGAGCACTTAGAGAAAGCACTCTCTCCGATAGTCGTCACACTGTTAGGAATAGTGATGGAGGTAATGGGACAATACTGGAAGGCATAGCTGCCAATTGTCTTCAAATTGTTGCCAAAGGATATTGACGCTATTTCACAGCCACTGAACGAATAATCACCGATGGCTGTCAGACTCTCAGGAACCGTAACAGAGGTGATTGTCGTAGGAGCATACCCGCTGTAATTGAAGGCATTGTTGCCAATCTTCGTCACACCCTTACCTATGATAAATTCCGATACATATTCGCCAAAGATATTTCTTAAGGTATATGAAGCATCAAAATCCTGTGAAACGATTGCATCAGAGTTTAACGTAACTTTTGTGAGTTTTTCGCAACTTCTGAAAGGTGTTGTCCCCATGGTTTTCACGCTGGCGGGGATTGTAACCTCAGGAAGCTTGTTACAGTAATAGAATGCCTTCTGACCGATACTTGCAACACTGTTGCCGATAGTCAAAGAAGATAATTCCTCGCAATAGCTGAAAGCACAGTCGCCGATGCCTGTCACATCATTGCCAATAATATATTCCTCCACTTGACTGCCAAAACATTTTCTCAAACTCCTATTTTCTGTATAGTTCGCAGATACAATGGCATCAGAATTTATCCTGACAGAGGTAACTGTGGGGTTGAAGAAGGAGGAATAGAATGGAGAATTATTTGTAAAATTCAGATTTTCTACCTTGCGACCGATAGTAACAGATTTCAGTTCCGTGCATCCGACAAAGGCATATTTGGCAATTTCTGTCACATCGTCACCAACGATATATTCCGTCACTTGGTCACCGAAATACTTGTTCACACCAGTGTTAGGGGAAAACTCCTGAGTGAGAATTGCATTTGAGTTTATTGTTACCGTTTTCAGACCAGAACAGCCATTGAAAGCCTCGTTTCCAATTGATGTCACACTGTTGGGGATGGTAATTGATGTCAGACCAGAGCAGCCCGAGAAAGCATTGCCTTCTATTGACGTCACGTTGTAGATTACCATCTCGTACATTACGGTTGCAGGAATCGTCACACTGCCCGTATATTGGGTATTGCCTGATGTGACTGTAGCGTTAGTTCCCGAAAAATTGTAATAGATACCATCAATCTGGGCATTATACGCACTCGCCATCATTGGTAGAATTGCAAGCAAGAATAATGTCGTTAGCTTCCTCATAATGATTAAAAGTTAATAGATTCCGCAGCAAAATTAGGAATACTTTTCCTTATATACAATACAAGAAACAACAAAAGCGGAAATTGCTTCCCACTTTTATTACTATTCTATCCTTTTGTCACACTAGTCTTTAACCTTTAACCGTTAACCTTTAACCTTTAACCTTTAACCGTTACATCCCTATCCTGCAAATGTTGACAATTGTCATCATTGCTTTTTCCATTGTCTGTACGCTGATGTGTTCATCGGGTCCGTGAAAATCGATGGCGCCTGTGAAGATGTTGGGGCAGGGGAGGCCCTTGAATGACAGCTGTGCTCCGTCGGTGCCGCCTCGAATGGGTTGCACCTTGGGCTCTACACCAGCAGTAAGCATTGCCTGCTTGGCACGTTCTATTATATTAATGTGCGGGGCAATCTTTTCAAGCATGTTGTAATATTGGTCGGCAACAACACATTCGCAGGTTCCTGCGCCGTATCTGCTGTTTATCACCTCTGCAACGCCTTGTATGAACGCTTTGCGCCTTTCGAAATTCTTGCGGTCGTGGTCGCGGATGATGTAGTTGAGATGGGCTTCCGAACAAGAGCCCTCGATATTCGTAAGATGCCAGAAGCCCTCATAACCCTCCGTCTGCTCAGGCGTCTGCTCTGCGGGCATCATGCCGACAAATTCTGTCGCTATGCGTCCGGCATTTATCATACGGCCCTTGGCATATCCCGGGTGTATGCTGAAACCCTTGATGGTTATCTTTGCTGAAGCAGCATTGAAGTTCTCGTACTCCAGCTCGCCCTCTGCGCCACCGTCAATGGTATAGGCAAAGTCGCAACCGAAGTGCTTCACGTCAAAATGGTGAGCCCCGAGACCTATCTCTTCGTCGGGATTGAAACCGATGCGTATCGTGCCGTGAGGTATCTCAGGATGGTCACGTAAATAGCACATTGCCTGCATTATCTCCGCTATGCCGGCCTTGTCGTCAGCACCGAGAAGGGTGGGCCTCACCCCCGGCCCCTCTCCTGAAGGCGAGGGGTGTTGTGGAGCATTTGCCCGTATAATGTCTTCGCCCGTCTTGTCGTCGTGTGTGATGTATGCCTTTATGTCTGCTCCAGAGCAGTCGGGAGAGGTGTCGTAATGGGCTATAAAGCCTATTACGGGCACTCCTTCCGTTTCTGTATTCGCTGGTAGGGTAGCATACAAATACCCCATATCATCGAGCACTACATCACTCAGCCCCTCTGCTATCATCTCGTCGCGAAGATAGCGTGCAAAGACAAGTTGCTTCGCAGTGCTGGGTGTCGTCTGTGCATTCTCGTCTGACTGCGTGTCAAACGTAGTGTACTTCAGGAATCTATCAACGAGGGGAGACATTGGAGTCTAAAGTTTAGAGTTTAGAGTTGAGAGACAGTGGTAAGTTGAGAGTGGAAAGTAAAGAGTTAAAAGTAATTTTCTTAACTCTTAACTCTTAATTCTTACACCTAAAGGTATAAGCGGCAAAGCCGGTTACTTAATTCTCTTGCGCTTCTTCTCCTTTGTCTTTGTCTTTGGCTTCTTTCGTTGGTGGAAGGTCTGGCGTTACCTTTATCTTTGCTTCTAATTCGTCGCATAGCTCTACATTGTCTTTCAGCAGTCTGATGCAAGCCTCGCGACCCTGGGCCAGTTTTGACTGTCCATAAGAGAACCATGAACCGGTCTTCTTTACGATGCCTTTCTTTACTGACAGGTCGAGAATTTCGCCCACTTTGCTGACACCACTGCCATACAGAATGTCGAATTCACACTTGCGGAATGGAGGTGCTACCTTGTTCTTCACAATCTTCACCTTTGTGAGGTTACCGATTACCTCGTCGCCACTCTTTATTGCGTTAGCTTTTCTGACGTCGATACGGACAGAAGCGTAGAACTTCAGGGCGTTACCACCCGTTGTTGTCTCAGGATTGCCGAACATCACACCAATCTTCTCACGTAACTGGTTGATGAAGATACAGGTGGTGTTTGTCTTTGCTATGGTAGAGGTCATCTTTCGCAGAGCCTGTGACATCAGACGTGCCTGCAGACCTACCTTGTTGTCACCCATCTCACCCTCTATCTCTGCCTTTGGCGTAAGAGCAGCAACAGAGTCGATGACTATGATGTCAACGGCAGCAGAAGAGATGAGCTGGTCAGCAATCTGCAGAGCCTGCTCTCCGTTGTCGGGCTGTGAGATGAAGAGGTTATCGACATCTACACCAAGATTTGCAGCATAGAAACGGTCGAAAGCATGCTCAGCATCTATGAAAGCAGCAATGCCACCAGTCTTCTGTACTTCTGCCATCGCATGGAGGGCGAGCGTTGTCTTACCTGATGACTCAGGACCGTAAATCTCAATGATACGTCCTCGTGGATAACCACCTACTCCGAGGGCGATGTCGAGTCCGAGAGAACCAGATGGTATCACATCAACATTCTCTATCTTCTCGTCACCGAGCTTCATGATAGCACCCTTACCGAAGTCTTTCTCTATTTTCGCCATCGCAGCAGCGAGGGCCTTAAGTTTGTTTTCGTCTGCCATTTTTTATAATTGAAAATTGAAAATTGAAAATTGAAAATTATTCTCTCACCTCTAAATTTTAAACTTTACCACTCCCCTCCTAACTGGGAGGGGCCGGGGGAGGGCCCTACAGCTCCAAGTCTTCGTTGAACACTTCGTGCCAAGGGAGGCCCTGTTTGTTGAGCTGTTCCATGAATGGATCCGGGTCAAAGTCTTCTACGTTCCATACGCCGGGCTTCTTCCACAGACCCTTTGCAAACATCATAGCACCAATCATTGCCGGTACGCCAGTGGTGTAGCTAACACCCTGCATGCCTGTCTCCTGGAAGGCTGCCTGATGGCTGCAGTTGTTATAGACATAGTAGGTCTGCTCCTTGCCGTCCTTGATGCCACGAATGCGGCAACCGATACTTGTTTCGCCTTCGTAGTTCTCGCCCAAGTCCTGCGGATTAGGAAGCACCGCCTTGAGGAACTGCAGCGGAACGATATTCACCTTAACTGTTTTGCCGGAACCATCTGCAAGCGGTGCCTCGTATGTAACATCGTCGATTCTTGACATTCCGATGTTCTGTATTACGTCAAGATATGTCAGGTACTGCTGTCCGAAGGTCATCCAGAAACGTGCCTGCTTGATGGTAGGATAGTTCTTTACGAGACTCTCCAACTCTTCGTGGTGCATCAGGTATGACTCTCTTGGGCCGATGTTAGGGTAGGTGAGGGCCTTGTGAACCTCCAGCGGTTCTGTCTCAAGCCATTGGCCGTCTTTGTAGTACAGACCCTTCTGGGTTATCTCGCGGATGTTTATTTCAGGGTTGAAGTTTGTGGCAAAAGCCTTATGGTGGTTGCCGGCATTACAATCTACGATGTCAAGATAGTGTATCTCGTCAAAGTGATGCTTTGCAGCATACGCCGTATATACTCCGCTCACACCCGGGTCGAAGCCGCAACCGAGGATTGCCGTCAGGCCAGCCTCCTTGAAGCGGTCCATATAGGCCCACTGCCAAGAATACTCGAAGTGTGCCTCGTCGCGTGGCTCATAGTTCGCGGTGTCCATATAGTTCACACCGCATGCTAAGCAGGCATCCATAATAGTGAGGTCCTGATAAGGCAGAGCCAGGTTGAGACACAGCTCTGGCTGATAAGTGTTAAACAGTTGCTTCAGCTGTTCTATATCGTCAGCATCCACCTGTGCTGTCTTGACGGTGATGCCATATTTATCCTTAAGCACCTTTGCCAGAGCATCACATTTCTCTTTCCTGCGGCTTGCTATTGTGAAGTCGGTGAAGACATCAGAATTCTGTGCAATCTTGTGGGCAGCAACAGTAGCGACGCCGCCAGCACCAATCATAAGTATATTCATCTTTCCTGTTTTTTTATAGAATCTATTTTTGCTTGTGCCTTGTTAGCCTCCGCATTGGCAGCCAGAGCGCTTTCCTTGCGGTGGAAACCATAGCGTACTCCATTTTGGGTCATTATGAGCGAGTCATTATCCATGTATATGAAGTCGAGTGTGTCCATCTTTACCTCTACCGGAGCATCTATATCGGAATCCTTTGTCGGCTTCCTGTCTGCCGATACCAGGATGAGTCTTCCGTTCAGCATATGCCACTGTACGTAGCGCTTCACCTTCGGATATTCTACCGGAGAGTCTGATTGCAGTGTACTTGTTGAACGAACGTATCCCACTGCCTGTGCCTGATGGGCACGCTTCAGGGTGAAGCCATATTCGCGTGGAACCATGAATGTGTTCTTTATGGAGTCAGGCATATCGGCCATCATGCGCTTCTGCATTCGTGGACTCATGTGTTGCAGGTCTTTCATCACAGGCATCACGGGATAGGTCCACGTACCCTTCAGCTGATCGAGGTCTATTGCCATCGCAACAACGGTGGTGTCGATAGAATCGCGTATTATTCCCACCCAATCGCCTATTGACGGTTTGCCGATGATGCGGTGACTGTCATGGGCATCGATGCAGTCGTATATCACAGGGTCACCGGAGAAAGGCCACAGGACGATAACGGAATCCGTAGTGCCGTCGCAGACAAGGCCATATACCATAGAGTCACCCTTGATGTCCACTTTTACGTCCGGAAAACCAGCGGTAATCTGCTCTTTGCCCTGTTCTTTCTTGGAACAGCTAAAGAACAGCAAACAGACGATGCCTAAAAATGCAAATAATTTTCTCACTTTTATAGTCGATAATTAGTGTTTTTGTTTTTGTTTTCGTTTTTGTACGAAATATCCAAGGCGCAAAATTACGATTTTTTTTTTATTTGTGCAAGTTTTATGTAAAAAACAATTAAAACAAAAAGGAAAAAAGATTATTCTCACCAACAGAACCAGTGAAATTTAGGGCTAAAAATCTGTAATAATGCATTGTAATTTGTAAATTTTGTAATCGGCCTTGTCGCTTATGCTACCTTATGCGTACCCTTCGATTTTTGCCGATTCCATCGATATATACAGTTTTTTTGTTGTTTCAAAATTAGCAAATAGTAATAGAATTTGCAAAAATGACACATAAAATTCTTATTTATATAAATTATTTAATTTTTTTTTATTACCTTTGCACAATCATTCATGTTGTAACAAAATGAAACGAAAGGCGATAAACGAAAATAATACTAGTAAAAAAACATGAAAAAGAAAAGCGTAATGAAAATGGCCATAGCTGTTGCTGCTGTGGTAGGTGGGTTTACCTCTTGTGGACTTGATATTCCAAAGGAAACACCATCATCTTACAAGACAATGACTGTAACAAAGTCTGACATTGAAATTCCTGTAAAGTTCAGTGCCAAGATGAAGGGTAAGACAGATGTTACCATCATTCCGCAGATTAGCGGTCAGTTGATGAAGATATGTGTCACTGAAGGCCAGAGAGTTGCTCAGGGACAGACTCTCTTTATCATCGACCAGCGTAATGCGCAGTTAGAACTTGAGGCTGCTCAGGCTAACCTGAATGCTGCTCTTGCACAGGAGAGTAGTGCCAAGTTGGAGTATGAATCAAACAAAAACCTGTTTGACAAGCAGATTGTGAGCCGCTATATGCTTGACAATTCACTTAATACTTACCATCAGGCACAGGCTTCTGTAACACAGGCTCGTGCTTCAGTAAACCGTGCAAAGGTGAACTTAGGCTTCTGCACCATCAAGGCTCCTGTATCAGGTATCATCGGTATGATTCCTGTTCGTACTGGCGACCAGGTTAGCCCTATGTCAGAGCTCACCATCCTCAGTGGTAACTCAACAATGACAGCAGAGTTCTCTGTAACAGAAAATGTTGTTGAGGAAATGGTACAGGAAGGTAATAAAAACTTCGACAAGGAAAGGTATATGGCAAATCTTCCTGATGTAACATTCCTGATGAAGAATGGTACAGAGTATCCATACAAAGGCCGCATCACCAGTTTGACAGGTGTAGTAGATGCTGCTACAGGTTCTCTGGCTGCAAAGGCTACATTCCCAAATCCTGACGGAAACCTGTATTCTGGCATACAGGGAACTATCGTCATCAACTTCACAGAGAAGAATGTGATGGTTGTTCCACAGAATGCAGTAGTGCGTCTGCAAGACCAGTACTTGGTATATAAGGTTAAGAAGGACAGCACAGCTCAGTCAGTTACTGTAACAACTGCCCCTACAGGAAATGGTAAGGATGTCATCATCCTTTCAGGTCTTAGCGTAGGTGACAAGATTATCACAGAGGGTGCTAACAACGTACAGGAAGGAGAGCGCGTACTTTTCCCAGAAGAGAAGAAGAAGTAAATTATGAAGAATAACATATTTATCAATAGATATGTGATGGCGTGTGCCATCTCTATCGTTATCTCATTGGTGGGCTATATCTGTATGAGCACCCTGCCAATTGAGCAATATCCGAGCATTGCGCCACCAACGGTAAACGTTACCACCAGCTATACAGGTGCTGATGCTAACACTATCATGAAGTCTGTGGTGCAGCCTCTCGAATCAGCCATCAATGGTGTGCCTGATATGACATACATGACCAGTAAGGCATCATCAAATGGTGAAGTTGAAATTAACGTATATTTCAAGGGTGGCACAGATCCTGATATGGCTGCTGTCAATGTACAGAACCGTGTAACGCGTGCAACATCAATGTTGCCAGCAGATGTTACAAAGGTTGGTGTGCAGGTAGCAAAGAAACAGAATAGTATCTTGCAGATTGTTGCTGTAAAGAGTGCTGACGGCAAATATGACGACAACTTCGTCTCTAACTATATCGACATCAACGTAAAGCCACGTCTGATGCGTATTGCTGGTGTGGGTGAGGTAATGTCATTGGGTAATACCTACGCCCTGCGTATATGGATGAAGCCAGACGTTATGGCACAGTATGGCTTGGAGCCTAATGATGTCTTTAATGCTGTTGGTGGTCAGAGCTTTGTGGCTGCTACAGGTTCTTTGGGTGACCAGTCAGAGAATAGCTACCAATATACTATGGAGTATAAGGGTACTCTGAAGTCTATTGAGGAATTCAATGATATCGTACTCCGTACCAACGATGGTGGTCACTTGCTTCATCTGAGCGATGTGGCAGATATCGAAATTGGTGCTATGAGCTATAACTATAAGTCTAACATTGGCGGTAAGCCAGGTTGTATGTTTATGGTGTTCCAGGCTCCTGGTGCTAATGCTACAGAGGTGAATGCAAACATCAACAAACTGTTTGAAGACCTGAAACCTTCGATGCCAGCAGGACTGGAGTTTGTGAAACTGATGAGCTCTGACGACTTCCTCTATGCTGCCATCGATAGTGTGGTAGAGACACTTGTTATTGCTATCATCCTTGTGATTCTTGTAGTGTTCTTCTTCCTCCAGAATTTCAAAGCAACCATCATTCCTTCTATCTCAATCATAGTGTCGCTGTTGGGTACATTCGCTGTCGTTATGCTGGCAGGCTTCTCACTCAACATCCTGACACTCTTCGCGTTAGTGCTCGCCATCGGTACTGTGGTGGATGATGCCATCGTGGTAGTAGAGGCTGTAATGGCGAAGATGGAGAATGGCATCAGCGATGCCCGAGAGGCAACACGTCAGGCTATGAATGAGGTATCTGTAGCCGTTGTGTCTTGTACTTTGGTATTCATGGCTGTATTTATTCCTGTCTGCTTTATGCCAGGAACA
Source organism: uncultured Prevotellaceae bacterium (assembly GCA_946405805.1). Classification (GTDB taxonomy): domain Bacteria; phylum Bacteroidota; class Bacteroidia; order Bacteroidales; family Bacteroidaceae; genus Prevotella. The sequence goes on along the minus strand of CAMJIL010000035.1, from coordinate 14,493 downwards.
TCAGGCGCCTTCTTTACACAGTTTGGTGTCACCATAGCATCATCAGTAGGCCTGTCATGTATATCAGCCCTCACATTATGTCCTGCCTTGAGTGCTATCATGCTGAGAGTTACTGAAGGCAAGAAGGAAGGCAAAGGTATTACATATTACACAAAGATGGCTTACGACGCAAGTTATAATGCCATATATAATAAGTACTCAAATGCAGTAAAGAAATTCCTCGGCCATCCTGCTCTTGCATGGACATTGTTGGCTTGTGCTGCTGCTTTGTTCATCTTCTTCATGAAGAATCTTCCTTCAGGTCTTGTGCCTCAGGAGGACCAGGGCGTTATCCTTGTCGATGTGGCTGTTCCAGAAGGAACAACACTTCATGAGACTCGTGAGATAATAAAGAGGGTAGAGGAGAAGGTGCAGAAGATTCCAGAGCTCGAAAGCTTTGCTTCTGTTGGTGGCTATGGTATGATGTCAGGAGCTGGCTCTAACTATGGTACGCTGATTATACGTCTGAAACCTTGGAGTGAACGTGAAGGCTTCAACCATTATATCGACATGATTATCGGACGTCTGTACTATGACTGCAAGGAGATAAAGAATGCACAGGTAACACCATTCCAGATGCCACAGGTGCCTGGTTATGGTTCTAACAATAGTGTGAATCTTGTACTTGAAGACCTTAACGATGGCGACCTTACAGAATTTGCAAAGTTGGCAAAGAACTTCCTGCATAAGCTGAGCCAGCGTGAGGAAATCAGTATGGCGATGACATCATATTCTGACCGCTTCCCAAAATATCAGGTTGATGTAGATGCTGCACAGTGTGATCGCTCAGGTGTATCACCAGCTGATGTGCTGAATACTCTTGGAGCATACTGCGGTGGAGCATACATTGGTAACTACAACCAGTTTGGTAAAGTGTATCGTATTATGTCAAGTGCCTCACCAGAATATCGTCTTGATCCTTCATCCCTCAACAATATCTTTGTAAAGGTACAGGGTGGCAAGATGGCTCCTATTTCAGAGTTCGTCTCTGTTAAGGAAATCGTAGGTACAGCAAGTGTGGAGCATTTCAACCTATTCCAGAGTATCACCTGCTATATACAGCCTGCTGGTGGTTATACTGAGGGTGATGCCCATAAGGTTATAGCAGAGGTGTTTAAGGAGACGATGCCAAAGGGATATAGCTACGAATATAGCTCTATGTCTCGTGAACTTGAGGAGGCAGCAGGCTCTAACGCTACTGTCCTTATATATATAATATGTGTAATCCTCATCTACCTCATCCTTGCTTCACTCTATAACTCATGGTTTACCCCAATGGCAGTGCTCCTTTCTGTACCATTTGGTCTGATGGGTGCCTTCATTATGGCATATCTTGGCTCACTGCTCAACCTGCCTGGTATGGATAACAACATCTACCTGCAGACGGGTGTCATCATGTTGATAGGTCTGTTGTCAAAGACAGCCATCCTTATTACAGAGTTTGCTTCAGAACGTCGTGCTCAAGGCTTGAGTATCCCAGATGCAGCCTTTGAGGCTTGTAAGGAACGTCTGCGTCCTATCTTGATGACGGTGGCAACGATGATTATTGGTATGATACCTCTTATCATAGAAGGTGGTGCTGGTGCTAATGGTAACCGTGCCCTCGCCCTCGGCGTAGTAGGTGGTATGTCTGTGGGTACTGTAGCTCTGCTGTTCGTCGTACCAGCATTCTTCATAGTATTCCAAAGTCTGCACGAAAAATTCCAAGGCAAGGAACCTGCAAAGACAGAATAACGTAATGACGTAATATCGTAATAACGAAATAACGAAAAGCGAAGATTATGAAAATCAGAAATATATTAGTTGCTGTAGCAGTGAGTATGATGCTCACTGGCTGCGGCCTATATGATAAATATGAGCAGAAGACAACAGCCCCTGCGAATGTTTTTGGCACCAGTCAGGAGATAAAGGCAGCAGAGGATGGTACTTCGATAGCTCAGATGTCGTGGCGTGAGTTCTTTACAGACCCAGTGCTGCAGAATCTTATTGAGCAGGTTCTGGCCAACAATACCGACCTCAATTCTGCACGCATAGCAGTAGAGAAGAGTGAGGCTTCACTGAAGATGGCAAAGATGGCTTATCTGCCATCATTCAATCTTGCTCCACAAGGTACTCTTGGTAAGTTTGGCAGCAGTTCATGGTCTAAGACTTACAACCTGCCTCTACAGATGTCATGGGATGTAGAGATTTTTGGTGGTATCACCAATAAGAAGCGTGCTGCAAAGGCTGCACTGCTACAGGCCCAGATACAAAAGGAGGCAGTATATTCAAACCTTATCTCTACAACAGCCCGTCTGTATTACATGCTGCAGGTTCTCGACCGTCAGCTGGAGATACTCATTATGACAGACAGCCTGTGGAAGGCATCATTAGATACCCAGAGAGCTCTGTGGGAGAATGGTAAGGCATATAGTACATCAGTAAATCAGATGGAGTCATCCTATCTTAACGTAAAAAATTCGATAGTTGATGTCCGTAGGGAGATTCTTTCTGTAGAGAATGAAATCTGTCGCCTGCTCGCTGTAACACCTCAGCACATCAGTCGCAGCAGATATGGTAGTGATGACCTGCATCATCCAGATGCTTTGGGAGATACTGGCAAGCGTATGTTTGATACTCGATACCTGAAGACAGGCGTGCCAGCAACAATGTTGGAGAACCGTCCTGATATCCGTATTGCTAACCATGCTATGGAAGAGGCATTCTATAACACTCAGGCTGCCCGTGCTGCTTTCTTCCCAAGCCTCACACTCAATGGTGCAGTGGGATGGACAAACTCTGCAGGAGGCTTAGTAACAAATCCAGGAAAACTCCTTTTGAACTTTGTCGGAACCCTTACACAGCCCCTCTTTGCAAAAGGTAAGTTGTCAGCAGCAAAGAAGATTGCTCAACTCACAGAAGAAGACCTGGCACAAAAGTATATTCAGACTGTTGTCAATGCTGGTAATCAGGTTAATGAGGCTATGGCTGACTGCCTTGCTGCACGTGATAAGTATGAGTACTACAATCGTCAGATACAAGTGCTGCATGAAGCATATAAAGGTACTCATGAACTGATGGACAATGGTAAGGCAAATTATCTTGAAGTTCTTACAGCACAGGAAACACTGCTTAACGCACAGCTTGATGAGGCTATGAATATGTATGATGGCGCAGAAGCTGTCATAGAACTCTACATCGCATTAGGCGGAGGAGTGAAGTAGAAGTAAGAATAAACATAAAACTACTAATACAGGCCTGTAGTCACACGACTGCAGGCCTGAGTTTTTATCTGTTACATCAATACTCATATCATTTATCGCATCTGTAGAGGACGGCAAAATTGCGAAAAATACAGGACCTTCTGCAAAAAGCTGTTTTTTCTTTTAAACTTCTTGTGACGAGTTGCGTCATAGAAAGCAGTTATGAAACAAATTATCACACTATTATCATTTATATTTATGCTCTGTCCGATGGCTATATCGGCGCAGGAAGCGGATACTATTCAGGTAACAAAACAAGCTAAGGAACGCACCATTACCGGTACTCTCATTGACAAGGAGTCAAAAGAGGGAATAATGCAGGTAACCATCCAATTGCTAAAGGCTGACTCTACTTTTGTAACAGGAAGCATCAGCGATATGGACGGACATTTTTCTATAAAAGCACCGGAAAATGGTAAGTATATCCTCAAGATGAGTGTCATCGGCTACAAGACTATGACGAGAGACATCGCTATCAGCGATGACAACGACTTTGCTTTCGGAAAGGTGAATATGGAGACAGATGCCGTATTGCTGAAGGAAGTTGTTGCAAATGGTGTTGCCGCCAAGGTGGTGATAAAAGAGGATACCTTTGTATATAATGCTGCTGCCTACAGGACACCTGAAGGCTCTGTGATAGAGGAACTGGTGAAACGTCTTCCTGGTGCACAGATTGATGATAGCGGAAAGATTACCATCAATGGTAAGGAGGTAAAGAAGATAATGGTGGACGGTAAGGAATTCATGACTGGTGACACACAGACAGCACTGAAGAATCTCCCTACTTCTATTGTAGAGAGGGTGAAGGCTTATGACGAAAAGAGTGACCTTGCAAGGATGACTGGCGTTGATGATGGCGAAGAACAGACAGTGTTGGACTTTGGCATCAAGAGAGGTATGAATAAAGGATTTATGTCAAACATCGACTTGGCAATCGGTACGAAAAGCAGGTATGCTGAGCGTGTTATGGGTGCCTACATGAAGGATAATAGCAGAGTAATGGTGTTCGGCAATATGAACAATACTGGCGACAGAGGCTTCGGCGGTAGAGGCGGCTTCGGTGGCGGTGGCCAGGGATTATCTGCTCCAAAGATGTTCGGAATGAACTACAACTACGAGATAAAGGATAAGTTGAAGGTGGACTTCTCTGCAAGATACAATCATAATGATACAGACAACAACACAATCACATCAACTGAAAACTTTGTTTCAAAGACAGGTTCCTTTGGTAATAGTGTAAGTCAGAACTACAGCCGTTCAAATTCTTGGAATATGAGTGGACGATTGGAGTGGAAGCCTGATACATTGACAACTATCCAGATACGTCCATCTTTCAGCACAAGCAAGAACGACGGCAGGTCAAAAAGTATCAATGCTACCTTTAACAGAGATCCTTACAGCTTTGATGGCGTTACAGACCCTATGGACAGTGTAATGATGAATGCCATAGAGAGGGCTACAGACTATAAATTCCGCGTAAACCGCAGAGAAAACAAATCTCTGAGTTATGGCACCAGCACTTCATTCAACGTTAATGCTACTGTTAACAGGCGACTTTCCTCTCGTAACAACAGCCTTACTTGGCAGGGACGTTATTCTACCAGTAAAAGTGACAATGAATCGTTGAATACTCAGTATGTGGAGTTGTATCTGCAAAATGACTCTTCATACTACAGAAACAGATATAACGTGACACCTACGAAGAGTTGGGAATTCCAGAATTCGCTGTCATATACCGAGAGATTGTCAAAGTTCTCCTTCCTCGTATTCCGCTATATGTACAGGTACAGCAACAGAACCAGCGAAAGATCTACCTATGACTTCAGTAGGGTCATATACGACGCTACTCCGTTGCCTATTTTCGACCCGAATGATTTTATGGCTCGCATACCTGGTATGATGGAATATCGTTCGTTCGATAACTATATTGGAATGTATCAGCCTCTGAACAAGGGTTCTATATTCTATGACAAAGACCAGAGCCGATATTCGGAGTATGACAACTATACCCACGAGTTGGAGTTAACTTGGCGCAGAACAACAAATACCTACAACCTCAATCTGGGTGTGATGTTGCAACCTCAGAGTCAGAAGCTGACTTATCAGCATCTTGGACTGGACACTATAGCAAAGAGAAGTGTAACAAACTTTACTCCTACATTGGACTTCAGATACCGTTTTAATAAGCAGAAGAATATACGTTTGAACTATCGTGGACGTACCAGTCAGCCATCAATGGAGGATATGATGCCGATAGTAGATGATACCGACCCGCTGAATGTCCGTATGGGTAACCCATACCTGAAACCATCGTTTACACAGGACTTCTCGCTGAGATATAACAACTACATACAGAGCCACTTCAACAGTATCATGGCATTTATCAACTACAGCAACACCCGAAACAGTGTATCAAATATGGTGACATACGACGAGAAGACGGGTGGACGCTTTACGCAGCCGCAGAATATTAATGGTAACTGGAATGTACGAAGTTCCTTCATGTACAATGCTTCGATAGATACTACTGGTGTGTGGTATGTTAACTCTATGACTAATTTTGGTTATGTCAACAGTGTAAACTATGTTAACCTCGACAGAGATGATACAGCAGAGAAAAACTATACCCGCACCACATCATTGGGACAGCGTCTAGGACTCAGTTATAGAAATCAATGGCTCGAGGTAGAACTGAACGGTAATGTTGACTATGCAATAAATAAGAATAAGTTGCAGCCGAATTCAAATATGAATACCTGGAACTTCTCATATGGTACAGATATCACTATTACAGCACCTTGGGGTACAGGATTCTCTACGAGTGCTCACATGACATCAAGACGCGGATATGCAGACGCTTCTGCCAATACAAATGAATTTATATGGAATGCCCAGATATCTCAGAGTTTCCTTAATGGCAGACCGCTGACTGTTTCTTTGCAGTTTTTTGATATCCTGCATCAGAGGAGCAGTTTCTCAAGAGCTATCGATGCCAACTCAAGACGTGATACTTGGTATAATAGCATCAACAGTTATGCTATGTTGCATGTTATCTTCCGTTTCAATGCCTTTGGCGGTATGCAGGCACGTCAGCAACAGCGTGAAGGCGGTAGAGAAGGTGGTGGCGAAGGTAGAGGCGGAAACCGTGAAGGCGGCTGGCGCGGAGGTAATCAAGGAGGCTTCGGCGGTGGTGGCGGCTTCGGTGGCGGAAGAAGATTCTAAGAGAGGTAAGAGGTGAGAAGTAAGAGGTAAGAAGCCTTTGACCTTAGACCCTCGGCATGCCGAGTAGACCTCTGACAATAAAAAAGTCCGACATTTGCCGGACTTTTTTTATTTCCTGTTGAACTGATTCATTGTGATATCAACTCCTGCAAGGACAAACGACTTAATGATTTCTTGCGATGTATCGAAAACTGGTGACAAAGTGGTTTTCTCTTCATCAGAGAATTTTCCCAAAACATAATCCACCTGCTGCCCGCGAGAGAAATCGCTGCCGATGCCAATCCTGAGACGAGCATAATCCTGACCTATCAGTTGTTGTATGTGTCCCAAGCCGTTGTGACTACCGCCAGACCCTTTTCCCCTGAGGCGGAATTTTCCGAGAGGAAGATCTTTATCATCAACAATAACGAGAAGATTATTGTTTGGAATATTTTCCTTCTCCAACCAATAACGTACTGCATTACCAGATAGATTCATGAATGTAGTAGGCTTTAGCAGGAAAAGCTTACGTCCTCGCACAGAGGTTTGTGCAAGAAAGCCAAAACGCTTGTCCTCAAACACAGCGTCTTGGCTTTTTGCAAACGCGTCAATAGCCATCCAACCGACGTTATGACGCGTTTCGTGATATTCAGGCCCGGGGTTGCCGAGACCTACTATGAGATATTTCTCCACTAATCAAACACTTATGAAGCAGACTCTGCTTCTGCTGCAGCTGCAGACATAGCAGCACGTGTCATCTTCACAGAGCATACGATAACCTCTGGAGAAGTAGCAAGTTTGATGCCTGGATATGAGAGGTCACCAACCTTGATTGACTTACCGATTTCGAGAGCTGTAACGTCAACGTCAAGCTTCTCTGGAATCTGACTGTATGGAGCAGTAACCTTAATCTGACGGATAGAGAGTGACATACGACCACCGAGGCGTACACCAGCAGCAAGACCAACGAGGTTAACAGGAATACCTACTGTTATTGGCTTTTCAGGAGTTACCTCGAGGAAGTCAACATGCAGAGGTGCGTCTGTTACTGGATGGAACTGCATCTCCTTTGAGATAGCCATGTGCTTCTCACCATCGATGTTAAGATTAATGATGTAGATGTGAGGAGTGTAGATAGCCTTGCGGAGCTCTGAGAAAGGAATAGAGAAAGCCAATGCTTCTGGCAAACCATTTTCGCCTTTCTTCTCACCATAAAGGTTACATGGAACAAGGCCTTCCTTACGCATCAAACGTGATGCTCTTTTACCTGTTTCGGTACGCTTGGTACCTGTAAGAGTGATTTCTAACATAACTTTGTGTTACTCTAAATTAAGTTGATAAAATGCTTAATTCACCATCACACGGATGCTTCAAAAAGCAACTTTTTCTTTAAAAGTGGGTGCAAAGGTAATATTTTTTTGTGACATATACAAGTTTTTCCTGAAAAAATATGAAAAAGTCCATACTAAAGAGTTACATAATCCATCCTCTCTGCTTTTCTTCGTACCTTTGCAACATGATTAATCGCGATCTTATACGTATTAAAGTAGTGCAGTTGGTATATGCATATTCCCAAAATGGTGAAAGTGATATAACAAAGGCTGACAAGGAATTGACGTTGTCATTGTCAAAGTCTTACCAACTATACAATAATCTTCTCCTACTCATTAGTGCTGTCACAAAGATGGCTCGCAAGCGTTATGACATCATAAATACCAAGGCAGAACGCGAGGGTAGGGAAATACCCCAAAATGCTTTTATAGATAATAAATTTGCGTTGCAGCTGGAAGAGAATACCCAGTTGCGTAATTTCGTGGAAACTAATGGTGACATTTGGGAACAGAAGGCTGAATTTGTGAAGAACCTGCTTCTCGAAATGCAGGAAGATGAAACGGTAAAATGTGATATCGGCTCCAGTTATGAAGACTGCAAAGCGATGTGGAAACATCTTTACAAGACGCATATTCAAGATAATGAGAGCCTTGATGATATTCTGGAATCAGAGAGCCTTTATTGGAATGGTGACAAGGACATAATAGATACCTTTGTTCTAAAGACCATCAGCCGCTTTGATGAAAAATCTGGGAGTGAACAGGAATTGTTGCCGGAATACAGAGAAAATGACGATGAGGAATATGCTCACCAGTTATTGTATACAGCATTGAAAAATGCAGAGGAGTATCAGCAGTACATAAAGGAAGCCTGTCAGGCATGGGACTTCTCAAGATTGGCAAAGATGGACATCGTCATCATGCAATTGGCAATAGCCGAAATGATAAACTTCCCAAAGATTCCAATCCCTGTTACCATCAATGAATATGTAGAATTGGCAAATGAATATTCTACACCAAAATCAGGAAAGTTTATAAACGGTATCTTGGATTCAATAGCAAAAGAGAAAAATCTTAAAATAAAGAAAATATTATGACAAATGTAATTCTTGCTGCACAGTCAGCACAAGGCGGTGGCTATTCTATGATTATAATGATGGTGGCCATTTTTGCCATTATGTATTTTTTCATGATTCGTCCACAACAGAAAAAGCAGAAGGAAATCCGTAATTTTCAGAATTCTCTTTCTGAAGGCATGAGGATTATTACTGCCGGTGGCATGTATGGCACCATCAAGAAGGTGAACATAGAAGATGGTAGCGTTGATGTTGAAATATCTAAAGGTGTTGTCATCAACGTGGATAAAAACTACGTGTTTGCAAACGCTGCTGCTCAGCAGACGAAGTAAATGAAACGACTTATCTCCAAAGATTTCTTTGTCTTTCTCTACTTCCTGGTGATGAGTGGAGTCTTCTGGATTCTCACTACATTAAACGAAACGTACGAGACAGACGTAGCTGTGCGCCTGGAATTAGTTGATGTCCCGGGAAATACAGTTATAACGGAACCTTTGCCTGATACTATAAAGGTGATGGTGAGAGATAAGGGCTACTATCTTGTCAAATACCTCTATTTTGACAATATGCGTGTAGTCCGTCTGCCGTTCCACCTGTATTCCGGTCAGCAGAGTAGGGGCGCAGTAGCTCCCTCTGACCTGCAGAAACTACTTCGCTCACGCTTTGGAGAGACATGTAGCATATTAGCCATAAAGGCTGATCATCTTGATTTCTACTATAGTCACGGCTCACAAAAGAAAGTGCCGCTGATATATAGTGGAACTGCTACTGCCAAGACAAATTTTTACGTTATGGATGTAAAAATAAGTCCTGACAGTGTGGTAGTGATGGCGTCAAAGAGTGCTCTTGATACTATCAATGCCGTATATACTGAACCGAAGGATATTGAGGATGTTGATAACTCGGTAACAAAAATCGTTCCTATTGCTCGTATATGGGGTGCAAAGACCAATATCAATCAGGCAAGGGTGAGGGTGGTTGTTGACCGACTGACAGAAAAGGTACTCAACGTTCCTGTAACAGCTATAAACCTGCCTCCTCAGTTGCTATTGAAGACTTTTCCAGGAAGAGTGGACGTAAAGGTGTCTGTTGGAGCATCAATGGCAAACAGATTAAGGCCAGAGCAGTTCACTGTAACGGTTAATGCTGAAGACCTCGCAGAGCGTGCGTCAAAGGATAAACTGAAACTCTCTATTACCTCAAAGCCTGACTATGTCCTCAAGGCTTGGCTTACGACGACTGCTGTTGACTACGTAATAGAGCGTACGCAATGAGATATTGTCTTACAGGAGGCATAGGGGCTGGTAAATCGTATGTCTGTTCATTACTCCGCGAAAAGGGAATTGAGATATATGATACTGACAATGCTGCGAAAAGACTCATAGCACAATCACCGGAGATAAGACGGCAGCTAAAGGAACTGATTGGAGGACTCGACAAACAGACCATTGCCGCCTTCCTGCTGAAATCGGAAGAGAATAAGTTAGCAATAAACAGCATAGTACACCCTGCTGTCATCAAGGATTTCCTTGATTCAGGCTACGAATGGATGGAGTGCGCCATAATATATGAGGCTCATCTGGAACAGTATGTTGATAAAGTAATTGCTGTAACAGCTCCAAGAGAGGTGAGGATAGAGAGAATAATGTTCCGTGATGGCATCTCCCGAAAAGAGGCAGAGCAATGGATTGACGCACAATATCCGCAGGAGAAAGTGGCAGAGAGAGCAGATTTCGTAATAATTAATGATGGAAATAAAGATTTACAAAAACAAATAGAAGAATTATGGCAAAGACTATTTTAGCTATCTCAGGAAAACCTGGATTATATGAACTTGTATCACGTGCAAAAGGTAACCTTATCGTAGAGGGCCTCATTGACCATAAGCGTATTCCTGCTTTCGTAAAGGATCGTGTTACATCTCTTGCAGACATCTGCATGTACACAGAAGAGGATGACAAACCTCTGGGAGAAATCCTTTGCGCCCTTCGTGATATGGAAGGTGGCAAGAAGTCTTCCCTCGACTATAAGAAAGCCAGCGGTGCAGAGCTGCAGGAGTATATGGCAAAATTCTTGCCTAATTTCGACAGAGAGCGTGTGCATGCTTCTGATATCAAGAAACTGCTGCAGTGGTACAATATTCTTGTTGAGGCAGGTGTTACCAACTTCGAGGAGATAATGAAACCAACCAACGGAGATAATATCGATGACAGACAGGAAGAATAGTGGCCTTAAAGCCTTGGGAAGAAAGACCGAGTACATGATGGATTATAATCCTGATGTACTTGAGACTTTCGACAACCTGCATCCCGACAATGACTATTGGGTACAGTTCAACTGCTCAGAGTTTACGTCTCTGTGCCCTATTACAGGACAGCCTGATTTTGCAGAGATAAAGATAATGTATATGCCAGACAAGAAGATGGTGGAGAGCAAGAGCTTGAAACTGTATCTCTTCTCGTTCAGAAATCACGGTGACTTCCATGAGGACTGTGTGAACATTATCATGAAGGACCTCATAAAACTCATGGACCCAAAATATATAGAGGTCTTGGGACTCTTTGTTCCTCGTGGTGGCATCAGCATCTATCCTTTTGCCAATTATGGTCGCCCAGGTACAAAGTACGAAGAACTGGCTTGGGAGAGATTAAAGAATAGGACTTATGGCAGTTAGCCTGAAATATCAGGAGACAGCCCGCCTCGATAAGTGGTTGTGGGCTGCCCGCATATTCAAGACTCGCACCATTGCTGCTGACGCTTGTAAGAATGGCAGGGTTACTGTTGATGGACAGACTCTCAAACCTGCAAGGACTGTTAAGGTGGGAGAGGTAGTTTCTGTCAAGAAACCTCCCATTACCTATTCCTTCAAGATTCTCAACGCTATTGAGACGAGGGTAGGGGCGAAGTTCATCAGCGAGGTATATGAGAATGTCACAGACCCTAAGCAGTATGAACTCCTTGAGATGTCTCGCATCAGCGGTTTCATAGACAGAGCACGCGGCACAGGACGTCCTACAAAGAAAGACCGCAGAGCTCTCGATGCCTTCGTTGACCCCGCAATGTTCGGATGGGATGATGATGATGAGATGTTCGACGAGGAGGAATGATAATGCATAATTCATAATTCATAATTCATAATTACCTCTCACCTCTAAACTCTAACCTTAAAATTATACAACTATGCGTAAACAACTATTTGTAACTCTTTTTTCTGCATTATCTGCTTTGAGCCTGTACGCTGGCAATCCTGTTCTGCCAGGTTTTCATGCAGATCCGGAAGTTCTGTTTGCTGAGCAGACAGGAAAGTATTATATCTATAGCACTACCGATGGTATGCCAGGCTGGGGAGGATGGACATTTAGTGTATTCTCTTCCGAAGATTTGAAGACATGGAAAGACGAAGGCGTGATGCTCGATGCCAAGAGTGACCAGGTGCCTTGGGCTACGGGTAATGCATGGGCTCCTTGCATCATAGAGCGCAAGACTGTTGCGTCTGATAAGAGTGTGAAGTATCAGTATTACTTCTATTTCTCTGCCCATAATCCAAAGTCAAACCGCAAGGAGATAAGCTGCGCCATCAGTGATAATCCTGTCGGCCCGTTCAAGGCTCTCGATAATCCTATTATTACAGATGCTGACCGCCCTGAAGGTGTCGGTGGGCAGGCTATTGACGTCGATGTGTTCCAAGACCCTGTTTCCGGAAAGTATTACCTCTATTGGGGCAATGGCTTCATGGCCGGTGCAGAACTCAATGACGATATGGTAAGCATCAAGCCAGAGACAAAGGTAAACCTCACTCCAAAGGGAGGCAGCCTGCAGACGTGGGCATACAGAGAGGGCGCTTATGTCTTCTATCGTCAGGGAAAATACTACTTCATGTGGTCTGTTGACGATACCGGTTCTCCAAACTATCATGTATGCTACGGAACAAGCGCATCTCCATTGGGACCTATCAACATCGACGAAAACCACTATATGGTAATCTCTCAGGTTCCTGACCAGAAGATATACGGCACAGCACACAATTCCGTTATCCTCCTGCCATCAAAGTTTAAGAAGGGTAAGAAAGGCAATAAGGTATCTTATGCTGACGATTGGCGCATAGTATATCATCGCATCAATCCGGGATACCTTAAAGATGGTCCTGGTGTACATAGAGAGGTGTGCATCGATGTCATGAAGTTCGACAAAAACGGCAACATCATCCCTGTTGTTCCGACAAATTGAAATAGTATAGTGTAAACCAAATAAAAAGGCAACCTTTTCGAAGGCTGCCTTTCTTTGTAATATTAATAAAAGTTTTGTGTGTTTACTTTACTTACCTCTTACTTCTCACCTCTTACCTCTTACTTTAGCAAGGACGGGTCTTTGGGAGGTTGAAGACATCCTGCACTTCTTTCATCTGTGCGTCTGTCATGCCGTCTGGCTCTGAGCCCATAGCCTTAGCACACATATAGATGTTTGCGGCCTTGCAGAGTACGTCGGTCTGGTCGAAGGCATCCATGATGTCCTGTCCTACAGCTACTGTGCCGTGCTTCTCCCACATCACTACGTCGTGTTTCTTGATACCCTCAAGAGTAGCCTTTGCCAACTCTACAGAAGAAGGCAGGTCGTAAGGAATGATGCCGATGCCCAATGGCGCAAATGCCAGGGTCTCAGGAATCATTGACCACAATACCTTTGTCATCTCGTCACCCTTCAGGAAACGCTTGATGTGACTCATAGCAACGAGTTCGATAGGGTGGGTGTGCAGAGTTGCCTTGTAGCAAGAACCTGTCTCGAGCAGGTAGTTCTGCAGAGCCAAGTGTGTTGGCAGTTCGCTGGTAGGAGCAACTGGTTCGTCAGCAATAATCTCATAGCTGGCGCAGTCGTCGCAGATGCGAACGATAGAACCATTCTGCATTGGTTCCTTAGCAAGGTCGCGCATGCGCTTGCCCGTACCTTTACAATAGAAATACTTACCCTTCAGGTGTGGCAGCACCATACCAATCTGCTTCACAGGAGCAATTGCTGGCATTGCCTTGCACTCATCGTCCATAAACTCGGTGACGTTAACGGTGATGTTACCACCGTTACGTTCAGCCCAACCTTTCTGCCACAGGTAACCTGTTACCTCAGCAATCTGATATACTACCGCTTTCAATCCCTCGCGGCCTTCTAATATACTTTTCATATAATTCTTTTTATTTCTTTATTACGTTATTTCGTTATGTCGTTATTACATCTTACCTCTTATTAATAATTCTCCCCGTAACGTTCCTTGGTAATCTCTTCGAGAGACTTGCCTCTGGTGTTTGGCATACCAATCAAACCGACTATCAGAGAGACAGCCAGCAGGGCTACCATACAGAATGCTGCGGTAGTGAAACCTTCGCCTTCGTCACCATATATATATGTAAAGACGAGACCCCATGCGGCAGAGAGTCCGCGAACGATGAAGAACATCAGTCCCTGAGCACCGGCACGGAATTTTGCTGGGAACAGCTCTGACCCCCAAAGGGCATAGAACACCTGTACGGAGCTACCGTTGTTGATACCCCACAGAATGGTGAAGAGCCAGATGCCGCTGATGGTTGTTACGCCACCACCGATAATCAGTATCCA
>CAMJIL010000034.1 GCA_946405805.1 uncultured Prevotellaceae bacterium | reverse complement strand
TGCAATGTTGCGATTAAGCGAGAACAAAAGAAAATGAATTTTCATTTTGTCGAGCATGAGCAACTTCGCACGCGTTAAAAATCTTTTTTGAGATTTTCTGGCGAACGCTTTCGCCAGCATGAGGGAAACCTCGTTTTTCTCAAATGCGGGTGCAAAGGTAATACTTTTTTTTGTAACCACCAAATTTTTTTCTGTTTTTTTCAAAAAAAATGCCAGAATACTATTTATTTTCCTCCCCCTTATCTCTTACCTCTTAACTTTATCGTACCTTTGTACAGCTTTATACACTTTTCACACTTGGAAAATCTGATATTACATAATGACGTAGCCGAAGTACCTTTGCTAGCAGCATGGGTAGAAGGTCTTGGTGAAGAATTAGGACTTGATATGCCAGAAGTCTTTCAGCTAAACCTTGCTCTCGAGGAGGCTGTAGTAAATGTAATGAATTATGCCTATGAGGGTGAGGGACTGATAAAACTTTCTGTCACTTCAGACGGGCAGGAGGTGGTTTTTGTCTTGGAAGATGAAGGCAAAGAATTTGACCCAACAAAGGTGGAAGATCCTGACATCACACTTTCTGCTGAGGAAAGAGATATAGGCGGATTGGGAATATTCCTTGTGCAGCAGTTTATGGAAAGTGTGGTGTATTGCCGTAAGGACGGAAAGAATGTATTAACAATGATATATAAAAAGAAATGACTTTAGAAATTACACAGAAAGAAGACCAGGTGGTAGCTAAGCTCATTGGTCGTTTGGACACAGCTGCTTCGCAGCAGTTCTCAATTGATATGCAGCCATTGATGGACAATGCAGACAAGAAAATTCTCATGGATTGCACAGATCTTGACTTTATCTCATCATCAGGTTTGAGACTGTTCCTCGCACTTCGTAAAGAGACTATCGCAAAGGGTGGTAGCATAACAATTAAGGGTGTGTCACCTGAAATCAAGCAGGTATTCACTATTACAGGTTTCTATTCTCTCTTCATCTTTGAATAATTGACAATTGACAGTTGACAATTGAAAGTTGACAGTTGGTTGTTTTCGTTTTCGTTATCGTTTTCGTACGAAGTATGTTCGAGAAGACAGAATTTACCCCAGAAGAGCTAAAGCAGGTCGATTATGTCAATGACAAGCTGAATTCTTTGCGTTCCTATGCCAGGCGTTTTGATGCTGGTGAGCAGTTGGACAGCGAAGAAACCCAGAAGATTGTCAATGACATTCTTGACAATGTGGTGCCTGTAGCAGAGCGGTTGGCTATGAATAGTCACCAGAAAGAGATGCAGGACACATGCGTTCGCATAGGCTATCCTGAGGACTATAAAAAGCTGAAGCAGTTACTGGCAGACTCGGAAGCTATGTGTGAGGTAGTCTTTAAGACCTTCGCCCTTCCGATAAAAGCTATGCTCGACGATGCTGGCGTAGTGTACGATTTCCAGTATCGCATGAAGTCCGTTTATAGCATCTGGCGAAAGATGCGCATAGACCACAAAGAGTTTGACGATGTGTATGACCTCTTTGCTACGCGAATAGTCTATAAGGTGCCGGAGAATATAGTATTGGCAGAAAACGTTGATGTAGAGAAGCTGTATTGTTTCCGCATCTACAATATCATTGCTATGCTTTATCGCATCCACCCTGACCGTATTAAGGATTGGGTGACCCATCCGAAGCCATCAGGCTATCAGGCATTGCAGATGACAGTGATGGGCCCGGACTGCAACTGGATAGAGATACAGATACGCTCCGAGAGAATGGACTACGAAGCAGAGCATGGCTGTGCAGCCCACTGGCTATACAAAGAAGAAACAGCAACACACTAAAGTAACAGAGATAGCTTAATAGATAATGGCGCAGGATGTTTCCATCTTGCGCCATTGTCTATCGTTCTTAACTATTACTTTATTACATACACTGCGAATGACTTTGCTGGAATATCTGCATTGAGTGTTGTGCCGTCGAGGGTTACCATACCTTCCTGTGGCTTAATCTTCTCAGGATTCTTGATGGAATTCTCTGCTACAGGGTCATCGCTTGACAGGGAGATAACCTTCACATTCTTGCTTACTCCCTTGAGGCCCTTCAGCTCTACCATAATCTGCTGTGTCTGGTCGCTGACATTTGCCACCTTTATATATACAGCCTTCTCTTTCTTATCTACAACAGCAGAAGCAGAGAGACCATTCTGGTCTTCATCACCTGCAATAGGCTTACCATCCATAGTCATAGGAAGTACGTTGGTACCCTTATAGAGACTGTAGAGCTGCTGTACATAATAAGAACAGGTCTTGAAGGAATTGAGGTTGTCATACCATATAGCGTCTGGTCTCCACTGCCATCCCTCAACGTGTGCGAAGAGTGGGGCATAGGTAGCCATATGTACGATATCGCAGTTGCGCTCGTAACCTGTCATGAACGCTGCCTCCATAAGTGCTGCATTGAAGTGGTTCCACTTCTTGCCTTTCCCGTGACATGCATATTCGCCAGCGAAAATCTTCGGACCCTTGCGGTCATAGTTGTCATAGCGATGACGGTTTACCTTGTCGAGGAACCAATCCTCATTACGATAGAAGTGCTCATCATAGAGGTCAACCTTCAGCTCTTTCATCTTTGGCTGGAGCAGGTCGAACTTCCAACCCTCTGAGTCAGGACCTGTTGTGCCGATATACTTGATTTCTGGGTGCTTCTTCTTTAGAACATCGAGGAACTTCTTCAGACGCTCTGTGAAGACAGGATTGTCTTTATAGTCCCACTGCTCATTACCGATACCCATGAATTTGAGGTTGAATGGTGCTGGGTGTCCCATATCAGCGCGCACCTTACCCCACTTTGTATCTGTGCCGCCATTAGCAAACTCTATGAGGTCGAGGGCATCCTGAATGTATGGATCAAGGTCTTCGAGAGCAACTGTTTCCTTTCCTTTATCTACTGCATTCTGGAACTGACATCCTAATCCGCAGGAAAGGACAGGAAGAGCATCACATCCGAAGTCTTCACACAGCTGGAAGAACTCAAAGAAGCCTAGTCCATAGCTTTGGAAGTAGTTAGGGAAATAACGGCTTGTAAATGTGTAGTGCCAACGGTTTTCGTTGAGAGGACGATTCTCAACTGGTCCTACAGTATTCTTCCACTGATAGCGGGTTGCAAGGTCTGTACCTTCAACGATACATCCGCCAGGGAAGCGGAAGATACCAGGTTTCAGGTCTGCAAGAGCCTGTGCCAAATCCTGACGCATACCATTCTCGCGGCCTTTCCATGTCTTTACCGGGAAGAGTGACACATGCTCAACATCTGTTGTTGTCTTGCTGTCACCCCAAACGCGGACGTGAGCCTTTGCATAGGTGCGCTTTGGCTTGATAATGGCTGTATATTTCTTCCATTCGCTGCCGCTGACCTCTACGCTGCCACTGCCCAGCTTCTGGTCGTCGCTCATAGTGGCATTGTCAACAATGTCGATATACAACTTGGAAGTACCACCGTTTGGTACACGAGCCCATACAGAGAAACGATATTCTTCGCCACCTTTTACACCAATGCCAAAGAAACCATGATTCTCAATCATAGTATGCTTGTCGCTGTGTCCGGAAGGTGCCAGGCGTACGTAATGTGGATTTTTGTCGAAAGGACCATCATCCTTTAGTGAAACCTTGCCAGAGATATCCCAGCCGGCAAAGGCATTAGGATACTCAAATGAGCGGTTCATAATCAGTTCAGCATAAAGACCGCCATCAGCTGCATAGTTGATGTCCTCAAAGAAAATACCATACATAGTGCTTTGTACTGGGGCACCTGGCTTTGAGACATTTACCTTCATTTTGTTTATAGCACCAACATTCAATGCTGCTGCCAAAAGAAAAGAAGAAAGAATAAGTTTTTTCATCTTAAAAAATAATTAATATTAATTGGTTAGTTTTTTGTAGATACAAAATTATCGTGGCAAAAATAGTGTTTTTCTTGGAAATAGACAAGTTTTTTGGCGTTTTTCACTTTATTTAATATAATCATAAGAGTCGTGAGCATAATAAATGGCATAAATGTTGTATATTTGCAAATTGAATAGAACGAAAACGAAGACGAAAACGAAAACGAAAACGAAAAATTTGAAAACAAATTTAAAATAAAAAGATTATGTCAACATTAGTTATTATTCTTATTGTAGTTGCAGTGATTGTCTTATGGTTGGTAGGAGCATACAACTCTCTCGTAAGACTTCGCAACAATCGTGAAAATGCTTTTGCTAACATTGATGTTCAGCTTCAGCAGCGTTATGATCTTGTTCCCCAGCTGGTGAATACAGTAAAGGGTTATGCTACTCATGAGAAGGAGCTCCTGGAGCGCATCACAGCAGCTCGTAGTGCTTGCATGAGTGCTCAGAGTGTAAATGACAAGGTGGCAGCAGACAATATGCTGTCAAGTGCTTTGGCTGGTTTGAAGGTCAGTGTGGAGAACTATCCTGATTTGAAGGCTAACCAGAACTTCATGCAGCTGCAGAGTGAGTTGGCTGACATAGAGAACAAACTCGCTGCTGTTCGTCGCTTCTTTAACAGTGCTACTAAGGAACTGAATAATTCTGTGCAGTCATTCCCTAATAACCTGATTGCCAATATGTTCGGTTTCCACAAAGAGCCTATGTTCGAAGTGGCACCAGAGCAGCGTGCTGCTATTGAGAAAGCACCAGAGGTGAAGTTTTAATGGTTAAAGGTTAACGGTTAAAGACCTGAAACTTGAAACCTGAAACTTGAAACTAAGAATTAAAAGTTAAAGCGTGAAATACGTTGGAATACAAAGTCAGATAGACAGGAACAATAGGATGAGTTTCCTATTGCTCCTGCTCTTTCCGTGCATCTTGCTGGGCATGGTGTATGTGTTTTTAGCAGTCGTTAATTATCTTAATGGCGGTTACCCTAACAATGCTGGGGAATGGGTTAACGAAGTATCATGGCAGGAAGTGAATATGTATTTCCTTGGTGCCCTTCCTTGGGTTATCATTGGTGTGGGAATATGGTTCGCTATAGCTTATTTTGCTAACACCTCTATGATAGCCCATGCTACCAATGCACGTCCTTTGGAACGTCGTGAGAATCCAAGAGTATATAATATCGTCGAAAACCTCTGCATGACATGTGGTATGGATATGCCACAGATAAATGTTGTAAATGACGATATGCTTAATGCTTTTGCTTCTGGCATCAACAAGAAGACATATACAGTAACTGTTACAACAGGATTGCTGAATCTTCTGAATGATGAAGAACTGGCAGGAGTCATAGGCCACGAACTGACACATATACGTAATCGTGACACACGACTGCTGATTACTTCCATTATCTTTGTGGGAATAGTATCTACCATAATGAGTATGGTAATGCGAATGATGTTCAACCACATTATGTTCAGTGGAGGTAACAGGGACAGACGCAACAATGGTGCAGGAACAATAGTGATAATGCTTGTGGGCCTTGTTTGTAGCGCCATAGCATATTTCTTTACATTGCTGACCCGTTTTGCCATAAGCCGTAAAAGGGAATATATGGCAGATGCAGGTGGAGCAGAATTGTGTGGTAATCCATTGGCGCTGGCATCAGCACTAAAGAAGATTAGCGGTGCTCCTGGATTGCAGAATGTAGAACGTGAGGATGTGGCACAGCTCTTTATTATCAAGCCACATGCTTTCAGTAGTGGTCTTCAGGGATTCTTTAACAGCATGTTTGCTACTCACCCTGAGACATCGAAACGTATTCAAATATTAGAGCAATTCTAATTGAAGAAGGTATATTCAAAATACGATAAGACAAAGATAAAAGATCTTCCGAGGGTTGTCTTTAAAGGACGCATTGTGGTGATTCTTACAGAGTCGGAGGCTAATAAGGCTGTCAATTATCTCATGACGGCTGACATATTAGGCTTTGATACAGAGACACGTCCAAGTTTTACGAAAGGACATCAGAATAAGGTGTCATTGTTACAGGTCAGCACTCGTGATACCTGTTTCCTGTTCCGCCTGAACAGATTCGGTCTCTGTCCTGCAGTCAAAAAACTTCTTGAGACGAAAAAGGTAAAGAAGATAGGACTCTCTTGGGATGATGATGTGCGTCAGCTGAAGGCATTGGGAGATTTTAAGCCACAAGGTTTCTTTGAATTGCAGGAGCACATGCAAGAGTTAGGCATCGAAGACACCAGCCTCGCAAAACTATATGCCAACATCTTTGGACAAAGGATTTCGAAGCGCGAACAACTGTCCAATTGGGAAGCTGATGTACTAAGCACAAAACAGCAGGACTATGCTGCTACTGACGCCTGGGCATGTATCATGCTTTATGAAGAATATATGCGATTGAAGGAAACGAAAGATTATTTTTTGGAAAAAATAATCGACGAAAACCAAAACGAAAACGAAAACGAAAAAAAATAGGAATGTCGTTATTAAAGAAGGTATATTTACGAAGGGGGAAGGAAGAGTCCCTGAAGCGTTTTCACCCATGGGTATTCTCTGGGGCCATAGATCGTATGGATGATGGCATAGAAGAAGGAGATATTGTGGATGTTATCACTCATGATGGTGATTTTATAGCACGCGGACATTTCCAACGTGGCTCTATCATGGTGCGAATATTGACCTTTGACGACGAACCTATTGATGAAGGATATTGGCAACAGAGACTCCGTGTAGCCCTTGATGTGCGACGCAGAATGAATTTTGGCGCACAGACGGATGCCTACCGTTTAGTTCATGGAGAGGGAGACTGTCTGCCAGGACTGATAATAGATATATATGGTAAGACTGCTGTGATGCAGGCTCACTCAATAGGTATGCATGTATGTCGAAAGGAAATAGGAAAGGCCCTGATGGCTGTTCTGTCTGACAGCATCGAGAATGTATATTACAAGAGTGAGATGACATTACCATTCAAGGAGGAAGTGGTCAATGGATTCCTGTATGGAGAAACAAAAGACGATATCGCCATCGAAAATGGTCTGAAATTTCATGTTGACTGGCTACGAGGACAGAAGACAGGCTTCTTTGTAGATCAACGTGAGAATCGTGCTTTGCTCGAAAAATATTCTGCTGGCAGGCGTGTATTAAATATGTTCTGTTATACTGGCGGCTTCTCGTTCTATGCCATGAGGGGTGGGGCAGAAGTGGTACATTCTGTTGACTCGTCAGAGAAGGCTATCGCATTGACAAACAGCAATGTAGAATTGAACTTCCCTAATGACACCAGACATAAGGCCTTCTGTGAGGATGCTTTTAAATTCCTGTCTAATATACCAGATGGTAACACTCCTGATACGCAATCTCCATACGACCTTATAATCCTTGACCCTCCAGCATTCGCAAAACACAGGGGTGCATTACATAACGCCCTAAAGGGTTACACCCGCCTTAATGCAAAGGCAATGGAGAAGATTGCTCCAGGAGGAATACTCTTTACCTTCTCGTGCTCGCAGGTCGTTACAAAGGATAACTTCCGAAATGCCATATTTACTGCTGCAGCACAAAGTGGCAGGAAGATAAGAATTCTCCATCAGCTTCATCAGCCTGCAGACCATCCAATAAACATCTACCATCCAGAAGGAGAATATCTCAAAGGATTGGTTCTTTACATAGAATGAAAATTGTAGCATTATCAGGTGGTGCCGATTCTGTATGTCTTCTCCTGAAAACCATTGAGAAAGGAGAGACTGTTGAGGCTCTGCATTGCAATTTCCATTTACGTGGTGACGAGAGTGACCGCGATGAGAACTTTTGTCGTAATCTTTGTGAGAAATATAATGTACCATTGCACGTAAAACATTTTGATACTAATGCCTATGCCAAAAAACATAAGGTGAGTATAGAGATGGCAGCGCGTGAGTTGCGTTATGCTTGGTTTGAGGAAATGCGACAGAAGTTAAATGCTGAAGAGATTCTTGTGGCACATCATCAGGATGACAATATAGAAACCATGCTGATGAATCTGATGAGGGGTACAGGAATTTCTGGTTTGACAGGCATGAAACATCGCAATGGGTATATCGTACGCCCATTGCTCGATATGACCCGTCAGGAGATTCTTGATTATCTGGCCCTGAGAAAACAGGACTATATTACAGACAGCACAAATCTGGAAACTGATGCCATTCGCAATAAGATAAGGCTACAATTGCTGCCTCTTATGGAAGAAATCTTTCCAACTGCCCGCAAAAATCTTGCAAAGACAATGCACTTTCTTCAAGAGGCAGAATCTGTGGTGAGCGGAGGACAATCTACAGAACTGGATATCTTTAAAATCCTAAAGCCATTGGGATTTACTTCAAAGCAGATAGAGGCTATTGCCAATGGTAGATGGAAAGCAGAACGTCCCAAAATGTCTGATGTTAAGGAGAACGGACAACTGGTTGTCAGTTCCTACCCTAAGAGTGACGATTTTAAACCTAGCAAAGAACCATTTGTCGCTACTTTGGATGCTGACAAGGTGGTCACTCCACTAGTAATTCGTCGTATTCAGCAGGGAGACCGTTTTAAGCCCTATGGTATGAAAGGATGCTCAAAACTTATAAGTGATTTTCTGACAGACAAGAAGATAGATATGGACGAGCGACAAGAGCAATGTGTCGTGTGTGATGCCAATGGGGAGATTATCTGGTTGCCTGGGCATCGCATAAGCCATAATGTTGCTTGTTCTGATAATACAATAAACATTCTTGAACTGCGTTATTCTAACATATGAAGTGTATAAGAATAATCATATCCATAGTAGCATTCTTCTGTGTGTCTTCTTTCCTCGTTTCCTGTAACGATAAAGATACTTTCGGATCAGGCACTTTGACATTTGAAGAAGCTGTACTGTCATTAGATACCTGTTTCTCAACAGTTCCGACACCACACAAAACCCTTATGGTTTACAACAACAGTGGTGATGGTATCCGTATTTCGAGAGTATATCTTGAAAGGATGAATCAGACTGGTTTCAGGGTGAATGTCAATGGTTCTTATCTTGGAAGTGATGCTGGCTTCCAGGTTAGCGATATGGAACTGAGAGAAGGCGACTCTCTTCGTGTCTTTGTGGAATTGACATCAAGAAATAATGGTGATACAATACCAAAACTCGTTGAAGACCGCCTGATGTTCCAGTTGGAAAATGGTACTGTTCAGTATGTTACTCTTAATGCCTATTCGTGGGATGCTATCCTTATGAAGAATGCTACGCTCAAGAAAGATTCTGTCATCAGCAATGTCAAAGGAAAACCTGTTGTCGTTTATGGTAAACTTACTGTTGATACCAATGCTGTTGTTACCATTGCCAAGGGCACAACGATGTATTTTCATTCTGACGCCGGCATAGATGTTAAAGGTTCTCTTAAGATTGAGGGCCAGAAGAATGAAGAAACAAAGAAAAATGAAGTAACGCTGAGGTGTGACCGTTTAGACAGGATGGTCTCAAACCTTACCTACGATAACAACCCAGGTCAGTGGGGAGGAATACATTTTTATGATATCTCTCATGACAATTCCTTTGATTATGTAGATATTCATGGAGCAACAGATGCCATAGTCTGCGACTCTGCAAAGAATCAAGACCAGACAATGCTCACCTTGAAACATACCACAATACATAATACAAAAGGTGTAGGCCTGGAAGCAAAATCATGCAAGATTGTTATGGAGAATACTCAAATCAGTAATACTTTTGACGATTGTGTAAAACTGTTGGGCGGAGATGTTACAATGACCCATTGTACCATAGCACAGTATTATCCATTCGATTCTGCAAGAGGTGCAGCAATGTCATTCCTTAATAAGAGTGGTGACTTGAAGTATCCGTTTACTCTTCGAGTATATAACAGCCTTATTAAAGGGTATGCTGATGATGTGATGCTGTGGAGTGAGAATAAGGAAGGAGAGGAAAAACTAAATGCAGCTTTCAATACATGTATCCTGCGTACTGCTGCTACTCCGGATTATCAGTATATGTTTGAGAATTGTATATTTGAGGATGTGAATAATACAGACTTTTCACCTGAAAACAGTTTTGTTTTGTTTGATACTTATAACTTCTTCTATAACTTTACTCCAAAGGAGAATACTCTTCCTATATCAAAGGCAAATGCAAGCTTTACTCTGACTACTGATCGTAATGGTAATGAACGATATGCAGACCTGACACATGATATAGGTTGCTTTGAAACTGTTAAGAAACCTTAAAACTATCTTCCTTCTTTCTCTTTTACAGTCATATCTCCTTTATCTTCCAATTTTTTTTTGTACCTTTGCAGCCGAAATTTAAAAACACAGCTAGAAAATATGACAAAATTAGATATTGTCAACGAGATATCCACTCTTACAGGAGTACAGAAAACTGATGTTTCTGTATGTGTGGAGGCTTTCATGAAGGTTGTAAAGGATGCAATGTGTGAAGAGGAAAATGTTTACCTCCGTGGCTTTGGCACTTTCGTTGTAAAGAAACGTGCGCAGAAGATTGGACGTAATATAACAAAGAATACCTCTGTCATAGTTCCTGCACACAACTATCCAGGTTTTAAGCCTGCAAAGAGTTTTCAGCAACGCATGAAAGGTGAAGATGTAACAGCAAAAGATTAATTTCTTAAATATTTATTACTATGCCAAACGGAAAAAAGAAAAAGGGCCACAAGATGGCTACTCACAAGCGTAAAAAAAGACTGAGAAAGAATCGTCATAAGAGCAAATAAGTAGTAGTTTAACCAAACTAACTAACTCGTGACGAGCGAAGTCATTATTGAGGCAAAGGAGAAAGATATCTCCATAGCATTACTGGAAGATAAGAGTCTCGTAGAGTACCAAAACGTACCTCGCGGGGCATCTTTTTGTGTGGGTAATATCTACTTGGCAAAAGTCAAGAAGATAATGCCTGGACTTAATGCATGCTTTGTGGACGTTGGGTATGAACGAGATGCTTTCCTCCATTATCTTGACCTCGGACTTCAATACGCCTCTCTGGATAAATATCTCAAACAGCTGGCAAGCGATTTTAAGAATCCTTTCCCCTTTTCAAAAGCTACTCGTCTAGAGGATCTGCCAAAAGAGGGTAGTGTAGCCAAAACACTTAAACAGGGTGAGGATGTACTTGTTCAGGTTGTCAAAGAACCAATTTCTACAAAGGGTCCTCGACTTTCTGGTGAGATATCTTTCGCGGGGCGCTTTCTTGTGTTAATACCTTTCGGCGAAAAGGTTAATGTTTCGTCAAAAATAAAGAATGGTGCAGAGCGTACCCGTCTGAAGCAGATTATTCAGAAGGTTAACAAAAAGAATTATGGTGTCATAATTCGTACTGTTGCAGAAGGGTTGCGAGCAGAAGAACTTACAAACGAATATTCAGTGCTCCTTTCCCGTTGGGAGGAGACGTGCAAACGTATTCAAACAGCCCAAAAGGGTCAGAAGCGTCCAGCATTAGTGTTTGAAGAAACCTCTCGTGCCGTTTCCCTCCTTCGTGATCTCTTTAATCCTACCTATGAGAATATCTATGTCAATGATGACGCTGTATTCCAGGAGGTGAAGGATTATGTGTCGCTTATTGCTCCTGATAAGGTAGGAATAGTGAAGAGATATACTGGTACGTTACCAATCTTTGACAACTTTGATGTCACAAAACAGCTCAAATCTTCTTTCGGAACAACTGTAAACTATTCTCGTGGAGCTTATCTCATCATCGAACATACAGAAGCTATGCATGTTGTTGATGTCAATAGTGGCAACCGCTCGCGTGGTGTTGAGGGACAAGAGGCAAATGCTCTTGATGTGAACCTTGGTGCTGCTGACGAATTGGCAAGACAGCTCCGACTGCGTGATATGGGTGGCATTATCGTCGTAGATTTTGTTGATATGCATCTTGCAGAAGACCGTCAGTTGCTGTATGAGCGCATGTGTAAGAATATGCAGAAGGATCGCGCCAAGCACAATATCCTGCCATTGAGCAAATTCGGCCTGATGCAGATTACGCGCCAGCGTGTTCGTCCTGTAATGGATGTTGTTGTTGATGAAGAGTGTCCTGTTTGTCACGGAAAGGGTAAGATAAAAAGCAGTATTCTTTTTGTGGATACGCTGGAGAGAAAGATTGAAAGACTTGTAAATTTCGGAATCAAGCGCTTTACACTCTATGTTCATCCTTATGTATATGCATATATAAATAAAGGTATATGGAGCATAAAGAGACAGTGGATATGGAAATATAAGTGGGCTGTGAAGGTTGTGCCATCTCAGGAACTTGCATTCCTGCAATATAGGTTCGTAGATACACAAGGAGCAGAAATTGACATGAAAGAGTCATTAGACTGTTAAAAAGTGTTGATTTATTTGGTAGTTTGAGAAAAATATATTACCTTTGCACCGCAATTAAGAAAAACGACTTTTTCTAATTGCAACATATAAGGAAGGTGCGTTAGTTCAGTTGGTTAGAATGCCAGCCTGTCACGCTGGAGGTCACGGGTCCGAGTCCCGTACGCACCGCAACTGAAAATCCCCTCGACAATGTCGGGGGGTAATCATTTCCCCACAATCAGTCTCAATGGAAAAAGATGTTATACAGATAAAAGGTGCGAGGGTTAATAACCTCAAGAATTTGTCTGTAGATATTCCGCGTAATCAGTTCGTTGTCATCTCTGGTGTCAGTGGCTCGGGAAAATCATCCCTTGCCTTTGATACTTTGTATGCTGAGGGACAAAGGCGTTATGTGGAAAGTCTTTCTGCTTATGCACGCCAGTTCTTGGGACGCATGAGCAAACCTGAGTGTGATTATATAAAAGGTTTGCCACCTGCGATTGCGATAGAGCAGAAAGTTATTGCCCGCAATCCGCGTTCTACAGTAGGTACTTCTACTGAGATATATGAATTCCTGCGTCTTTTATTTGCCCGCATCGGAAAAATCTATTCTCCCGTTTCTGGCAATGAGGTAAAAAAACATACTGCCGATGATGTCGTGGCAGCTATGCTGTCGCATGCAGAAAGTGAGAAGTTTATGCTTCTTTCTCCGCTAAAAGTAACGAAAGGGCGTACAGTGGAGGAACAGCTGGAGGCAGAGCGCATGCAGGGCTTCGAGCGTACTCAGGAGGTAGATGGAAAGATATACCTTGTTGTTGACAGATTGAAAGTCAGCGATAAAAATGAAACAATATCCCGTCTTACTGATTCTACAGAAACAGCTTTCTATGAGGGACAAGGCGAATGTGCCCTGTATTTCCCCGACAACGATACTTTGGAAGAGTTCAGTACTCGTTTGGAGTGTGATGGCATCACCTTTGAGGAACTCTCCGATAACCTTTTCTCCTTTAATTCTCCTGTTGGTGTTTGTCCTACCTGTGAAGGATTTGGCAAGATTATGGGTATCGATGAGTCGTTAGTTATCCCAGATCCGACTCTTAGTGTCTATGATGGCTGTGTGCAATGCTGGAAGGGCGAGAAGATGGGGGAGTGGAAACGATATTTCATTCGTAGGGCGGAGATAGACAATTTCCCAATATTTACTCCTTACAAAGACCTTTCTGAAGAGCATAAGGGGTGGCTGTGGCACGGATTGCCTTGTGATGCCGGATTAGATAAATATGAAGTTGCCAGCATCGATAATTTCTTCCGCATGGTGCGTGAGAATCAGTATAAGATTCAATATCGTGTGATGCTCAGCCGCTATAGGGGCAAGACAATATGCCCTGATTGCAACGGAACAAGATTGCGTAAGGAAGCTGGCTATGTAAAGATTGCAGGCAAGAATATTCAGGAGTTGGTAGATATGCCTATCATCGATTTGTATGAGTGGCTGACATCCTTGAAACTATCTGAGCACGACAGCCAGGTGGCAGAACGTCTGCTGAAAGAAATTAACAGCCGCATACAATTCCTTCTCGATGTAGGTCTTGGATATCTAACTCTTAACAGACCATCTAATACACTCTCTGGCGGCGAAAGTCAGAGGATAAATCTTACTACCTCTTTAGGCTCTTCTTTGGTAGGTAGCCTTTATATACTCGACGAACCCAGTATTGGTATGCATTCGCGAGATACAGAAAGGCTTATCAATGTATTGAGAAAACTACAGCAGATAGGCAATACTGTTGTTGTAGTAGAACATGATGAAGAGATACTTCGTGCTGCCGACTATATCATAGACATTGGTCCGGATGCTGGAACTTTTGGTGGTCAGGTAGTCTTCGAAGGCACACCTGAGAAGATACAGTCCTTGGCAAAGTCAAAAACCTCTGTCACATCCCATACTATCAATTATCTTACAGGTAAAGATACCATTCCTGTTCCTACATCACGAAGACCTTGGAACAGAGTCGTAAGTGTCAAGGGAGCATCTCTCAATAACCTTAAGAATGTAGATGTTGATTTCCCTCTTAATGTGATGACAGTTGTCACTGGTGTCAGCGGCTCTGGAAAGTCAAGTCTTGTGCGAGGGATATTATTCCCGATGGTTAGCCGTAATCCGAAGGATTATGGTGTGGAGTATGTCGAGATGGTTGACCAGAATCCTATAGGCAAAAGCACTCGTTCCAATCCTGCCACATACATCAAGGCCTACGATGCCATTCGTCAGCTCTATGCCTCACAACCATTAGCAAAGCAACTTGGCATTACTCCTGCCCACTTCTCCTTTAATGCTGAAGGGGGACGTTGCGAAGAGTGTAAAGGAGCAGGTGTCGTAACTGTTGAGATGCAATTTATGGCAGACCTTCAGCTTACTTGTGATGCCTGTCATGGAAAGCGTTTCCAGCATAATGTGTTAGAGGTGAGATATAAGGAGAAGAATATCTCTGAGGTCCTCGATATGACAGTCGATGAAGCCATTGCCTTTTTTGATGGTGAAAAAGCAATTACTGACAAACTGAAGCCCCTCTCTGATGTTGGTTTGGGATATATACAGTTGGGACAGTCATCATCCACACTGTCAGGTGGTGAGAACCAGCGTGTAAAGCTGGCTTATTATATAGGTATGGAGAATCAGGCTCCTACGATGTTTATCTTCGATGAGCCTACAACAGGTCTCCATTTTCATGATATTAAGAAACTCCTTCATGCCTTCGACGAATTGTTGAAGCGTGGACATACTATTGTTGTCATAGAGCATAATATGGATGTCATCAAGTGTGCCGACCATATTATCGACTTAGGTCCGGAAGGTGGTGACAGGGGAGGAAAAATTATCGCCTCTGGGGTTCCAGAAGCGATAATCAATATTAGTGAAAGTATTACTGGTAAGTATCTAAAGGCTTACCTTTAAGTTTCTGGTTTCAAGTTTCAAGTTTCTTCGACTAGCGAAGCGGCAGAGCCGATTACAGGTTTCAACCTTTAACCTTTAACCTTTAACCTTTAACCGTTAACCGTTAACAATCTCCCTCCCTTTAAGGGAGGGCAGGGGAGGGTCTACATCATTCCTCCCATGCCTGGGGCGCCGCCCATTGGCATTGCTGGTTCTGGTGCAGGCTTGTCACATATTACAGACTCTGTAGTCAGGAACATTCCAGCGATAGAAGCAGCGTTCTCAAGAGCTACACGTGCCACTTTGGCAGGGTCTATGATGCCAGCCTTACGCATGTTCTCGAAGGTGTTTGTGCGAGCATTGTAGCCAAAGTCGCCATTGCCCTCGCGTACCTTCTGTACTACCACAGCACCTTCTCCACCAGCATTGCTGACAATTTGGCGCAAAGGCTCTTCGATGGCGCGAACTACGATGTTGATACCTGTCTGTTCGTCAGCATTGTCACCCTTAAGATTGCTGAGAGCCTCCAGAGCACGGATGTATGTTGTACCACCACCGGCAACAACACCTTCCTCGATAGCTGCACGAGTAGCGCAGAGAGCA
This sequence comes from uncultured Prevotellaceae bacterium, assembly GCA_946405805.1. Lineage (GTDB taxonomy): Bacteria > Bacteroidota > Bacteroidia > Bacteroidales > Bacteroidaceae > Prevotella. The sequence goes on along the minus strand of CAMJIL010000034.1, from coordinate 10,329 downwards.
TCGTCAACGCGATCCTTCTTCTCCTTCATCTCAACCTCGCTGTTAGCACCAACATAGAGAACAGCAACACCGCCAGCCAACTTTGCAAGACGCTCCTGCAGCTTCTCCTTGTCGTAAGAAGATGTAGAAATCTCAATCTCCTTCTTGATGCCGTTTACTCTTTCAGCAATAGCAGCCTTGTCGCCACTGCCACCAGCGATGATGGTGTTATCCTTAGAGATAGTCACCTTGTCAGCTGTACCACACATTTCCAGTGTAGCCTGATCCAGCTTCAGACCCTTTTCCTCAGAGATAACAGTTGCGCCAGTAAGTACTGCGATATCCTCCAACATAGCCTTGCGACGGTCGCCGAAGCCAGGAGCCTTGACAGCACAAATCTTCAATCCGCCACGCAGACGGTTTACAACCAATGTTGTCAGAGCCTCGCTGTCCACATCCTCTGCTATGAGCAGCAGTCCACGTCCGCTTTCAGCAGCAGCCTGCAGTATTGACAAAAAGTCTTTCAGTGCAGAAATCTTCTTGTCGTAGATGAGGATGTAAGGATTCTCCATTACACACTCCAACTTCTCTGTATCAGTAACGAAGTAGCCAGACAGGTAGCCACGATCGAACTGCATACCCTCTACAACACCGATAGAAGTGTCGCGAGACTTGCTCTCTTCGATTGTGATGACACCATCCTTGCTGACTTTACGCATAGCGTCAGCCAAGAGCTTACCGATTTCAGGGTCGTTGTTGGCAGAAACAGTAGCCACCTGTTCTATCTTGTCATAGTTGTCGCCAACCTGCTCTGCATTCTTCTTGATATATTCTACTACAGAGCCTACAGCCTTGTCGATACCACGCTTCAGGTCCATAGGATTAGCACCAGCTGTTACATTCTTCAGACCCTCATTAACAATAGCCTGAGTCAGAATAGTAGCAGTAGTAGTACCATCACCGGCATCGTCGCCAGTCTTTGAAGCAACGCTCTTAACCAACTGAGCACCAGTATTCTCGAACTTGTCTTCCAGTTCTATCTCTTTAGCAACAGTAACACCATCCTTTGTAATCTGTGGTGCACCAAACTTCTTCTCAATAACGACGTTACGTCCTTTAGGACCCAGTGTAACCTTTACGGCATTAGCCAGTTGGTCAACGCCTTTCTTCAGTGCCTCGCGGGCATCTGTATTGAATTTAATCTCTTTTGCCATGATTATTTCTTTTTACCTTATTATTACTTTATAATTGCCAAAACGTCAGACTGACGCATGATGAGATACTTCTCTCCGTCAAATTCCAGTTCTGTGCCAGAATATTTGCCGTAGAGTACTGTGTCGCCACTCTTCAGTATCATTTCCTCGTCCTTTGTACCGTTGCCTGCAGCAACTACTTCACCCTTCAGTGGTTTTTCCTTTGCAGTATCAGGAATAATGATGCCGCCAATCTTCTCTTCTGCCGCAGCTGGCTTAATCAGCACGCGGTCTGCTAATGGTTGAATGTTCATTGTCTTAAATAATTTTTAAATGAATTATTATTGTTGTTTTCTGATTTTTTAATTATTCTGCAAATCATTATGCAAATACCGTGCCAAAGTTGCGAGTAAGCGAGTAAAGAGTCAAGCTTGTTTGAACTCTATCGAGCGTGAGCAACTTCGCTGATGGTTAAATCTCTTTAGAAGATTTGAAAATGAAAACTTGTTTTTCAGTTTCCCTGAGAACCTGTTCTCAAATCCATCGGCAATGTAACGAGTAAGCGAAGACAAAAAAGAGGGCGTGCCTATTTTGACACACCCTCGATACAATTTCTTGATTATAACTTTCAAAGTTTTATACGAAAGGGTTCTCTGTTGGATAGTAGTTGCCCTTTGGGAAATTGTAGTCTATCTCCTCAACTGGTATGCCCATGTATTTCAGTACTTCCCAGAGATACTTTCCTGCATGCTCAAACATAACAGCAGCATGGTGTGGATAGTGCTTCTCAATGAGGACATGACGATAGAAACGGCTCATGTTCTTAATGCCGAATGTTCCGATGCTACCAAAAGAACGTGTTGCAACAGGTAGAATCTCACCCTGTGCGATGTATGCACGCAGTTTGGTGTCTGCTGTTGACTGCAGGCGGTAAACAGTTGCCTTTCCTGGCTTCAAATCACCCTCAAGAGTACCGTTGGTTACCTCTACTGGCAGAGCACGTGCCATAATGCGCTGGAAGCACATCTGGCAGTTGCATACCTTGCTGGATGCTGTATTGCCACAGTGGAATCCCATGAAGATTTCCTTGTCAGTATATGTGTCACATTCGAACTTCTTACCCTTGATACTCTCTTCATACATATCCTGAGGTACAGAGTTGTTGATGTCAAGAAGTGTTACTGCATCCTGAGTGATGCAAGTGCCGATATACTCTGACAGTGCACCATAAATATCTACTTCGCATGCTACAGGAATTCCGCGACCTGTCAGACGACTGTTCACATAGCAAGGTACGAAACCAAACATTGTCTGGAATGCAGGCCAGCACTTATTTGCCATAGCAACGTACTTGCGTGAGCCCTTGTGAGCTTCTATCCAGTCAAGAAGGGTCAGCTCATACTGAGCGAGTTTTGGCAGAACAGAAGGTATTTTGTTGCCTGTACCCAATTCTGCTGCCATGTCTTTTACTACATCGTCGATGCGTGGGTCGCCCTGATGCTTCTGGAATGCTTCCAATAGGTCGAGCTCTGAATTTTCTTCTATCTCAACATCGAGATCGTACAGAGCGCGGATAGGTGCATTACAAGCAAGGAAGTTGTTTGGACGAGGGCCGAAGCTGATAATCTTCAGGTTCTGCAGACCAACAATAGCACGAGCTATTGGCAGGAACTCGTGAATCATCTCTGCACACTGTGCAGCATCGCCAACGGGCTCTTCTGGGATGTAAGCACGGGTTTTGCGCAGTGACAGGGCCTGGCTGGCATTCAGCATACCACAATATGCATCACCACGACCATCGATAAGGTCATTCTGTGACTCCTCTGCTGCTGCGCAGAACATTGTTGGGCTCTGGAACCAGTCGGCTATCATGGTCTCTGAAATCTCAGGACCGAAGTTGCCAAGATATACGCAGAGAGCATTACATCCTGCTTTCTTTACATCTTCAAGGGCTTGCTGAGCGTGAATCTCACTCTCTACAATGGTAATAGGACACTCGTAGATGCTTTCTTTACCAAACTTTTCTTCATACTTTGCGATAACTGCCTTACGACGGTTAACAGCTAATGACTCGGGGAAACAGTCGCGAGATACTGCGACGATACCGATTTTAATTACAGGTAGATTGTTCATATATGTTTTGTTTAAAAAATGATATCAGCGGCAAAGGTAAGAATAATAATTGAAAAATGTAGAATGATAATTCTTAAAAATAATTAAACGAGGGTATGTTTTTCAGTTTCTCTCAATATTAATTAGTATCTTTGCACCTTGAAACTTGCGCAATTATTAACCAGACACAGATGAAAACAGACATTGAAATAGCCCACGAAACCAAGTTGCAGCCTATTCAAGAGGTTGCAAAGAGGGCTGGAATTGCCGAAGAGGTGCTTGAGCCATATGGCAAATACATAGCAAAGATTCCATATACCTGCATTGACGACAAAAAGGTTGCACAGAGCAATCTTATTCTTGTCACTGCTATTACTCCTACCAAAGCCGGCATCGGTAAGACGACTGTCAGCATTGGTTTGTCACTTGGCCTTAATAAAATAGGTAAGAAGGCTGTCATAGCCCTTCGCGAACCTTCTTTGGGTCCATGCTTCGGTATGAAGGGTGGTGCTGCAGGTGGTGGCTATGCACAGGTGTTGCCAATGGAAAGGATAAACCTGCACTTCACAGGCGACTTCCACGCTATCACTTCTGCTCACAACATGATATCTGCATTGCTGGATAACTATATCTACCAGCATCAGGCAGATGGCTTCAGCCTCAAAACAGTATTGTGGAAGAGGGTGATGGATGTCAATGACCGTAACCTGAGAAATATTGTTACCGGACTTGGTAGCAGGACCGATGGCATCACTATGGAGAGTGGCTTTGACATTACTCCTGCATCAGAAATAATGGCAATACTTTGTCTGGCAAAGGATATTGAAGACCTCTATAGGCGCATAGACAATATGCTGCTTGGCATAAAGCACGACGGTACAGCCTTCACTATGAAGGAACTTGGTGTCACAGGCAGTATCGTTGCCCTGCTGATGGATGCCTTGAATCCTAATCTCGTGCAGACAACGGAGAATACTCCTGCCTTCGTACATGGTGGCCCGTTTGCAAATATAGCTCATGGCTGTAATACGGTAATCGCTACCCGAACAGCAATGACTTATGGTGAATATGTTATTACTGAGGCTGGCTTTGGTGCTGACCTTGGAGCAGAGAAATTCTTTGACATAAAATGTCGTATGGCAGGCCTGCAGCCAAAGCTTACTGTAGTGGTTGCTACGACACAGGCACTTAAACTTCATGGCGGAGTTAACGTCAATGATATAAAGGAGCCCAACAAAGAGGGTCTGCAGAAAGGCTTCGAGAACCTTGACAAGCATGTGCGCAATATACAGTCGTTCGGACAGACTGTTGTGGTTTGCTTCAATCGCTATGCCTTCGATACAGATGAGGAGATGCAGATGATTCGCCAGCACTGTGAGGAATTAGGCGTTGCCTTTGCAGAGAACAATGCCTTCGCTGAGGGTGGCAAGGGGGCCGAGAACCTCGCAAGGGTAGTGGTGGACCAGATAGAGAACAATCCTTCAAAACCTCTGAAATATCAGTATGAGGAGGAGGACGATGTAAAGATGAAGGTAGAGAAGATTGCTACGCAGATATATGGTGCTATGAAGGTGACATACCTGCCGCTGGCTTTCAAGAAACTGAAGATGATAGAGACCTTGGGATATTCAAATCTGGCGGTATGTATTGCCAAGACACAGTATTCCTTCTCTGACGACCCGAAGAAACTGGGCGTGCCAAAGGACTTCGTCTTTACAATTCGCGACTTCGTCATCAGCGCTGGTGCAGGAATGATAGTGGCCATAGCAGGCAACATAATGAGAATGCCAGGACTACCGGAATCACCACAGGCGGAACGCATAAACGTCGTAGATGGAGAGATAGTGGGACTGAGTTAGTGTAACGGTTAAAGGTTAACGGTTAAAGTTTAAAGATTAAAGGTTAACGGTTAAAGGTTAAAGAAAAAGGCCCTTCGGGGTTGTTAAATAAGAAATTGATAATTACTTTAATATTTTTAAGATTATGAAAAAAGTATTATTTGTAGCTGCTGTTGCAGGAACAATGTTCATGAGCAGCTGTGTAAGTAAGAAAGTTTTGGAGAATTGCCAGAATGAAAACAAGGAATTGAATACCCAGTATCAGAATGCCCGTGAGTCATTGGCATCTGCAAATACTCGCATCAGTGCATTGATGGATCAGTTGAATGAATGCAAGAATAACACTGAGGCATTGCAGGCAAGTTTGGCACAGTCTCTGTCAACCTCTGGTGCTAACAGTGTAAATATCACAAAGCTTGTTGACCAGATTAATGAATCAAACAAGTACATCCGCCATCTGGTAGAGGTGAAGTCAAAGAGCGACTCACTGAACATCGTGCTTACCAACAACCTCACACGTTCTCTGTCAAAGGAAGACCTGAAGGATGTTGATATTCAGGTGCTGAAGGGTGTTGTTTACATCTCTCTGTCTGACAATATGCTTTACAAGAGCGGTTCTTACCAGATTAGCGAGGCTGCTGGCTCTACATTGTCAAAGATTGCGAAGATTATCATGGACTATAAGGACTATGATGTACTCATTGAAGGTAATACTGACAATGTACCTATCTCACAGCCAAATATCCGTAACAACTGGGATTTGTCTTGTCTGCGTGCATCAAGTGTTGTACAGGCACTGCAGAATGACTATGGCGTAGATCCAAAGCGTCTGACAGCAGGCGGTCGTGGTGAGTACAACCCTGTTGCTGACAATGATACAGATAAGGGTAAGTCAACAAACCGCAGAACACAGATTATCATAACTCCAAAACTTGACCAGTTCATGGAACTGATAGGTCAGGCTCCAAAAGAGTAAAGTGTAAACAACAGTAAGCAATAAAAAAGTCCCTGAGGTTCAAAAGACTTCAGGGATTTTTAATTAAGGGCTTTAATTCCTTAATATAATAGCAGCAGTCCTGCGAATGCTGCGTGTGCCAGCATTGCGATGGGGTGGACCCTAACAAATTTCACTCCTATGAATGTTGCCAAGAAGATGAAGATGCTGATGTAGAATGTCCATCTGTTGTCTATGGGATTGCCGAAGTTGTCTTCTGTGCAAAGCATCAGGGCCGCTGCTGCAAGCAGTCCTACAACAGCAGGACGAAGACCTGCAAATATCATCTTTACATAATGGTTTTCCATATACTTCAGGAACAACATACTGATGAGCATCATAAGTATGAAGCTTGGCAGCACCAGAGCAAAGGTGGAAGTGATGCTTCCCAAAATACTCAGCAAGTAGTTACCTGTCTGGTTCATGACAGCTGTATAGCCGCAATAGGTAGCGCTATTGATACCAATAGGGCCTGGCGTCATTTGAGATATTGCCACGATATTAGTGAATTCAGCAGATGACATCCAATGATGGTTGATGACAACCTCATGTTGTATGAGGGACAACATGCCATACCCTCCACCGAATCCGAAGAGTCCTATCAGGAAAAATGTATAGAATAGTGTCAGGAAAAGCACTTTGGGAGTTAAGAGTTAAGAGTTAAGAATTATGCATTACTAAAATCGTGGTTTTACTGTTGATTCGTCGGAAATGAACACACCATATATAAAGCCTAAGGCTCCTGCTGCGAGCAATACATAGATAGGATTTACTCCAAGGGCCCATATTGCTAATGCGCATACTATCGGTATCCACGCATTGAGGAATGATATCTTAGCCTGCTTTGCCATAGAGAAGCATGGAGATGCTATGAGTGCTACCACAGCAGGACGAATGCCGTTGAATGCTGCTGCCACCCATGGTATGTCCAAAAACTGCGTCAAGCACATGGCGATAAGCAGTATAACGAGTAATGAAGGCAGCACTGTTCCTAATGTTGCCATCAAGGCTCCGAGGAAGCCGCCAACTTTTCTGCCGACAAAGATAGAGATATTCACAGCAAAGACGCCTGGGCATGTCTGTGCCACAGCAACTAAATCTATGAACATCTCCCGATTCAGCCAGCGATGCTTATCTACCACATCAGCCTCAATGATGGGTATCATGGCATATCCACCGCCGATGGTGAACATGCCGATACGGAAAAATGTTTTAAAAAGGTCTTTATACATTTATTTGTGTGCTTCAATCCAAAGTCGTGCGTTGACGAAGGCCTGATGCCAAGGTGTTACCTCGTCAGTAAGACGACGCTCTTCAGGATAGTATCCACACTGCCAAGGATGCTGTGTGCGCTCTGGGTGAGGCATGATAGCAAGATGACGACCATCAGCACTTGCTATGGCTGCTACATCGTAGTCAGAACCGTTTGGATTTGCAGGATATTCGTGATGGTTGTATTTTGCAACAATGTTATACTTATCCTCTGACATTGGCAGACGGAACTTTCCTTCTCCGTGTGCTACCCAGCAACCAATCTCTTCGCCTGAAAGGCTTCCGAACATTACAGAATCGTTCTGTGGTATGCGAAGTGTCACAAAGGTGCTCTCAAACTTGTGAGAGTCATTATGCAACATCTGTGCATAGTCACGCGCATTTGTTGATGCAGTGGTATTGTTGAGCAAGCCTAACTCTACCATCAGCTGACAGCCGTTACAAACACCAAGGGAGAGGGTGTCCTTTCGAGAGTAGAACTTATCGAGGGCCTCCTTTGCCTTAGGGTTGAAGAGGAAGGCGCCAGCCCATCCCTTTGCTGACCCCAGCACGTCGGAGTTAGAGAAACCACCACAGAAGGCTATCATGTTAACCTCTTCCAATGTCTCACGACCTGTTACGAGGTCTGTCATTGTAACGTCCTTTACGTCAAATCCAGCCTGATAGAAAGACCAAGCCATCTCACGCTCAGAGTTGGTACCCTTCTCACGAATGATGGCAGCAACAGGGCGCTTGCCTTCCGGACGTGGAGTAGCCTTGAGGCTATCACCCTTCAGTGTCCATGTTACAGGATTCTTCTTATAGTTCTCGAAGCGTTCAGCAGCCTTGCCGTTGAAGCTCTGCTTCCTGTCGAGGAGGTAAGAGGTAGAATACCATACATCACGCAGCTCGTCGATGTCGAAGTCGAATACCAGTTCGCGAGAAGCTATCTGAGCATTAGGAACAGAAGCGTTAGAAACAGTCTTTGTGACAGTAATCTTGCGCTCGGCACAAGGAGTACCAATCTTGCAGTAGCCAACGCCTGCATCCTCCAGAATCTTCTTAACACGAGAAGCATCGCTGTTGCGAACCTGTATTACAACACCAGGGTTTTCAGCAAAGAGAATCTTTACGATATCACCTTCCTGTATCTTGTCGAAATTGATGTCGAGACCACCCTTTGTATTAGCAAAACACATCTCGAGGAGACAAGTGATGATACCACCGGCAGAGATATCATGACCAGCAAGAACAAGTCCCTCGCCAATCATCTGCTGTATTGCCATGAAGGCATCAGCGAAGTATTCCGGATTCTGGACAGTAGGAACATCGCTGCCAACCTTTCCCTGACTCTGTGCAAAGGCAGAGCCACCCAGCTGCAGCTTGTCGAATGAGAAGTCGATATAGTAGAGTCGGCTGTCCTTCACATCCTTTATGACAGGAGAGACAGTCTTGTTTATCTCATCAACCTCACCACCAGCAGAAACAATCACAGTACCTGGAGAAACAATCTTCTTTCCGTCAGGATATTTCTGTGTCATAGAGAGTGAGTCCTTACCAGTTGGTACGTTGATATGCAGGTCGCAGCAGAAGTCAGACAACGCCTTAACTGCGCTATAGAGACGAGCATCCTCACCTTCCTGTGCTCTACAAGGCCACATCCAGTTAGCACTCAGTGAGATGCTGTCCATACCCTCTGCCAAATGAGCCCAAACGAGATTAGTGAGTGATTCTGCTACAGAGAGTACAGAACCAGCCTCTGGGTTAGCAAGGGCAGCCTGTGGAGCATGTCCGAGAGAGGTAGCAATACCCTTTGTGCCAGTATAGTCGAGAGCCACAACGCCACAGTCAGAGAGTGGCAGCTGCAGTTCACCCTGACACTGCTGGCGTGCTATGCGGCCTGTCACAGAACGGTCCACCTTATTGGTGAGCCAGTCCTTACAAGCCACAGCCTCCAGCTGCAGCACCTGCTTCAGGTATTCTGTCAGTTTTGTATTGAGTGTTGTCTGCTCACCAAGGGCAGAAGCATCATAGGTTACTACATCATATTTACGTTCAACAGTCTTGTCCTCCATGATAGTCTTTGGAGAAGAGCCGAACATCTGATCTACAGAGAGGTCGAAAGGTCTTACGCCGTCAGCCTGTTCGAAGGCAAAGCGATGGTCGCCTGTTGTCTCTCCGACAGTGTACATTGGAGCACGCTCACGGTCAGCAATCTTCTGTACATGTTCTATGGCTGATTCGTCGATAAGCAGGCCCATGCGCTCCTGTGACTCGTTGGCAATAATCTCCTTTGCGCTGAGTGTCTTGTCACCAATAGGCAGCTTGTCCATATGGATGAGTCCGCCACAGTCTTCCACCAATTCCGACAGACAGTTTACGTGGCCTGCACTACCATGATCGTGTATAGAGACGATAGGATTCTGCTCCTCTTCGCCCAAGGCGCGGATAACGTTGTATGTACGCTTCTGCATTTCTGGGTTGGCACGCTGTACGGCATTCAGCTCGATGCCAGAAGAATAGCGTCCTGTCTCAACAGAAGATACAGAGCCGCCACCAAGTCCGATGCGATAGTTCTCACCACCCATTACGACAACCTTATTGCCAGGCTGTGGTGTGCCCTTGATGCAGTCGCGCTTGATGCCATAGCCGACACCGCCAGCAAGCATTATCACCTTGTCGTAGGCATATTCCTCATTATTCTCCTTATGTTCGAATGTCAGCACAGAACCACAAATCAGTGGCTGGCCGAACTTGTTACCGAAGTCAGAAGCACCATTAGATGCCTTGATCAGTATCTGCTCAGGAGTCTGATAGAGCCACTTACGCTCAGGCATATTCTGTTCCCAAGCATTGTTGGTGCCCTTCTTACGTGGATAAGATGTCATATAGACAGCAGTTCCTGCTATAGGCCAAGAACCTACGCCACCACCCATACGGTCGCGAATCTCACCACCAGTAC